>JBKHCS010000006.1:0-53123 GCA_046541715.1 Spirochaetaceae bacterium
AGTACGACGTGACGCCCGGACAGATATCGCAATGGAAGAAGCAGCTCGTAGAAGGCGCGTTGACTCACCAAAAATCTTACCCTGAAGCAATCATGCCTCATCTAAAAATCTTACCCTGAGCGATACTCCTCTCGACCGACTCGAGAGGAGCGCAGATGGGACTAACGATGAGGGAAAAGAAGGCGCTAACAAAAGAGCTCGTCGCAAGGTATCGGCAAGAATCCAAGAGCGGCAAGCAGGCGATTCTTAACGAGTTCTGCCGGACGACCGGGTACCATCGCAAGTATGCGGTGGAGCTGCTGAACAGTTGGGGGAAGAAGAAGATCCGTGTTGTGGACGGCAGACTGGTTGAGCTTGTTGTTGGTGAATCCCGGAAACCGAAAAAGCGTAACCGCGATCGTGTCTATGACGAGCCGGTGCATGCGTCACTGCGGAAAATCTGGGAGCTGTTTGACTATCAATGCGGAAAACGGTTGGTCGTTCTGATGCGTGCGAACATGGAAGTACTGAAGGCAGAACCCGAGTTGGCTATCGACGAAACCGTTGCGGCAAAGCTCTGTAGGATCAGCGCGGCTACCGTGGACAGGCTCCTCAAGCATGAACGACGAAAATTGGAGATCAGGGGCAAGAGCCATACGAAACATGGACCGCTGCTGAAACACCAAATACCAGTGAGAACTCATTTTACGTGGAATGAGCGTCTTCCAGGTTTTTTTGAGTTAGATACCGTCCATCATGACGGCGGAAGCGTCTCAGGGCACTACTGTGCGACCCTGACGGCCACCGACGTCTTCTCCGGGTGGACGGAGCTGCGTGCACTGCGAAACCGAGCTCACCGATGGGTCAAAGAAAACGTCGTGGAAATCCGCTCAGACTTACCGTTCCCCTTGAACGGAGTGGATAGCGATAATGGAGGTGAGTTCATCAACACCGTACTCCTCAACTATTGCAACGACACCGGAGTTGAGTTCACTCGCGGTCGTCCCTACCGAAAGAACGATAACTGCTTCGTCGAGCAGAAGAACGACATCGCCGTTCGGCGGACCGTCGGCTACTATCGTTTTGACACCGATGAGGAATACCAGGCGCTCCAGGAGGTCTACACACACCTGTGTCCTCTCTTGAATTACTTCTATGCTTCGGTAAAACTCGTCGAGAAGATTCAAACTGGTCCTCGGGTAAAGAAGGTCTATGAGGCACCGAAACCACCGTACCAACGACTACTCGACTCTCCGCTTGTCTCCGACGAGATTAAACAAGAGCTCCGCCGCAGAGCACAGCAGCTCCACATCGTCAAACAGAAACGACTCGTGGACCAAGCCATTGGAAGTCTACTTCGGATTCACCAGGAAAAGAACCAACGGGAACTGCCGTTTTCAGGTTCTTCCACCACTACCTTGGGTAAGAATTCCAAATGAGGCATACACTTCCCACGGTAAGATTTTTAGATGAGGCTATACGCTGGTTTTCTGGCCCGAGCCGGCGCGTCATCGGCGTCCCAGAACCAGTCCACTACGCCTCGAGCAGCCCTTCCAACTGTTTCAGCCGGGAGCCGAAATGGCTCATCGCTTCCTGGATCGGCTCGGGTCTCGACATGTCCACTCCCGCCGCGCCGAGGGACTCGAGAGGAAATCGGGAGCCTCCGGACTTGAGAAAAGCAAAGTAATCCTCGAGCTCTCGCGCGCCGCCCGCGAGGACCCGTTTGGAGAGGGATATGGCCGCGGAGATGCCGGTTGAGTACTTGTAAACGTAGAAGGCGCGATAGAAGTGCGGAATTCGCAAACCCTCGAGCTGCACCGGGTCGTCGATGGAGACCTCTGGTCCGAAGTAGTCGGAAAGAAGGCTGCCGTAGCTCTCCCGGAAATAGTCGAGGGTTGCGGGATTGCCGGACTCCACGTGTTTGTGAACCAGGTCCTCGAACTCGGCGAACATCGTCTGCCGAAAGAGGGTGGCTACCAGATCATCGAGCTCCTTATTTATGAGATACGCCTGCATCCGCGGCTCCTTCGCCTTCTCCAGGAGATGGCGGTTCAAGAGCTGCTCGTTGAAGGTTGAAGCGACCTCCGCCTCGAAGATCGTGTAGTCGTAGTGCTGAAACGGATTGTTCTTGCTCGAGTAGTAGGAGTGCATGCTGTGCCCCGCCTCGTGGGCGAGGGTAAAAACATCCCGCAGCACCTCCTCCTTGTAGTTCATGAGGATGTAGGGCCAGCCCACGAAGCTGCCCGCGGAAAAGGCGCCCGAGCGTTTTCCCTTGTTCTCATACCGGTCCACCCAGCCCCCGAGCAGTCCCGAGCGCAGGGTCGAAACGTACTCCTCTCCTAAAGGCTGGAGCGCCTCGGTGACGAGCTCCACCGCTTCCTCGTAGCTATGGCGCACCTGAATCTCCGGTACGAGAGGAACCCGGGTGTCGAAGTGGGCAAAATCTTCGATACCGAGGAGCCGCTTGCGCAGAGCGTAGTATCGGTGGAGGGTGGGGAGGTTTTCCCGGATTGTACGGACGAGGTTGTCGTAGACCGACTCATCTACCTTGTCAGGAAAGAGCGCCATTGCCCGGGCGGAGGGGTAGTTGCGTACCCTCGCTTTGTAGATGTCGAGCTGGATGCTTCCGGCGTAGAGGGAGGCGAGGGTGTGCTTGTGCTCTTCGAAGCGACGGTAGAATTTCTTGTGCGCCTCTTCCCTGACGCCGCGGTCGGGGTCCTGGAGAAAGGTGATAAAGGTGGACTGGGTGAGCGGCTTTTCCTCTCCTTCGGAGGTCTTTACCGTGCCGAACTCGAGGTCCACATCCACGAGAGACTGAAAGGTGCGCTGGGCGGTCTGGTTCGCCTCCTGCTGCATGGAGAGGAGCTTCTCCTCCTCCTGGCTCAGAATGTGGGGGCGAAAGCGGCGGAGCTTGCTGAGAAAGATCTTGAACTGCTCGAGCCGCGGGTGAGCGAGGAACTCTTCCATCTTCTCATCCGGAATCGCCTGGATCTCCGGACGCTGGTAACTGGCGGCCGCATCCACCCGGGTGGCCACTCGCATAAACCGGTCGAAGCGCGCCTGGTTCTCGCTATCCGAGGCGTCCTCGGACTTCCTGAGCATGGCGAAGTAGCCGAGGCGCTCTTCGAGGATACCGACCTCATTCATATACTCGAGGGTCTGAGCGAGCTCTTCCGCCGACTCGCCGAGTCTACCCTTAAAGGACTCTATCGTCTCGACCTTGCCCTCCAAGAGCTCGAGGTCCCGGTCCCACTGCTTCTCCTCGGTGTAGAGAGAGGAGAGATCCCATTTGTCTTCCTGAGGCAGTTCGCTACGCTGGGGTATTCCGCTCATGGGGCAAGGCTACGTTCGGCGCCGGCCAAAGTCAAGCAGCTCTCTACCTTACACCACCGTGCGGGTAACGGCGCCGCTTGGCGGTCGCCGGGAGGGATCGCGGCTCCAAGGTTGACCTTACCCGGGGGCCGTGCTACAAGAGTTACATGAACGCCTGGCATGATATCGATGCCGCACGCATCACCGCGGAGAAGTTCGTAGCGATAATCGAGATTCCTAAGGGGAGTAAGAAGAAGTACGAGCTCGACAAGGCGACAGGTCTGATCAAGCTGGACCGGATTCTTTTCACCTCCACCCATTACCCATCCAACTACGGTTTTATTCCTCG
Source organism: Spirochaetaceae bacterium (assembly GCA_046541715.1). Classification (GTDB taxonomy): domain Bacteria; phylum Spirochaetota; class Spirochaetia; order DSM-27196; family PWMO01; genus CAYPUT01. The sequence continues at coordinate 3,641 of JBKHCS010000006.1, forward strand.
GACCTTGGCGGACGACAACGACCCCCTGGATGTGCTGGTCCTCTGTTCGGAGGTGCTCGACCCGTTGACGATGGTGGAGTGCTATCCGATCGGTGTTGTCAAAATGGTGGACAACCAAGAGGTGGACGAGAAGATCATAGCGATCCCCTTTCGGGATCCGGTCTACTCCGGATATCGTGATGTTTCAACCTTGCCGCAGCACGTGCTCCACGAGATCTCCCACTTCTTCGAGGTGTACAAGGCGCTCGAGCATTCGGAGACCTCGGTCAAGACGATCCTCGATCGGGAGAAGGCTCTCGAAATTATCGAGGCTTCGAAAGAGAGCTACGACGAGGCGTTTCCGGTGGAGGAGAGCGAAACGGCGATGGAGGCGGAGGTCGAGAAGTAGGCGGCGCCCAGAGGCGTGCCGGAATCCCTACATCAGAGAGAGGGCTCCCTCGATTCGCATGGCCGCCTTGCCACGGTGGCTGAGAAGGTTCTTTTCTTCAGGCTCAATATCCGCGACACAGAGACCCCGCTCGGGGAGGTAGAAGATCGGGTCGTAGCCGAAGCCGGTGGTACCGGATGAGGGGGTGTGGGCGATCTCGCCCTCCCAAGTCTCCTGGGCCTGGACGAAGCGGTTCTCTCCGAGGATGAGCGTCATGGAGCAGACGTAGTAGGCGCTCCGGTTCTCCACCTCTCGGAGCTCGCCGAGGAGGCGCCGGTTCTTCTCCTCGTCCGAGAGCGTTCTTCCCTCCTCCGCCTCTCCGTATCGGGCCGAGAAGACCCCCGGGCGCCCTTCGAGGGCGCGTACGGCAAGGCCCGAGTCGTCCGCAATGACCGGCAGGAGCCGTCCCGCCGCGGCGATTTCCTCCGGGGGCCGCGAACTCTCCACTCCCTTTTCGGCGACGCCTTTCAAGAGGCGATAGAGGCCAAAGGCTTTTCCAAAACTGTTATCCGCAAAGGTGAGACCGGTCTCATCGTACTCATACTGAAAGCCGAGATCTCCGGGAAGCAGGAGGGTGTGCTCCTTGAGAATCAGTGAGAGCTCTCGACGTTTATGCTCGTTTGCCGTAGCCAGAACTATCTCCATTATTCCTGCGATCCTACGGTAAAGGGCGGTCCCTTTCAACCGACCGGCACTCCTCGGCCACCGCTTCCCGGCTGCTCTGACTCCTGAGGACGGAGCGGACGTAGAAGATCCCTGAGTCAACGCTCCCCTTTGGAACGGCGAGGAGCTTGGCGATTTCACGATTGGTTACGTAGTCCGGGACATGGTCGATTTTCTTGGTAAGCGCCCGGAAACGTTCCTCTTGGAGCTCAATCGCTTGTCGGAGCCGAGTACGTCGCGGTTCTTCCGGAGTCGCTTCGAGCTCCTTTCGGAGGGAGTGGAGGTGACAGGTAAGTTCGTTCTGCTGTTCTTGAAGGGTTCTGCGGCGCCTCACCCGGGGTTGCAGAGTATCGGCGAGCTCCCGGGCGAGCTCCAGGAGCCTCGGCTGGTCGATCTCGAGAAAAGAAGCCATCTCGGCGAGGGTTTCCTCGGAGGCGTAGAGGGAGCACTTGAGGGTGACGTAGAGGAGTCGCTGCTTAAACGCCTTTGGATGGACACGCTGGTTGTGGGAGCGGTACGCTTCGGCGGCCTCCTTCAGTACGGTTACCGGGAGCTCTTGGTCTCTTTCCTCCGGTGCTATCTCCGCGAAGCTCCGAAGAGGGTCGCCGCCGGTTTTCCAGAAATTGGGATCCTCCGGAAGGCCTTTTCGAAAGCGCTCGCGCACTTTCCGGGAGGCGAAGCTCTTGAGCTGGTAACGGACCGCGGTTGCAAGGTACGCCTCGAAACTGCCGAGCGCCGGATCGTAGCGGTAGATCATGGCGCGGATTCTTCTATGGAAGAAGAGGGCGAACTCGCTGCGCTGATCCTCGTCGAGATGGGTGGCACTACGCCAGACGGCGGTCCAAACGACCTCAATCGTCGCCTGGAGGGAAGCTCTCCCCTCCTGGAATGCGATCACCTGCTCCGTGAGACTCCCCGGTTTCACACGCTCCTCCTTATCCTTGTGGTACCGGAGTCATTAGCAAGGGGTCTGCCAAGTAGTAGACGGAATATCGGTTCCGCTGCCGGCGGGAGTAGCGGTGCGCTTCGAGGGCGAAAGTGCGGAAGTTGTGTCAGGGCCGAACGGTGGGCCGAAGCGGGCAGGGACCGGAAGGTTCGAGAGCGCGATTTTCCAGGGGAAAGCGAGTGTTACAATGCGTTACAATTGACTCGCCGAGGCGGAGCTAGGCGGGTAGCCGTTCTGGCTCTCCAGCCGCTCGGTGACGAGGCGGACCACTTTCGCGGTAGTTTCCTGCAAGGAGCCGCGGTTTAGAAAGCCCGCCGCCTTCTGGTGACCGCCGCCACCGAGATGGGTAGCGATTTCTCCCACATCGATCTCGCTGGTGGCTCGGAGGCTGCCTTTGCAGACGGTCTCCGACTCCTCCCGCACGAAGGCGATAACCTCGCACTCCTCGATACTCAGGAGAAGCTGGTAGAGGGTGTCGGAGTCCCTGTTCTCCTTGCCGAACTCTCTCCGCTCCGCCGCGGTCATATAAGTGAGAATGAAGCGTCCCCCGGCGTGAGATGTGGCGCGTTCGAGGAGGCGTCCAATCAGCTTTCTCGAGGCGAAGGTGCGGCCCCCGCTGATGAGGGCGCTGCTCTCTCGCGGCGAGGCACCGGCGTCCGTAAGCCTCCCGGCGGCGTGAAAGACATCGCCGCCGTTCTGGTCCAAAAAGCGGAAGAAACCGGTGTCTGTGGCGAGGCCGAAGAAAAGCATACTCGCCTCATCCGGAGCGGGGGTTTCCTCGAAGGATTCGATCACCGCCTGAACCATGAGGGTTGTGGCAGGAATCGAGGGGTCCACGAACCGGATGTCCCCGAAGTGCTCCCCCGAGGCGTGGTGGTCGATCACCGCCACGGGTCGCCCGTCGAGCTGCGCGGCAAGATCGCCGATGCGGTCCAGGGTGGAGCTGTCGAGGATTATGACCGCTTCCTGTTCGCTCGTACGTCTCGGTAGCTCCGAGGCAAAGCGGGAGGCGAAATGACGTACCTCGGCACGCTCGAAGGGACCGGGATTGACTAGGTGAGCCTTCTTTCCGCTCCTGTTGAGAAAGAGGGCGAGAGCGATCTGGGAGCCGATACAGTCTCCATCCGGTTCGATGTGCCCGAGTACGTGGAAATGGTCAAAGTCCCGAAGAAACTGGAGCAGTTCCTCCGGGACGGGTTGGCGTTGCATACTCTTTTTGCGGATCAGCAGGTGAGCAGGGCCCCGCCCGGGGAGCTCAGTACTCTAAGGCGAGGGTCTCGATCGCGAACTCTTCCTCGAGATCGGCTCCGTTGGGGAGTTGGTCCCAGGCCGAATGATAGGGGCTCTCGGGGACAAAGAGGCGAAGATGGCTGAACTCTCCGTCGACGTAGTAGACGACCATATAGGGCACCGTCTTATCTATGCTGTGGACGAGTTCGGCCTTTCCGGCGGCCTCGGTAAACCAGCGCCCCGGGAGGTACGCCTCCTGAAAATAGAGCTCGCTGTCGTTGTACTCGATTTTGTATCCCAGGCTATGTCGGTAGACTGTATTGAGGTAGACCGTCATGGGGTAGATCACGGGATCTTCACCATCCGTCGTCTCCGCTTCTTGCGTGAACGCCACTGCAGTGGCGATGACGAGGATGAGTAGAACTAAGAGTAGACGGTGTCGCATCCATGCCTCCTGTGACTCTTCTCATTGAAGTATACGGAAAGATCGACCCCGGCGCAACTAAACTCGTCCGAGAGTCGCAAGCATCACCGCCTTAATGGTGTGCTTTCGGTTTTCCGCTTCCTCCCAGACTCTCGAATGGGGGCCGTCGATTACCCCCGGGGTCACCTCGTTTCCCCGGACCGCCGGGAGACAGTGGAGGAAAACCGGTGGATTCGCCCGGGCGAAGAGCGCTTCGTTCACCTGGTACGGGCCGAGGAGCGCTCGCCGCTCCCTCTCCTTCGACTCCTCTCCCATGGAGTACCAGACGTCGGTGTAAATCGCGTCGGCGTCCCGCACCGCGTCTTCCACCTCTGTTGTTATCTCTACAGTGGCTCCGGAGGATTTTGCGAACTGCTCGGCGAGCTTCACGAGGGTATCTTCGGGCTGCAGCTCCTCGGGTGCACTGACGCATATGTTGACGCCGGTGAGGGAGCAGGCGATAAGGAGGGAGTTGGCTACGTTGTTTCGACCGTCTCCGACGAAGCTGAGCTTCGCTCCGTTGAGGGTGCCAACTTCCTCCTTGAGGGTCATGAGGTCGGCGAGAGCCTGCGTGGGGTGGTAGAGGTCCGTGAGGCCGTTGTAGACGGGCACCCCGGAGTAGGTTGCGAGGGTTTCTACGGTTTTCTGTTCGAATCCTCGAAACTGAATAGCGTCGAACATGCGCCCGAGAACTCGGGCGGTATCCTCGATAGTCTCCTTAGCGCCGAGCTGGATATCCGCGTTAGAGAGAAAGACTGGATGGCCCCCCTCCTCGCCGAAGGCGGTCTCGAAGGCGCACCGGGTGCGGGTGGAGCGCTTTTCGAACAGCAACGCGATCGAGAGCCCTTCGAAGCGACGTGCTCGGGTGCCCTCCCTGGACTCCTTCTTCAGCCGCTCCGCAAGCTCGATGAGGTACTCCACTTCCTCTCGGCTGTACTCAGCGAGAGTTAGCAATGATCTACCCTGAAGTTTCACTCTTTGCGCCCTCTGTGAATAGATGAATTTGTCCCGGAACGATGCTTCGTCTCCGCTTCCGGCTCGGAAAGAACATTGCCTCGGGAAAAAGGAGTTGAAGGGCTTCCAGAACGGTGTCAGCATAGTGCAATTGGAGCTGCTTGGCTACCTCACGGGGAAGCTCATCAGCGTCCTTTCGGTTGACCCCCGGAAGGAGAATGTTGCCGACGTTGTGCCGGTGGGCGGCGAGGCACTTCTCCTTAATGCCCCCCACGGGCAGAACCCGTCCGGTGAGGGTAATCTCGCCGGTCATGGCGAAATCACCCCGCGGAACCTCTCCGACGAGGGCTGAGAGAATGGAGATTACCAGGGTGATTCCCGCGGAGGGACCGTCTTTCGGTATGGCGCCTTCGGGAACGTGTATATGAATGTCCCGGGAGGCCAGGCTGGGTATCTCGCTGCTGAAGTACTCCCGGCAGGAGCGCAGATAAGAGAGGGCGGTCCTGGCGCTCTCTTTCATCACCTCTCCGAGGTTACCGGTGAGAATGAGCTCTCCCTTGCCCTTATAGAGCACCGTTTCGATCGGTAGGAGCATGCCGCCCATTTCGGTCCATGCTAATCCGTTGGCCAGGCCAACCCGGGGCTCGGCGTAGAGGAGGGAGCGCTCGTACTTCGGGTTTCCGAGGCTCTGCTTAACGAGTTTCGGGGTTACCTGCTTCTTGAACCCCTCCACGTCGATCTTCTCCGCCGCTGACGCCTTTCGGGCGAGCTTGCGGATCACTCCGGAAATCTCTCGCTCCAGGTTCCGAACGCCGGACTCCATGGTGTAGTTGCGAATAATATCGAGGAGGGCGTTCTTCTGAAAGGTAATATGCGCCTTTTCTAATCCGTGCTCTCGCAGCTGTTTCGGCACGATAAACTGGTTTGCGATGTGGAGCTTTTCGATCTCCGAGTAGCCGGGGATCTCGATCACCTCCATGCGGTCCCGCAAGGGCCAGGGGATGGTGTGCAGGGAGTTGGCGGTGGTGACGAAGAGCACCTCCGAGAGGTCGTAGGAAAGCTCCAGGTAGTGGTCCACAAAGGTCTTGTTCTGCTCCGGATCGAGGACCTCGAGCATGGCGCTCGCCGGGTCTCCGCGAAAGTCGGAACTCATCTTGTCGATCTCGTCGAGGAGAAAGAGGGGGTTCCGGCTCTTCGCCTTTCGGATGGACTGAATAATCTTGCCCGGGAGCGCGCCGACGTAGGTTCTTCGGTGGCCGCGAATCTCCGCCTCGTCTCGGACGCCGCCGAGGGAGATGCGAACGAACTCTCGGCCCAGGGCGCGGGCGAGGGACTGGCCGAGGGAGGTCTTGCCGGTGCCGGGGGGGCCGACGAAACAGAGAATAGGCCCTTTGAGATGGCCGTTCAGCTTGCGTACGGCGATGTAGTCGAGAATGCGATCCTTCGGCTTCTGCATGTCGTAGTGATCCTCATCGAGGATCCTGGTGGCGACGCCGATGTCGAGTTGCTCTTCGCTCTTTTCGAACCAGGGGAGCTCGATGAGCCAGTCGAGATAGGTCCGAATGATGCCCGCCTCGGGAGAGATGGGCTGCAGCTTTCGTAGCCGTCCGAGCTCCTTCTCTACCCGCTCCCGCACCGCCTCCGGGAGCTTCTTCTCCTTCAGGGCGCTCTCGATCTCCTTGGCGCCGGTAAGGTCCTCCTCCTCCTCCTGGCCGAGCTCCTTGTTGAGCTCCTTGACCTGTTCCTTGAGGTAGTAGTCCCGCTGCCCCTTTTCCATCCGCTTCTGAACCCGCACGGAGATCTGCCGCTTTAGCTCGAAGACCTCGATCTCCGTGTTGAGCGCCACCGCGAGGTCCTCCAGGCGCGGCTTGACGCCGGGGCGCTCGAGGAGGTCGTTCTTCTTTTCCAGGGGAAGGGCGACGTTGGTCGCCACCAGATAGATGAGGCGCTCCGGGTCGTCCGCCCGGGAGACCGCGCTCCTCGCATCTCGGGAGATCTTCTTGTTCACACCGGCGTACTGCTCAAAGGCGTCCTGAATGGTGCGAATGTAGGTTCGCAGGCTCTCCCCGGTGGGTATGTTGACGCTCTCGATCGGATTGACCTTTGCGTAGATCGGCTCGCCGGACTCGTATCGGAGGACCGAGGCGCGCTTCTTTCCTTCTATGAGAATTCGCAGGGAACCGTCCGGGAGCTTCATCATTTGGAGAATGTGAGCAACGGTTCCTGACTTGTAGAGCTCCGCGGTGGATGGTTGCACCACCGGGCGGGTCTGGGAGACGACGAAGATTTGCCGATCCCGGTTCATCGCCTCCTGCACCGCCTGGACGGCGGGCTTACGGTTGACGAAAACCGGAATCGTCGTAGTGGGGTAGAGGATGCTCTCCTTGAGCGGGAGCACCGGGAAGGTTGACCCCTCTTCCCGGTTCATCACCTTGTCCAGAAGCTTCATGGAAGCGACCTCAGGCGGACTTCTGGATAACGCTGACTTCCGGCTTCTCGGAGTTCTCCACTACCTCTCGCGTGATTACTACCCGTTTCTTACCCTCCATTGAAGGCAACTCGAACATGATCTCCATCATTATGCTCTCGACTATCGCTCGCAGTCCCCGGGCGCCGGTCTTTCGGCTCATGGCGAGGGTCGCCATAGCCTGAATCGCCTCGTCCTCGAATACGAGGTCGACCTCGTCGAGCTTGAGAGAGGCTTGGTACTGGCGCAGGATGGAGTTCTTCGGCTCCTTGAGGATGCGCTCCAGGTCGGTGACATCGAGGTCGCTGAGGGTAACGCTAATGGGAAGCCGTCCGACAAACTCCGGAATTAGGCCGAATCGAACCATGTCCTCCGGGTGGAGGTGCTTGAAGAGCTCGACGATGTCCTTTTCCTTGGTCGCTTTGACGTCGGCGCCAAATCCCATGGGCTGTTTCGAGACCCGCGCTTCGACGATTTTGTCGAGGCCCACGAAGGCTCCCCCGACGATAAAGAGAATATTGTCGGTGTTGATCCGAATCATCTCCTGGCTCGGATGCTTTCGGCCTCCCTGGGGAGGGACGGAGGCGACGGTGCCCTCGATAATCTTGAGGAGCGCCTGCTGTACGCCCTCACCGGAGACGTCCCGGGTAATGGAGGCGTTCTCGCTCTTTCGGGCGATCTTGTCGATCTCGTCGATGTAGATTATGCCGCGCTCGGTGGCGGCGATATTGCCGCCGGCGTTCTGATAGAGCTTGAGGAGGATGTTCTCCACATCCTCACCGACGTATCCCGCTTCGGTGAGCGTGGTGGCGTCGGCGATGGCGAAGGGGACTTTCAGCTTCTGGGCGAGGGTCTTTGCGAGCAGGGTCTTGCCGGTTCCGGTAGAGCCTATCATGAGAACGTTGGATTTCTCGATTTCCACATCCTCTTCGATTCGGCTCTTCTGGGTAATCCGCTTGTAGTGATTGTAGACCGCAACGGAGAGCACCTTCTTGGCCGCCTCCTGCCCCACCACGTAGAGATCGAGGTACTCCTTGATCTCCCGGGGCGAGGGAACGCTCTCCATGAATTCCGAGGTGAGAATGTCATCCTCTTCGTCGATAATGCGCTTACAGACGTTGACGCACTCGTCGCATATATATACCCCGGGGCCCGCAATGAGACGACGCGCCAACTCCGCCTTCTTACCACAGAAGGAGCACGATTTGCCGCTTTCGCTGCGCTGTTTGATCATGCTGATTCGCTGTTCCCCCCTCGAACAAGTACTTCGTCTACTATCCCATATTCTACACTCTCCTGGGCGGACATGAAATAGTCTCGTTCGAGATCGGAAGCGATTTTCGCCTCGGTTTGGCCGGTATGCTGGGCAAAATAGCTGATAAGCATCTCTTTGAGGCGTAGGATTTCCCGAGCCTGGATGCCGATATCGCTCGCCTGCCCCTGTACGCCGCCCCACGGCTGATGAATCAGGATTCTGGAAGAGGGTAGGGCCCGTCGTTTGCCCGGGGCACCGCTGGCGAGCAGAATAGCCGCCATCGAGGCTGCCTGCCCCATGCAAATGGTGGAAACGTCCGGCTTTATGTACTGAATCGTGTCGTAGATCGCCAGCCCCGCGGTGACCGAGCCACCGGGAGAGTTGATGTAAAGGTTTATGTCCTTCTCCGGGTCCTGGCTCTCGAGAAAGAGAAGCTGCGCCACAATGAGGTCGGAGGTTACGTCGTGAATAGTGCCGTCGAGAAAGACGATCCTATCTTTGAGGAGCCGAGAGTAGATGTCGTAGGAGCGTTCTCCCGCCCCGGTCTGCTCCACTACGATGGGGACGAGGTTACTGTTTCGTGTGTCCATGTGCTCTTTCCGCATATCCCGCGTGAAGTTACTGATTTCCCTGCATCAAGTCCAGGAAGCTCTGCTTCTTGCCTTTCTTGACGCTGTTCTTCTCAAACAGCTCGTCGAAGAGCTTGCGCTCGGCGAGGTCCTGCTTGATGTAATCCAACATGTTGTTGTTCTTGTAATACTCCAGCGCCTCTTCGGCGTTGGCACCGGACTCCTCCGCCCGTTTCTTGAGATCCGCTTCCGCCTCTTCCTCGGAGATCTCGATACCTGCCTGGTCGATAAGCTTCTGTACGATGAGCCGCCGCCGGAGCTGCTTTTCCGCTCCCTCCCGCCACTCGGCGAGTATGTCCGCCTTGCTCTTTCCCTGGATCTGGAGAAGCTGTTCTACCTGTTCCTCGCTGCCCCCATACTGCCCGACGAAATTCTGCCACATGCCGGCGAGCTCCGCATAGACCATGGATTCAGGCACCGCGACCTTACTGTTCTCCTCGATCTTTGCCATGAGGTTGTCCACCTTCCGTTCTCGGATCCGTTGCTCCGCCGACTTTTCTAACCGTTCTCGTATCTCCTTCTTGAGGTCCTCTAAGGAGTCGTACTTCTCGCTGATGTCCTGGGCGAGCTCATCGTCGATCTCCGGTAGCTGCCGCTCCTTGATGAGTTTGCAGGTCACTTTGAGCTTCTTCTTCTTACCTCGCAGCTCCTCGAACTCGAACTCCTCGGGGTACTCCTTCTCAATAACCTTCTGCTCGCCGGCTTTCATTCCGATGACCTCATCATCGATCCGGTAGAGGTTGTAGCCGCTGCCCACGGTGAAAACGAAGTCCTCCCGCTTGGTATCCTCGACCTCGTTGCCCTGATCGTCGAGCTCTACGTAATCGATGGTGACGATGTTCTCCTTCTCGACGGTCCCGGAGTCCTTCTCCATCACGACGCTGTTCTGTTCCTGCAGCTGTTTGAGCTCCCGCTCCTCGTCTTCCTTCTTAATGGAAACCTGGGGCTCCTCGATGGTAAGGCCCGTGGTTTCGCCGACTTCTACATCCGGAAAGACGTCGTACTTGACCGTAAAAGTGAGGGGCTCCTCGGGCTCGAGATCGAGCTCTCCCTCGAGCTCCGGTTGAGCGTAGGGGAGGGGCTTCTCCTCTATCTCCTGAAAGACCTCCTGCAGGGCGGAGTCGATAACCTTTTGGGCGGTCTCGACCTTGAAGCTATCCCCGAACTTGCGCTCGAGGACATTTCGAGGTACTTTGCCCTTGCGAAACCCCTTGATCTGTACGTTCTTGGCGTAACCGGCTAGGAGATCGTCGTACTCCCGCTTGACCTCTTCCTTCGGCACCGTCACCGTGAGACGAACGCTCGAGTTCTCCAGCTTTTCAACTTGCTTATCCGAAACCATCGATACACCTCTGTTTAAAGCTAACGACTACAGCTAACAAAAAAGGCGATCCGGAATCCCAGATCGCCTCGGTCAGAAGAGCGGGAGACGGGATTCGAACCCGCGACATCCACCTTGGCAAGGTGGAGCTCTACCACTGAGCTACTCCCGCAATTCGGCGATCGGCGACAATACCGGCGGTGCCTTGCGGTCGCCCGGATAGGTGCGAGAGAAGGGACTCGAACCCTTACACCCGAAGGCACCAGATCCTAAATCTGGCGTGTCTACCAATTTCACCACTCTCGCACGGTATACCATCTTACAAAAACGTCGTCAATTACGTTTCTCAGACGGTTACGTGGGATTGAGCCGTAGAGGGATCGAACCTCTGACCCGCAGATTAAGAGTCTGCTGCTCTACCAGCTGAGCTAACGGCCCATTATATGAAATGTACGCCCGGCAGGATTCGAACCTGCGACCTGCGGATTCGAAGTCCGACGCTCTATCCAAGCTGAGCTACGGGCGCAAAATCCGGCGGGTGGATGACGGGACTTGAACCCGCAACAACCAGATCCACAATCTGGTGCTCTACCTTTGAACTACATCCACCATTTTGCAGAAAGAAAGGATGCGAAAATCGCACTCGTTTGTCAACGCCCGCCGGCTGTCCGCCCTCTGCCGGAAATTAACTGAGCGGAAAGTATACTCACGCCGGGATTCGGGCGTCAATTCGGTAGTATCAACAAGCCTGTTGATAAAACAGCGGTAACTCACGACAGTGCTGCACTTTAGACCCAAAAGCCGATGCTCAATAGCGTATCGATAGTCCGGCGAACCATTTAGCCTTCGTAGATCAACAATCTTGTAGATACCTCAGGTCAATTCGCCGAGGTCGGAACCAAGACGAAATCGTATCCCCAGTACCGCGCCATCACCCTTCCGGGACGGTCGGACACCGGGGTAGGCACGCGGCCGGGGGCCGACTCACCGTCAGGCGTCCACTCCCCGGCGACTGTCGACCCGCCTTCGGCCGACGGCGAAAAGTAGACTGTCGCGATGCTAAACCATTCCTTGGGGCGAACCTCCGCGGGAACCGGTTCCGGATCCGACACCCGGGCAAGGAAACTCCGCGGCCAGAAGAGCGCCACCGCCGCCTCGTCGTAACCGGGTTGCCGGGATCCATGTATATAAATGATCCGGTTCCCAAGAGTCCTTACCGACGCAGAGATCGGTCGCTGGTTTTTCCATGCCACGGCGATCCGGTCTATATGGTGGTCCGGCAGGGGCGGCCGGGAGCGGATTCTTCCGGAGCCGTAGAAGAAATCCCGGTAGTCGAAATCGGTTTCCCCTACCACAGCGAGCCACTCCTCGACGAAGGGGTCCCGAACCACGGCCAGATCTGCCAGCCATTCAGCGCGAATCTTATGGGGCCGCTCCTTCGTGTGGAAGAGAAACCCCAGATTGCTCAGGAGCATGGCAGGGGCCGGGTAGGGGGCAACGAGACGGTTGGGATAGACGATATGGAGATGGTAGAAATCCGAACGGCTCACCTGGTCGGCGTACCCCTGGGCGAGAATGCTGGCGATACCCAGCCGTGCAGCCGGGAGGGTATCCTCGAGGAGGCCGGCGGGATCTCGAAGGAGGCGCCCATCGGGGCCTATCTGTCGCCGGTAGTCCCGCTGGGGAGGTTCCGGCGTCGGCGATCGGATCTCCGAAAGCGTCGGGCAGGCGGCGAGGGTGGAGAGGAGAACGGCCGAGGCAAACACAGGGAACCGAAGCGTGGGCCGGGCCCGGCGGTCTCGCCGAGGCGGCCCTATCCGGAAGCCCATTCTGCGGTTAGGTACGCCACCGCGAAACTCCACTCGATCTCCCTGTTTCTCAGGCAGGCGCCGGCTGCGTCCAAGAGGGCCTCTTGCTCCTCCTCTTCCAGATGCGTTCCCAAGGCCCTCGCCAGGGGACCGGAGCTCTCGGGGGAAAGCCATTGGGAGAGAAGGGGACCTTCGAGGACGCGCTTTTCCGGGTAGCTTCGGATATCCACCCGAAGCTCGCGTCCTTCCGGGCCGGAAGACAATACCTCGAGGACGCCGGGGTTTAACCCGCCGGAGCCCTCGGCCGAGGCAAAGGTTGTCTGCTCCGCCGCCTCCAAAGCCGTTATCAGTGTCTCTTCCACGGGACAAGAGAGTTCCCGGAGCAGTTGTGAGAGGCCCGTCGATCTCCGGGGAACGCTTTCCGCTAGGACGATCCGTCCCCCCGGTGCCAGGGTCTCGAAGAGCTCCGCCAGCGTATTCCGGGGTTCCGGAGAGTAGGCGAGGTAGTTCCGGCCGACGATTCTTTCGAACTGATGGCCCGCGGTCGTCTCCGCCCCCGGCTCGAGAACAAGGGGACGCTCTATCTCCGGCACCTCGGCGGCCGCCCGGTGCAGGAGCGCCGTCTCGGCGTCGCTTCCGGCGGCATGGCGGACCACGACCACCCGCCCGGCGTGGGCCCGGCGATGTACCTCCGGAAGGAGGAGCTGGGGGGCCACGCCGAGAATCAGTACCCGGTGATGCGGTGCCACCTCGGCGGCCTCGAGGAGCCGTTCCTGGATCTTGGCCAGGCGTTCGACCCGCTTGGAGGTGAGGCGGCGATACCAGCTCCCTCGATCGCCGAACCGGGGAGCCACGGCGTAGACGTCCTCCCCGGTATCCTCGGAGACGGCCGCCATTACCAGCTCCCGACGCCGAAGAACATCGTTTCGCACCGTCGCTTCGTAGCCCTGGGTCGACGGCTCGTAGAACACCCTGCCTTCGAGGCTCTCCGGCAGGTAGCGTTGCTCGACCCAATGGTCGGCGTAGGCGTGGGGGTAGAGATAGCCGGCACCGTGTCCCATACCGGCGGCGTCGCGGTTCCCGTCCCGGAGGTGCCGGGGCACTTCCCCCTCCCGCTCCTTCTCGACGGCGGCAAGAGCATCGAAGTAGGAGAGGGTGGTATTCGACTTTTTAGCGGTTGCTAAGTAGAGAGCCGCTTCCGCGAGGTGGAACTGTCCCTCGGGCATCCCGACCCGGTCGAAGGCAGTGGCGGCTGCGTTGGCCACGACGAGGGCTTGGGGGTCCGCGAGGCCGATGTCCTCGGCGGCCATGATCAGCATCCTCCGGAGGATGTACCGGGGGTCTTCCCCGGCGGCTATCATCCGGGCCATCCAGTAAAGCGCCGCATCCGGGTCCGACCCCCGAAGCGACTTGATAAACGCGCTTATCGAATCGAAGTGATAGTCCCCCTCCCGGTCGTAGAGGAGGGCCTTGCGCTGGATGCTGTCTTCCGCGACCGAGAGCGAGACGCGAATCTCCTCCCCCGGGGGCGGCGGAAAGCGCTCCGGGGTCGTCTCGACGGCCAGTTGCAGGGCGTTCAGCAGAACCCGGGCGTCTCCGTCGCTCACCTGGACGATATGCTCTAGGGCATCATCCTCTAAAACCACCCGGTACCGCCCGTAACCCCGCTCTTTGTCCTTTAGGGCGCTCCGGGCTACCTCGGCCAGTTCCTCCTCCGAAAGCTTCTTGAGAAGGAAGATCCGGGACCGGGAGACCAGGGCGCTGTTGACCTCGAAGTAGGGGTTCTCCGTCGTCGCCCCGACGAGTATGACCGTTCCGTTTTCCACCCAGGGAAGGAGCGCATCCTGCTGCGCCTTGTTCCACCGGTGGACCTCGTCGACGAAGAGGATAGTCCTGCGACCCTGATGCTTCATCGCGTCTTCGGCCTCGGCGATCGCTTGGCGAACCTCCTTGACCCCGCTCAAGACCGCGTTGAGGGACCGGAAACGCCCCCGGGTGGTGTTGGCAATTACCTCGGCGAGAGTGGTCTTCCCTGAGCCCGGGGGGCCCGAGAGAATGATGGAAGAGAGCATGTCCCCCTGGATAGCCCGCCGGAGGAGCCTACCGGGGGCAAGGATGTGCTGTTGGCCGACATACTCGTCGATGCTTCGGGGGCGCATCCGCGCCGCCAAAGGCCGGCTACCCGGATCGGTTTCGAAAAGGTCTTGATCGGTCGGGCTCACGTCCGCTCTTCGAGCTCTTCGATCTCCCCGGCAAGGCGCTCCCGCTCCTTCTCGAGGTCCGCCGCCTGACTACGCAGCTCCCGGATCTGCCGATCGAGGGCTTCCGTTTTCTTTTCCAATTCGCTCCGTCGGAGCGCCCGATTAAGATGCCGTTCTTCCCGGACCTTTGCGGCGATCTCTCGGTCGAGACGCCGGGCGGCCTCGGATTCCTCCCTAATAGCCTCGGGGACCTCGTCCTTCTTGACCGTCCGGAGAATGCGCCGCCCTAGGTTCCGCAGCGTTTCGGCGAGATTCGCCTCCAGGGAGGCCTTCTGTCTTTCGAGGTTTGTCGGAGAGCCCTCCTCTGCTTCCTCCTCCCGGCGCTCCTCTCGGTGGTGATCGAGGTCTGCTTCGAGGGTCCTAATTTGTTCTTGGAGGGTATCGATTCTCTGCCGCTGATTCTCGTAAGGACGGGTGGCGGCGTTGAGTCCCGGGTCTTCGACGACGTCGGCAAAATCCGTCTCGACGATCCTCTTACCGACTTTGCGAAACTGTTTCTCGAGGGAGTGTTCCCGGCTCTGCTTGCGGCTCTTCAGCCAGGTCACCTTGCCCCGGGCAAGCATCCGGTCGAGGAACGGCTTCTCGTCGATATCCCGTTCCTCTTCGTCGAGCTCCCGCTCCACCTCTTCGAGGGTACCGACCTCTCGCTCCAGCTCTTGAAAGAGCTCGGCGTAGGCATGGTCGATAAATGGGTTGTCTTGATACACCGAGAAGGCCGAACGGCCTATATCCTGATAAAGGGGGGCCATTTCGTCTTCGATCGCTTGGACCCGAGACCGGGCATTGGCAATTTCTTGTTTAATGCCCGCCTGCCGGCGCTCTATCTCCGCGAGTTGGGAGAGTCGCCCCTGGATACCGGAGAGCCGCTTTTCGGCGTCCCGGACCGCCGCAAGGGCCGGGTCTTCCGGGTCGATGGGAAGGCTTGCAGCATTCGCGTACGCGAACGCGCCGATCGCCCGGAGAAGCTCACCTTGAGCTTCCTCGAGCTTCCGCTTCTCCTTTGACAAAGCCGTTATTCTCTCTTGGTAATCACCCATACTCGCCGAGAAAGTGTAGGACCCTCGGATTGTACTGTCAACAAACCGGTCAGTTGAGCATATGACTTATGTCACCGGCAACGCCCAGCACCTTCTGGATGCCCTTGACCATCTCCCTCCGGGCGATCGCCTCTCGGAGTCGCTCGATCGTTCCGGTAAGGCGTTCTTCGGTGGAGGTAAGCTCCAGGAAGCCTTGCTTTTCCCTAAGGGTAAAGATTCCCGAAGAGGCGACCAGAAAGGAGATCTCCTCCGGTTCGAGGCGGGCAATTACTCCTTGTTCGATGGAGTGCCCGGTCATTTCCGCAAGGTTCGTAAGGAGCGAGATAGCCTCTTCCGCGAGGCGTCGGTTGCGTTCCCCGGCAGACCGGGTGTCCCGGACCGGGGCGACGAGCCCCTCCATGTAGCTCTGTTCCTCGAGGAACTCGGATACGCGAAACCGGTTGTTCCCGAGGGTCAGTATATCGAGGCGCCCGTCGTCGTATCGGGAGATAACGCGTTGGATATGCGCCTCACACCCCACGGGACGGATCCCGGAGGATCCCTGATAGACAATCCCGAAGGGGCGGTCCTCTTCGAGGCACTTTCCGATCATCAGCTTGTAGCGCTCCTCGAAGATGTGGAGCGGGAGGGGCATCTTTGGAAGCAGCACCACGTTCAGGGGAAAAAGAGGGATCCGCAGTGTATCGCCGTTGTCGCTCGCTCTTCTCATGGTCTCCACGCCGGGCGTGGAAAAGTTACTTAAGATTAAGGATTATCGGACAGTGGTCCGAGCCATAAACATCGGGACGAATTTCGCAAGTCAGGAGCCGGCCGGCGAGCCCTTCGTCGACGCAGTGATAGTCGATCCGCCATCCGATGTTCTTTTCCCGGGCGTTGAACCGGTAGGACCACCAGGTATACTGATTCGGTTCCTGGTTGAAGTGCCGAAAGCAATCGATGTAGCCGCTCGAGAGAAAGGCACTCATCCAGCTGCGTTCCTCCGGCAGGTAGCCGGGGTTGTTCTCGTTGGACTGAGGATTTGCCAGATCGATCGGTTTGTGAGCGATGTTGTAGTCCCCGGCGAGAACGAGGTGTTCTCCCCGGTCCACGATTTTGTCGCTGAGCGCTTTGATGCTTTCGGCGACGCTCAGCTTGTAGGGGAGCCGCTTGCCCGCGGCCTGGCTGTTCGGGAAGTACGCCGAGATAACATTGAGGTCTCCGAACCGGACCCGAAGAACCCGCCCCTCGGCATCCACTTCCGGCACCCCGGACTCCGCCACCTCGTCCGGTTCTTCCCGGGCCAGAACGGCGACACCGCTGTAGCCGGCTTTTTCGGCGAAGGACCAGTAGGCGCGGTAGCCGGGAATCGAGAGGAGCTCTTCGGGGAGTTGATGCTCCTGTATCTTTGTCTCCTGGAGGCAGACCACATCCGCTCCAAGGGCGGCAAAAATGCCCAGAAAGTCCTTCTTGAGGACCGCCCGCATACCGTTAACGTTCCATGATACGATTGTCATGGCGGTAGCTTAGCCCAAAGATGCCTTCTCCATCATCCGTTCGAAGGAACAGTCGGTAAACATTGTTTCTGGGTTCATCATGCCCGTCGGGTCCACCGCCTCCTTGATCGATTTCATGATTGCGTAGACCTCGGGGCCCCACTCCCGCCGGAGCCAGGGGGCCCGGAGACGCCCCATACCGTGCTCCCCGGTAACGGTGCCGGCGTACGCCAGGACCAATTCGTAGACCGCCCGGGCCATCGCGACCTGCCGCTCTGGGGGAACACCCCGGACGTCCGGCCGGAGGTGGAGGTTTCCGCTCCCGGCGTGGCCGTAGACGAAGAGCTTCGGGCAGTAGCCGGCGACCAGGCGCCCCACGTCTTCGACAAACCCGCGTAAACGTGGAACGGGCACCCCGATGTCGTTTATCAACGACGGGGCGCCGTCCCCCCCGGCCTGCTGCTTTACGCTAAAGAGCATTCTCTTCCGGCCTTTCCAGAACTCCCGGACAATTTCGGCGTCGGCGTTGCCGTCCCAGACCCAGGAAAAAGCCGGTTCTCCCTGGGAAACCGCCTCGCGAGCACGCTCCCCGGAGGCCGCCCCCTCCAACTCCAGGACCAAGGCGGCTCCTTTGAGTGGCTTTGCGAAGAAGACCTCCGGGGGCATCAAGCCGATGCACCCTTCGTCGAGGAGCTCGATAGCCGCCGGGTCCAGGGCGAGCAACCGGCCTACGGCGTCGGTTGCCTCCGGGGCCCCGGAGAAGCCGAGAACCGCGAGGCTCCTCTCTGGTTCGACCGGCTCCCCGGAGAGAACCGCTTGGGTGACGACACCGAGGGTTCCGACGGCACCACAGACCAGGCCGGCGAGGCGCCCTTCCGGAGTGCCTGCCCGAAGGGCCCCCGAAAGGTTGTATCCGCTGGCGCATTTCGCGAGTCCCGGGTGCGAGAGCTTCGAGACCGGGGCTTCGTCGAGAGAGCGGGTTACCTCCGGAGGAAGGGCGTCGGCGCTTCCAAGGAGGGTCCCGTCGGGAAGCATTACCTCGACCCGACGGAGATAGCGGTCTATCGCACCGTGCCGGAGGGCGTGGGCCCCGCTTGCCTTGGTCGCGATGTTGCCCCCGAGATAGGAGAGGGGACCGCTCGACGGGTCGCTCGGGAGATAGTATCCCCGCTCCCGGAACGCACTCTGCACCCGGTCGTGACGAACCCCGGGGCCCGCGGTAACCACCGGACCTTCGGGGCCCTCGGAGACCATAATCCTCGAGAATTGCTCACCCCGGGTGTCAACGACAATACCCGACCCAACGGAGGCACCCCCGGTGCTGCTTCCACCGCCCCGGGGAGTAACCGGAAGCCCCTCCTCCCGGCCGAGGGCCAAGACCCGGGCCAGATCCTCGAGGTCCTTCGGGACGACAACAACCCTGGGCTGGAGCCGAAAGACGCTCTGGTCCTTCGCGTAAGCTTCGGTGTTCTTGTGCTCCGTCGTCCAAGTGCCCTTGATCTGTTCTCGGAGGTAGGCCCGAATCCGGCGGAGGTGAGACACCCTAACTATCGAAGGAAAAGAAGAGCACCACGGGACTCGAGGGCTCGTTGATAATTAGATTCCGCCGGACATCCTGGGGTTCGAGGGGCATCAACCGGATGCCGGTTGAGGTGTAGAAGTAGAGGAGGGGAATCTGCACCTCGCCGGATGGGTTTTCTAGGGAGAGGGTCGCAGCGCCGTCGTAGCGTTCGCTGAATTGCTCGCTGACATAGAGATCGAAGTCCAACCGGCCCTCGCCGGATGTGTTCGCCGGAATAATCCGGGGAACGAGGGCGTCGAAGCCGGTCCACCGGAGAGAACCGTCGGGCCTTATGGTAATGGTTCCATAGGAGTTGCTCTGCAAAACGGGTCCCCGCTCAACGAGGCGGTCCCGAATCGCGTTCCGCCTATCGATCTCCTCTTCGATAAGCTCCGGAATATCGGCGTCGACCCGCTCCATGGCGATACTGAATCCCTCGCCGTCGATGGAATACTGGATGCTTATCGCTCGCTCGTTGCGGTAGGTAATCTGGAGCGACGTCCCCCGGGCCACATAAACGTTGAAGTCGGCGTTCGCAATTTCTTCGTACTCGAAGCTCGCCGTGCTTCCGACAAGCCGGAGATCGAAGCGCTTCTCTTCGGGAACCGGAAAGAGGCCGTACTCAGGCCGGAAACGCGAAAGATCGTACCGGCCGGATTCTATCATTTCCGCGAAGTAGACCGGACGCCAGACCGTTTGGAGAATCGTTGAGAGCTTTGGGTCTTCCTCTACCACCTCCGGAACTTCGGAGGGCATCTTCAGAAAATAGCCGAATACCCAGCCGGAGACGCCTTCCGTCGTTAAGACCTCGTACCAGTAGTCGACAAACCCGGCCTCGTCGGAGACTTCTTCGCTCCTGGTTAGAATGCGAACCTCTTCGTCGTTTCGAAGGCGGTAGACGATCCTCGAGGTCCGGTCTGGGGTCATTCGGACCGGCAAAGCGTTTCTTCCGGCGAGGCCGAACCGCTCTCCGTAGGGTGCCAACCGTTCGGCGTAGGCCGTTGCCTCGGCCTCGTCTTCGAAGACCCGAACGCGCCAGGTATCGAATACCTCCCTTTGCTTCGAATCCGGTAAGCGAAGCGTGACCGTTTCGTTTATCTCGGAGCGTTCCTCGACCCGGGCTACCGCGCCATTGGAAAGGATATCCGGCCGGTCGCTCCAGAGGACGACTGCGTAGCCCTCACCGTTGAAGGAGCAGGAGGAAAAAAAGCCGGCGAAGACGAGAATGGCGAGTATGGGCCGAAAAAGGCGTCTTAAGGTGACCACGTTCAGCACGAAAAACCATAGTGCTCCCGATCTAATACGTCAAGGTGCGTCCGTCCGGAAGCTCCGGCGAATCACGCTGGAATCGATAACCACTAGGACACGTCCCTCGGAAAGAACCCTCCGATTGGTCTCGGTAGACAGGAGTCTCCCGGCATCCCGCCGGTTTATGATGATGTCGGTCCGGTTGATGCCGAAGGTTTCCCGGGCCAGGATCCGCAGGGGTGAGGAGCCGACGACCTCTTCCCAGTCCGCCGGGTCGAGGGAGGTGGTGTAGGAAACGACCCCCCGGTCGGTGAACACCCCCGGTTCAATATGCTCCGCCGTAAGAACCGGGTTTAGTGTCGTGTCCAGGATCTCCGGAAGAAGCGCCGGACGAACAAGCGAGGTGGTCTCCTCGCCCCGAACCGGGAGAAGGTCGGACGCCAAGATTACGACCCCGCTGAAGTCGTCGGTCGCGTGCCACCCGAGAGCACGGGGAAGGGGGCGAGGATCCGCCGGTGAGTGAACCGTTTGGATTACCTCCGGGTAGAGATCCAGGTAGTAGATGACTTCGACCGTCGACAAGTCTTTTGCGACCCTGCTGTAGGAGGCCTCGACATTCTCTCCCACTTCGTAAAGATTCCCTATCAGCTCCGGCCGGGCCTCGAGGACGTCCCCGATCGTCCGAGAGGAATCGAAAAAGATATTCGAGAGAACCCCCTCTATAAGCGCCGGTAGCCGCCGGTGGATTGCCTGCTCCCGGTAGTGCGGCTCCGCCGGGGCGTTCCGGCTTTTGGGGTCCAGCGGGGCTTCCACGGACATCTGCAGGGTGCCGATAGTCCAATCCAGCACACCGGAGGCGCGGAGGCTATCTGGAGATGCGGGGACCGATTGGGCCCCAAGGGAAACACCGGAGACAACGATTGCGCAGAGGATGAAGAGACCGGATTTCATTGATTAGAGTATCGGCGTCTAGAGAGCTTCTCCAAAGAAGATGCCGGCCCACTCCCAGGTGCCGTGGATAGAGGGGTCCGCGGGAAAATCCACCCGTCGGAAGTAGAGATACCAGGTGTTGATCCGGTAGGACCATCCCCAGGTCCGGAGATACGCCTCCTGAGCGTTCGAGTTGAGGGAAATCGACGATGCGTATTGAATCCGGGGTGACCGGGCCAGAAAGATCCCCAGGTTGAAAGTCAGCTGGCTGTTAAAGTCGAACTCTTCCTGCTCCCAGGACATCGCGAAGAAGTTCTCTTTCGCGCGATACCGGAGTAGCCTGGCAACGTCCTTCCGGTAGAGAGCATCCTTGATGTTCGAAACCAGGGTCTCCAGGCTCTCCATCGTCCAGTCTTTCGCGGAATCGTAGAAGTTGACCGACGCGGCGACTTCGAGATGCGCGTCCGGATATCCGGCGATTCGCGTGTTCGGATGCCGCAGGAACTCCTTGTACGCTTCGAAGGCGCTGTCCCACTCCCCGAGCTCCTCGTAGCTCTTGGCAACGTAGTAGTAGCTCCGGCCGAGATCGATCCGGCTCGGAAACCGGTCGATGAGCTCCTCGTAGTAACGGATCCGCGACTCGGGGTCTTCCGTTCCTTCCACCAGCTCGCGAAGCGCGGCGAAGTGTACCGAGTTGCCCCGAACGGTAACGTCCGGATAGTTTGCCAAAAGCCGACTGTAGTAGTGCCGGGCCATGTCCGGGGATTCACCCCGGAGACTCTCGGCCGTCAAGAGCAGCAAATAGGCGTTAAAGGGGTTCTCGGAATGCCGCTCCACTTCCCCCGTCAGAAAGACCCGCATCCGATCGGAAAAGCCGGCCTGCCGCAGGTGACCGGCTATCTGCTCGACGACGACTACCCGTTCGGCGTAGTCGTCGGTCTCCTCGAGGATTTCGAGGAGATCCTCGATCCGGGCCTTCTGTTCATCGGAGCCGACAAGAAAATAGTCGTCATTGGAATCGCAGCCGACGGCAGCCAAAAGAAGAACCATGGCGCCCAAGGAAAAAAGTACCCAGCGCTTCCGGAGGAATGGTAATCTCACGCGTGGTATTCTAAAGAGCACGGCGGTCCGTGTGAATACTTCCCACGGATCTCGGAAGTCTGATAGCCTTTATTCGAATGAAGCAACTCTGGCCACGCCGGCCCCTCGTCCCAGCCCTTCTCTTGATCCTTCTCGGGGCGCTCTTTCTTCCCTGGACCAGCGGCGTGCTCAATATTTTAAGCGCCTTCTGGCCGGTCCCCCTCATCCTCATCGGGGTGGTACAACTCTCTTACGTTCTCGTCGGGAAGGCCCGGGAGGGGTATCTCTTCTCAGGGTTTCTTCTGGTCGCCGGTGGAGTAGCTGCCCTGCTCTTTCTGACCGGTATTGCCCACCTGGAGCTTTCTCGGGGATGGCCCGGCTTCGTGACCCTGACGGGGCTGGTGCTTATCGGCTTTTCCTACGCTCAGCCACCGGGTAAGCGGCCGAGTTACCGCATTCCCGGCTTGGTGTTTTTACTTATGTCCGGCGTGTTCTTTCTCTTTAGCTTCGATATCGTCGCCGCGAGCTTTTCCGAGCTTGTGGCCGCCTGGTGGCCCCTCATATTCGTACTCCTCGGCCTCTTGCTCCTTGTTCCGCGCCGAACCGACGCGACCAAGGACGACCCCAACACAACGGTCCTTTGAGAAGACGTGGTTGATAGATCGGCCCCTTCCCGAGCGCAGCAGTTCGTCCTCGACACCTTCGACCGCTACCACAACCGGGCGTTTCTTTCACCGGATCCCCTGGAGGTGGTGTGGACCTATTCGGACTCCGGGGACCGGGAGATCGCGGCCCTTGTCTGCTCCTCCCTGGCTCTCGGGCGGGTCAACGCAATTCTCGAGGCATGCCGCCGAGTCCTTGGGGCGTTCCCGAATCTCCGACGGGACCTAGCCGAGCTTTCCAGGCGAGAGATCTCGTTGCGTCTCGGAAACGTTGTCTATCGCTTTTTCGGAAACACCGAGCTGACGAATTTTCTCGCCGGTATCGGCCGGGTCGTCGGCTGGTACGGGAGCCTCGAAGCCTGTTTCGCCGGGGGCGTCCAGCCGGGGGCCACGGTCTGGGCCCCGGCCGCCGGCTTTTCCGGCGAGCTGGCCGCAGCTGCGGAGGGACGGCTTTCCATCTTGCTCCCGATGGTCGAAAAGGGGGGTGCCTCCAAGCGCCTGAATCTATTCTTGCGGTGGATGGTCCGGAGCGACCAGATCGACCCCGGCGGTTGGAGCTGTCTGAGGCCCCGGGATCTTGCGGTGCCGGTGGATACCCATCTGCTCAAGGCCGCCCGTCTCCTCGGTATGACGACCCGGAAGACCGCGGACCGGAAAGCCAGCGAAGAAATTACCGCCTGGCTCCGGTCGCTGCGGCCCGGGGATCCGACTGCCTTCGACTTCTCGTTGACGCGGTACGGAATCCATCCGGTGCTCCGCCGGCAGGGTGCTCTTGATTCTGCCCTAGCCGATCTGCCATATTAGAGGAAATCAACGAGAGAGCGAGGAACGGCATGCAGCGCTACGTTTGTGAAGTCTGTGGATATATCTATGACCCCGAAGAGGGCGATCCGGACAACGGGGTGGAGCCCGGGACTCCCTTTGCATCGATTCCGGAGGACTGGGTCTGTCCGATGTGCGGTGCGAGTAAGGACGAGTTTTCCCCGGAAGAGGAGTAGCTCCGGCATTCGGATTCCATGTTAGGCGTGGAGGGCCGCTTGGCGCTTGTAGTGATCTTCAAGCACCAGGCAGGCCATCGCCTCTACCACGGGAACGATTCGGGGACAGATACACGCGTCGTGGCGCCCCTCGGTTCGGATGGTACGCTCGGTACCCTCGATGTCGATAGTCTGTTGGGGCCGGGCAATTGAAGAAGTCGGCTTAACCGCAACGCGAAAGACGATCTCCTCCCCCGTCGAAATTCCCCCTACGATACCCCCCGCATTATTCGTCAGAAAACCGTTGGGGCTCATCTGGTCGTTGTGCTCGCTTCCGGTCATCTCCGCCACTCTAAAGCCCGCGCCGAACTCGATACCCTTGACCGATCCGATCGAGAGCATCGCGTGAGCCAATTCCGCGTCGAGCTTGTCGAAAACCGGCTCCCCGAGACCTACCGAGACCCCCCGTATCCGGCATTCGACGATTCCCCCGACCGAATCCTCCGCCTCTTTGAGGGTGGTAATCTTCTCGAGGATCGCTGCGGCGGCATCCGGGTCGCAGGCCCGCAGGGGGTTCTGCTCTATTGAATCGAGGTCGATTCTTTCGCAGGTAATGCCGGCCGCCGCCTTCGTGTACGCCGTTACCGTTACACCCCGGTTTTCGAGAAGCTTCCTGGCGACGGCGCCGGAGGCGACGCGGCCGGCGGTTTCCCGCCCCGACGCCCGGCCGCTTCCCCGCCAGTCCCGGATACCGTACTTCTTGAGGTAGGTGTAGTCCGCGTGCCCCGGCCGGAACAGCTGCTTGATGTCGTCGTACGCCGAGGGGTCGGCGTCGGAATTGTAGAGGATCATCAGAATCGGCGTGCCGGTGGTTCTTCCTTCGAAAATGCCCGAGAGAATCGACACCGTGTCCGGTTCCTTCCGGGGTGTCGTGATCGAAGACTGCCCCGGTTTCCGCCGGTCGAGCTGTTTCTGTACCTCTTCGACCGAAAGCGCCAAACCGGGCGTCGCACCGTCTACGACGACACCGACGGCCCCGCCGTGGGACTCGCCGAAGGTAGTAATGCGAAAAAGATGACCAAAACTACTGCCAGCCAGGGATCTGCCTCCTGATCACTCTGTGAGTCTTCTCGAATGCTTCCCGAACTCCAAGCCCCGTCAACTCGATGACAAGGTAGGCTTTGTTCCGGTACGCCGCGTCCCGGCGCCGGGAAAGCGCCAGAAACTCTTCGTAGGGATCATCCGACGTAAGGAACGCCGGCGTACCGCTGCGCATGACGCGCTCGTACAGAATATCCGCGTCCACGTGCAGATAGACAAGATACCCGTTTCGGTCGACCACTTCCAGAGCCGCCGGGTTGTCGATTGCCCCGCCCCCGAGGGCGAGGACCATGCGGCCCGGTCCCACCACCTCCAAGAGGGCCTCGGCCTCGTAATGCTTGAAACCTTCGGGCCCTGCTATGCGGTAGAGCTCCCGGGCAGTGGAGACCTCGATCTCCCGCCGGCGGGCGGCGGAAACCGTAAGGTCGTCGCCGTCGTAGAAGGGGAGGCCGGACGCCTCCGAAAGGAGACGGCCGAGGGTAGACTTACCGCTGTGCTTGATGCCGCCGAGAAAGAGAACCCCGGGAAAAACCTCGTGAGCCGGGCCGTCCATGGCCCTATTGTCGCTGAAGTTGCCCCACCCGCTCCAGTGGTTCCGGTCGCGAAATTGCGAAACCCTGGGCGTAGTCGACGTCCATGTCGATAAGCATCCGGCGAATAGTGTCGTTTCCGACAAACTCGGCGATGGTCTGCATGCCGATTGCGTGGCCGATGCTGTTTACCGCCTGAACCATCGCGTAGTCGATCTTGTCCTGGTCTATATCCCGGACGAAGGAGCCGTCGATCTTGAGAAAGTCGACCGGAAGCCGCTTGAGATAGGCGAAGGAGGAGAAGCCGTTCCCGAAGTCGTCGAGAGCAAAGGTAACACCGAGCTTTTTCAGCCGGTTCATAAACGCTACGGCCCGGGTTAGGTTTTCGATGGCGGTGGTTTCGGTTACTTCGAGGCAAAAGCAGGCCGGGTCTGCCTGGGTTTCCTCGAAGAGCTCGACGATATAGTCAAGAAATGAGTCGTCGGCGAGGGATGCTCCCGATAAGTTCACACAGTAGACCCGGGACTCGAGATCCGATTCGGCCCGTTGCCGAACATGGTGCATCACGTTCTTGATGACCCAACGGTCGATGTAGGGCATCAGGTTGTAGCGCTCCGCCGCGGGGATAAACTGTCCCGGGTCGATCATCTCGCCATCTACTTCGATCAGCCGCAGGAGAATCTCGGCCTTCGGGACGAGCTCCGGTCGAAGGGGCTCGATGTGTTGAGAGTAGAGAACAAAGCGGTCCTCCTCGAGGGCCTTCGTCAATCGGGAAATCCACTGCATCTCCCCCCGGCGTTTCAGAAAGGTGTAGTCCGCCGTCTCGTAGACCTTTACCGAGTTTCCGCCTTCCTCCTTGGCGAGAAAGCAGGCGTCGTCCGCCGCGGAGAGGACGGTGTATAGGTCGATATCCTGGCCGCCGATTGGTACCAGGCCGATGCTTGCCGTGATGTTAAAGGAGTTCTTCTGCCAGATGAACTTCCGGCGCAGCTTTCCCAAGAGCTCTTGGGAGGTCCGGATGTTGCTCTTCCACTCCGCGTCGAGGAAGACTAACCCGAACTCGTCTCCACCGAGGCGCCCGAGAATGTAGTTTCCGGTTACCGTCTCGTCGATGGTCTGGGCTACCTGCCGCAAGAGCTCGTCCCCGGCGCCGTGGCCACAGACTTCGTTCACCACCTTGAACTGGTCGAGATCGACGTACGCAAAAGCGTGGTGGTGGCCGTTGCTCCGAGAATTGTCGATTAAGTCCCCTATCCGGGCAAAGAGCTCCTGACGGTTAATAAGCCCGGTAAGGGCGTCGTGGCTTGCCTGGTAGACAATCTTGTCCGACATCGATTTGATGTCCGAAACGTCCCGAAAGGCGATGGCGATTCCTTCCACGTCGCCGGTTTCGCCGTGGATTGCCGAGATCACACCCTCGACGTGTATCTCCGCCCCCTGCTTGTTCTTTAAGTAGACGTGATCGAAGTATCGGGGAGTCTCCGCTTCGAAGCCGGCAGGTAGGGAAACCTTGAGCTCGGTGTTGTCGTCGTAGAGCTGGAAGACTTGGCTCAAGGGCAAGCCTTGGGCGGTTTCGCTTCTGAAACCGGTCAAGGTCTCGGCTACGGGGTTTAGCAGCTGTACCTGGAAGTCTTGGTCCGTCGCGACGAGCCCGTCGGCGACGCTGTGGAGAACCGAAGAGAACCAGCGTTTCTGCCGTAGCAACTCCGCGTGAAGGCGGCTCTTGTAGAGCGCCATGTCGATGGTGGTGTAGAGCTCCCGCTCCTTGAAGGGCTTCAGGACGTAGCCGAAGGGCTCCGCGTCCTTCGCCCGCTCGATCGTCGTGTCGTCGGCGTAGGCGGTAAGAAAGACCACCGGGATCGAGAGGGTCTGCTTTATCCGGGTGGCAGCTTCGATCCCGTCGACGGGCCCGGCGAGCATGATGTCCATCAGGATCAAATTCGGCCGGTATTCTCCGGCGAGCTCGACGGACTCGTCTGCCGTTGCCGCTATTCCGACAACATTGAAACCGAACTTCTCCAACCGGCGTTGGAGGTCCAGTGCTATAATGCGCTCATCTTCAACTATGAGAATCCGTTGACTATCCATATAACGTCCAGTAGGTCCAGGATAGCCCGGATATCGAAGAAGATCAAGCGAAAGGTAGAGTTTTTAAAGGTCTAGAACTTTTTTTATTTGCTCCGGATCCATCCGGAAGGAGGACCCTCTTCCCTCGAGAAAGTGGTGCTTCTCCGCAAGGTGGATCGACAGCTCGGAAAAGATCAGGGTCTCCCCGGTTCCCTTGCCCTCAGGGGCCAGCTCGACCTGTGCGTTTACCTTCCGGAATATGCCGTCCTCGAAGGGAGAAGCCAGAAAGCCCCGGGCCTCGCTGACCCGGACAATCCATTTGTTGTCGACGGTAACCGGCTCTTCGAGACCCCTTCGGCCCTCGGCCATCAGGTAGCGCATCCGCTCGACGGCGTCTTCGAAGGAGACGCCGATAGCGGCCATCTTGTTTTCGTCGGCGGCGATGATATCCACCAGAGGGCGCTCGTCGTTTCCCAAGAACCCGTCGGAGGTTATCTCTCCGGGCTGCATATTC
The DNA here is from genome assembly GCA_046541715.1 of Spirochaetaceae bacterium. Lineage (GTDB taxonomy): Bacteria > Spirochaetota > Spirochaetia > DSM-27196 > PWMO01 > CAYPUT01. The sequence goes on from JBKHCS010000006.1 coordinate 31,244, forward strand.
GCCTGTGCTTTGGTGTATTCCGGGGACATCTTCATCGCATTACCTCACGCAAACTTATCAAAATAGATCTTCTCGTCTTCCATCTTATTCCGGCGCATAACGTCCATACAGGCGTCCAACATACCGGGGCTTCCGCAGAGGTAGCCTTCCTTCTCTTTTTCGGCGGAAATCTCGGTCTGGAGGTACTTCTCCAAGACCTCGGTAATCAGGCCGGTTGCGCCCTTCCAGGTGGTGCCGGGTTCCGGTTCCGAAAGTGCCGGGACAAAGTGGAAGCGCTCGTATTTCTCATCCAGCTCCCAGAGCCAATCGAGGTAGAACATGTCCCGCTCGGTTCGGGCTCCGAAGAAGTACCAGATATCCCGCTCTCCCATTTTATCACGCTCGATAAAGTCGTTAAAAATGCTTTTGAAAGGCGCCATTCCCGACCCCCCGGCGACGCAGATCATGGTTGCGTCGGTCTCCCGGACGTAGAACTCGCCGAAGGGGGCGACTATTTTGACCCGTTCTCCCTCTTTGAGGTGCTCGTGGACGTAGGTCGTCACGATTCCCCCGGGAACCAGCCGGACGAGGAACTCAAGGTGGTTCTCGTCTGCCGGCTTCGAAGACATCGAGTAGGCCCGGCTGGTGCGCTCTTTTACCTTTGCGTAGGGGGGTACTTCGATCTGTCCGTACTGTCCCGCCGTAAAGGAGACGGACTGACCCTCGTCGAGGGCAATGTAGACCTCTTTTATGTCGTGGGTCACGTCGGTTAGCCGCTCGACGGTTCCGGAGTACTGCCGGATGCTAAAGAGGTAGTCGGGGATCTGGATCTCGACGTCGGTCTTAATCTTAACCTGACACGAAAGACGGACGTTCTCCTCGATCTGCTCCTTGCTCAGGTAGGGCAACTCCGTCGGCAGATGGGGCCCGACGTCGGAGGTAACCTTTACCTTGCACTCTCCACAGCTTCCCCGGCCGCCGCAGGCGGAGGGAATAAAGATTCCGCTTTCCGCGAGGGTGACGAGCATGTTCGCGCCCCCCTTTACGTCGAGCTCCTTCTTCTTGTTGTTGATGTTTATGACTACGTCGCCGTAGTTATTGACAACCCGGTCGGTCACCGAAATAAGGAGCGCCAGGGCCGCGCTTATTCCGGATATCGCCAGGGGTGCTACAAAGTACGCCAAATTCACGCTTCTGCTCCTCTACTGCACCTGCAACATGCCGGAGAAGCCCATAAAGGCCATCGCCATGAAGCCGATGGTAATCATTGTGATACCCGCTCCCTGGAGCCCTGCGGGAATCGGTGCCTTTTCGGTCTTCTTCCGAATCGCCGAAAGCAACATGATCGCGAGCCACCATCCGAGTCCCGAGCCGAATCCGAAAATGACCGCCTGCCAGAAGGTATAGCTCCGAATCTCCATAAAGAGGGAGACACCGAGGATGGCGCAGTTAACGGTAATCAAAGGGAGGAAGATTCCCAGCGAGAGGTAGAGGGGCTGGGATACCCGGTCGATGATCATTTCGAGCATCTGAACGACCGCCGCGATAACGATAATGAAGACGATATACCGGAGGTAGACCAGACCGTAGGGAATCAGGACGAACTCCAGGACCGCCCAGTTGACCGCCGTCGTAATGGTAAGCACCACGACAACCGCCAGGCCGAGGCCGTTTGAGGACTTCATGTCCTTGGAGATAGAGATAAAGGAACACATCCCCAAAAAGTTCGCCAGCAGAATGTTGCTGGTAAAAATCGAGGCGAAGAAGAGGGAGAAGGGGTTCAGTACCGAGTTCATGCTGCCAGCTCTCCTTGTTTCTGAAGAATGTTCTTGCCGATCCAGATGATGATACCTAAGAGGAAGAAGGCGCTCGGGGGCATGACCATGATAATCCAGGGGACGAAGCTCTCGGGGAGGACCTGGTAACCAAAGAGGGAGCCGAATCCGAGGAGCTCGCGAACGAAGGCGATAACCATCAGGACTCCCATGTAGCCCATTCCGGAAGTCGCTCCGTCGAAGAAGGAGATAACCGGTCCGTTGCTCTGGGCAAATGCCTCGGCTCGTCCCATGATAATGCAGTTGGTTATGATCAGCCCGACGTAGGGGCCCAAGTTCCGGCTTATCTCCGGGAGATACGCCTTCAGCACCAGGTCCACGATGATGACGTAGAAGGCGATGATCAGGGTCTGGACGATCATCCGGACCTTTCGGGGGATGAGCGATTTGAATATCGACACCGTAAGGCTCGAGAAGGCCGTTACGAAGGTAACGCCGATCGTCATGATCAAGGTATTGGTAAGCAGGTTGGTAACCGCCAGGGCGGAACAGATGCCGAGTACCTGCATAAAGATCGGGTTGTTGGTCCAGAGATTTCCTTTCAGGATTTCCCCGGTGCTTTTTGCCGTCGCCGTGTCCGCCATTATGCACCTCCTAGGGCGTTTCGGAGCGCCTCGAGCTCTTCGTTTAGAATTCGCTCCATCGATTCGCTGGTCCGGGTTGCGCCGGTTACACCGTCGATCTCGCCGTTCGAGTAGTCGGTGTCGCCGTCTCCCTCGGTAACCGCGATCCCACCGTCTCGAAGCTCTTCCCCGGCCAACTGCTCTTTGAACCAGGGCTCGTCGATACGCCCCCCGAGACCCGGGGTCTCGTTGTGGCTGATAATCTCCAGTCCAACGGTTTGACTGACATCCTCATCGACTCCGAGGACGCCGTTGATGCTGCCCCAGAGACCGGAGCCGACGAACTCCTTCGCGTAGACGCGGCGGCCGTCTACGGTAGTGGTAAAGAGCGAGATACCGTCTCGGTCGACTTCCTCGACGTCTTGGAACTTCGACTCGGCGTCTTGGTCGCTTTCGAAGGGTACGCTCATGGCGGAGAGGATAGCCTTCTGTCGAGCCACCGTCTCGTTAAACTCCACCATAGGACGGGTTGCTTCGTTCGTCAGGGCCAAGAGAAAGACAAATGCGAAACAGACGATAAAGGTAAAGATGATGGTGTACCCCATACTCTGCTTGTTCACGCAGTGACCTCCTTCGGAGCCGTTTCCGGAGCGGCCTTCTTTTTCTTCTTCGGTTTCGGCATAAGCTCGTCGATCAGCGAGGCAAAGACGTTGCCCATCAATACGCCGAAGCTCGTGCCCTCGGGAAAGCCCGAGAACGTTCGGACCAGCATCGAGACGGTGCCGATGATCGCCCCATAAATCCACTGTGAGCCGGGCTTGTTTGGTGCCGAAACCGGATCGGTGGACATAAAAACCGCGACATAGAGGATACTCCCGGACATCATCGCTAAGTGCGGCGCGATATCCGTCGCGAGTCCCGTGTAGTATAAGATGGTGATCAGAATGCCCGAGGAAAGCACCGTCGATACCGTCAGTCGCCACTGGGCGGTCTTGGTCGCGATCAAATAGATCGACGCGAGGACAATCAGAATCGTAGAGCTCTCGCCGATGGAACCCGCCCGAATACCGAGGAGTAGATTCTGCCACGTCGGGTCGGCCACGTCGGCGCTCCGAAACGCGGCCAGCGGTGTCGCGGCGGTCAGGGTGTCGACCCCGACCTGCCCGGCTGTTCCAAAGGCTCCGGGAACCATCCAGGAGACCGCCAAGACCGTCGGAAAGGTTATGTAGATAAACAGACGTCCCGTAATCGCCGGGTTGAAGACGTTCCGTCCGAACCCGCCGTAGACCTCCTTGCCCACAAATACCGCAAAGAGAATGCCCACACCGGCGATCCACAACGGGGTCGCAGGGGGCAGCGACAAGGCGTAGAGCGCGGAGGTAACCAGCACCGCCTCGCTCACCTTCTTGTTTCGCCGCTTCTCCATAACGTATTCGGCGAGAATGCCGAGGGCGAAGACGGTAGCAGTCAGCGTGACAACGCGCCATCCATACAAGTAGATGGAAAACAGAAAGATTGGGACGAGGGAGTACAGGACCCGCCTCATTATTAGCTGCTTTTGAAACACATCGCCTCCTCGACCACGAGATTATGTAAAAAAGAATAGATATGGAACTATCATATTCCAGATTATAATACTAAGGTATCGTACGTTCAAGCGATTGGTATCGCTAACTTCGGCTGGGTATAGTGTTGTACAATTGCGGGTTGTGGTAAACCGTTTGACTTGAAAATTTAGACCGCTTCAGTACATTTAGGGTGCCCTAAACTAACGACAACCTTCCGAACCTATTGCTCATCGCAATGTAAAGGAGACGTACCGTGGATCAAGCCGGAGCAATTGTCGCACTCGAGCGATTAGTAGAGACAACCAACCTTGCAGTCTTGGCCAACATCGACCAGGAGGGACGGCCGCGGATGCGGTGGATGACCCCCGCCCTCATCCGGGGGCAGCAAGGTTCTCTCTACGCGCTGACGTCTCCCCACTTTGACAAATCCGCCCAACTCGAGAAGAACGACAAGGTGGAATGGATGCTCCAGACCAAGTCCCTCGACGAAATAATGCGCGTCCGGGGCCGAGTTGTCCTTGTGGACAATCCGACCCTCAAAGCAGACGTGATCGAGGCCCTCGGGGGACGCCTTACCGTCTTCTGGCGGGTTAATCCCGAGGCCTCGGAGCTGATCGTCCTCGAAACCGTTATCGACACCATCGTCTACTACCGGCCTACGGCAAAAGAAAAGCACGAAGTCTCCTTCGAAAAGTAAGAGGGTTTTATGGCTAAAACGAAGATACAAGAGAAAAAGCGAAAGGATCTCAAGGAATACGACGAAGGATTCCTCGTGGACCTCCTCGACGAGATGCTCCTTATCCGACGGTTCGAGGAGAAGGCCGCCCAGATGTATGGCCTCCGGAAAATCGGCGGGTTCTGTCATCTTTACAACGGGCAGGAAGCCGTTGCCGTCGGTTCGGTTCATGCAATCGACCTAAAGAAGGATTACATCCTTACCTCCTACCGGGATCATGGCCACGCCATCGCCTGCGGGATGGAGCCGAATGTGGTAATGGCGGAGCTTTTCGGTAAGATAACCGGCTGCTCCCGGGGAAAGGGCGGATCGATGCACATGTTCGACGTCGAGAAGCACATGCTCGGGGGAAACGGTATCGTCGGCGCCCAGATTCCCGTCGCCGCCGGGGTGGCCTTTGCGCAGAAGTACAAAGGGGGTGACGGCGTCACCCTCTGTTTCTTTGGGGACGGCGCGATCCACCAGGGTGCCTTCTACGAATCGATGAACCTCGCCGCCGTCTGGAAGCTTCCGGTAATCTACATGGTGGAGAACAACCACTTCGGCATGGGGACCGCCGTTAAGCGGGTGTCAGCCGTTGAGGATTTCGCGGTAAAGGCCGAGGGTTTCGGTCTCCCGGGGATGACCGTAAACGGCATGGATGTTCTTTCGGTCTACGAGGCGGTGCAGGAAGCGAGCGAACGAGCACGGGCCGAGGGAATTGCGACGCTGATGGACGTGAAGACCTACCGGTACAAGGGGCACTCGATGAGCGACCCGGCGAAATATCGGACCAAAGACGAGTTGGAAGCGTACAAGAGTCAGGATCCGATCATCCTGCTCAAGAGCGATCTCGTGGAAGCGGGAATAATCGATGAGGCGAAGTTCAAAGAGCTCGACGACGCCGCCAAGAAGGCCGCCCAGGATTCCGTGGACTTTGCCGAGGCGAGCGACGAGCCGCCCGTCGAGAGCATGTACGAAGATATTTACGCTTAAGAGAGGATGCCAAGGATGCCGGAAATAGCAATTCGAGATGCCCTAAACCAGGCCCTCGATGAGGAAATGACTCGTGACGAGTCGGTCTTTATCATGGGGGAGGAAGTGGCGGAGTACAACGGTGCCTACAAGGTAACCCGGGGTCTCCTAGACAAGTTCGGCCCGAAACGGGTCCTCGACACCCCCATCACTGAGCTCGGATTCACAGGGCTCGGCGTCGGCGCCGCCCTTGCGGGGCTTCGGCCGGTGGTCGAATGGATGACCCTCAATTTCTCCCTCCTGGCGCTGGATCAGGTCATCAACAACGCGGCCAAGATGCGTCACATGTCCGGAGGCCAGCTCAAGGTTCCGATGGTGTTTCGAGGACCCAACGGACCCGCCGAGTACCTTTCATCCCAGCACTCCCAGGCCTTCCAGAGTCTGTTCGCCCATATTCCCGGCATTAAGGTTGTCGCCGTGGCGACTCCCTACGACGCCAAGGGCCTTCTGAAGAGCGCAATCCGAGACGACAACCCGGTGGTCTTCTTGGAATCTGAAATGAGCTACGCCTGGACGGGAGAAGTACCCGAGGAAGAGTACCTGGTGCCCATCGGCAAGGCGGACATAAAGCGCCCGGGCAGCGAGGTTACCCTGATTACCTACTCCAAGCCCCTCAGGATGGTGATGGAGGCCGCCGGGGAGCTCGAGAAGATGGGCGTCGACGCCGAGGTGATCGACCTGAGGAGCCTCCGGCCGTTGGACGAGGCGACCATCTACGAGTCGGTGCGAAAGACCAACCGAGCCGTCGTCGTCGACGAGTCCTGGCCCGTTGCCAGCGTCGGCTCCTGGGTTGCCTGGCTCATTTCCAAGAACTGTTTCGACGTGCTCGACGCCCAGGTCGAGTTAGTCAGCTCCGAGGACGTGCCCCAGCCCTACAACCACACCCTGGAGCTCGCGGTACAGCCGACGGTGGAGAAGATTATCGACGCGGTAAAGCGCGTCACCTATATGAAGTGAGGAACCCATGGCAGAAAGAGTCCTGATGACAGCCCTCTCTCCGACGATGGAGGAGGGGCAGATTGTGAGCTGGAACAAACGAGAAGGCGACAGTGTGAGCTCCGGAGACGTCCTCTGCGAGGTCGAGACCGATAAGGCGACGATGGATTACGAGGCGACCCAAGAAGGCACCATTCTCAAGATCGTTATCGACCAGGGTAATTCCGCCAAGGTCGGCGATACCATCGCGATAATCGGCGAGTCCGGAGAGGACATTTCGGGGCTCGAAAAGGAGATCGAGAAGAGCGCTGCCGCCGGTTCCAAGGAGGAGGCCCCACCGGTGGCAGCCGAGGCACCGTCGGTCGAGGCTCAGGCCCCGGCGGCCTCCCAGGGTGCCGCGGGTCCCCCGGCTCCCCGGGCAACCGAACCCGCAGCACCCCCGGCGGCACCCCAAGGCGCTTCGGGGCGGACCGGCGCCCTCAAGGCGTCTCCGCTGGCCCGGAAGATGGCGGCGGACCGGGGCATCGATCTCTCCACGGTTTCCGGTTCAGGCCCGGACGGCCGAGTGGTCAAGCGCGACGTCGAGGACTATAAGGGGCCTGCAGCCGGCGCGACCGCGGCAGCCGGAGGGGCCGGCGCCCAGGCCGGCGCCCAGGCCTTCGGCGCCCCTGAAGCCGGTGCCGCACCGGCGGACCGGACGATTCCCGTCGGCGGTCGAAGGGCAGTTATCGCCCGGCGCCTCGCCGAGTCGAAGTTTTCCGCGCCCCACTTCTACCTCTCGGTCTCCGTCGACATGACGAACATCATCGAGGCTCGGCAGGTGCTCAATAAGGCGCTGCCCCAGAAGGCCTCCTTCAATTCGTTCCTCATCAAGTTTGCCGCCGAGGCCATTCGGCGCCACCCCAACGTAAACGCCTCCTGGCAGGGGGATAAGATCGTCGAGTACGGCAGCGTCGATATCGGACTTGCGGTGGACGCCGGAAACGGACTCATAACCCCGATCGTCCGGAATTGCGCCAACAGGGGAGTCGTCGCCATCGACGCCGACCTAACGACTCTTATCGACAAGGCGCAGAACAATGCCCTCAAGCCGGAGGAATACACCGGGGCGACCTTTACCATCAGTAACCTGGGTTCCTTCGGGATCGAGGAGTTTACCGCCATCATCAACCCTCCAGGGTCGGCGATCCTGGCTGTCGGACAAACCATCAGGAAGCCGGTGGTCGACGCAAACGACCAGGTGGTCGTGAAGCCGATGATGAAGATGACCCTCTCTTGCGACCATCGGGTTATCGACGGCGCCGCAGGGGCCCGGTTCCTGAACGATCTTGCAATGATGCTGGAGCAGCCCGCGCGGCTTGTCTTTTAGAGAAAGGAGCAGAGAAACATGGCAGATACATACGACTACGACCTGGTGGTAATCGGATCCGGCCCCGGAGGATACGTCGCGGCCATTCGGGCTACTCAGCTCGGGATGACCGCCGCGGTAATCGAAAAGGACAAGCCCGGGGGGGTCTGTCTGAACATCGGATGTATCCCTTCGAAGGCCCTGATCCACCAGGCGGAGGTGTTTCGCCTGTCCGAGGAGCTCTCCTCGATGGGTGCGACCATCGATTACACCGGCTTTAACTATAAGAACGTCTACAAGAAATCCCGAGCAGCCGCGGACAAGCTTTCGAAGGGGGTTCAGTTTCTCCTAAAGAAGAACAAGGTCGAGTACATAGAGGGCACCGCGAAGCTTTCCGGGCCCCACGAGGTGACCGTCGACGGGTCGAAGAAGGTAACCGGAAAGAACATCCTGGTGGCCACCGGCTCGCGGCCTCGATCCGTACCCGGGTTCGACTTCGACGAGGAGAAGGTTCTCTCTTCGACCGGCGCCCTGATGCTCCAAGATATCCCCGGCCGGATGGTCATTCTCGGTGCAGGTTACATCGGAATGGAGTTCGCCCACGTGATGAGCTCCTTCGGCGTCGAGGTTACCGTGGTCGAGATGCTCGATCGAATTCTGCCGAACTCCGACGCGGAGGTCGTCGACGTTCTTTATAAGGAATTCAACCGCCGGGGAATAAAGATGCTCACGAGCACGAAGGCCAAGAAGCTTCAGAAGAACAAGGACGGCGTCGTGGTCACCGTCGAAGGCTCGGACGGCAAGACCGAGGACATTAAGGGAGATCTCCTCTTGGTGGCCGTCGGCCGGGCCCCAAACACCGAAGATCTCGGCCTAGAAGCCCTCGGTATCAAGCTCGAGAAGGGCTACGTCAGGGTAGGGGACTACTACAAGACCGACGTCTCGAGCGTCTACGCGATCGGCGACGTCATACCGACGCTGCAGCTCGCCCACGCCGCAATGGCCGAAGCCGAGCTCGCCGTGGAACACATGGCGGGGCACGATTCGGAGCCGCGGATCGAGCAGGATCTTATTCCCGCGGCCATCTTTACCGAGCCCCAGTTGGCAAGTTTCGGGCCGATGGAGCAGGAGCTCAAGGACAAGGGTGTCGCCTACGAGAAGGCTACCTTCCCGTATCGGGGGGCCGGAAAGTCGGTCGCCATCGGGCGTCCCGAGGGTATGGTCAAGCTTCTCTACGCCCCGGAGTCTCACGAGATTCTTGCCGCTCACTTAGCCGGCGCCGAGGCAACGGAGCTCGTCCACGAGCTGCTCTTGGCCAAGAAGGCCGAGCTCCTTCCGGAAGATATCGCAACCATGGTTCACGCTCATCCGACGCTGTCCGAGGCTCTGATGGAGTCCGCCCGGGCCGCAGAAGGATGGGTGATTCACGCCTAAAACGATGAAGAAGACGGAATGACCGGCGAACGCTTTACAACAGCGCTCCTCTTTGTCGTCGCCTTCGTGGCGATAGGAGCGGTGCTCCGGGTGACGGGGAGCATCTTTATGCCCCTCGTCATCGCGGTATTGCTCTCCTCCGTCTTCTCGCCGGTCGTCAACTACCTGAAGCACCTCGGAGTGCCCCGGGCGATCTCCATCGCTGCGGTCCTTCTGGTCTTTCTGGCCTTCGGATTTCTCGTCGGATTGGTGCTCTACTCGAGCACCCAATCCCTCGTTCGGCAATTCCCGACCTACCAACAGCGTCTGACGGCGCTCCTGCGAGAGCTTATCGAGCGCTTCGATCTTCTGCCTTCCACCCTTCTGCAGGAGTTCAACCTGAGCCGGACCCTCGGGGGGGCCCTTATCTCCTTCTCCGGGAACTTCATGGCCTTCGTCTCGGGGTTTACCCTGGTCATCATCTTTCTGCTTTTTCTCTTGATAGAGCAGCCCTACGTCCGGGTGAAGCTTCGCTACTCCTTTAATCCCCATACCATGCGGAAGATCATTATTAGCTTTGCCCACATAAACCGGCAGATCGGCCGCTACCTGGCGGTCAAGCTCTTCGTGAGCTCCCTAACCGGGTTGGTAGTGTTTATGTCTTTCAGCGTCATCGGGGTCGACTTTCCTATTATCTGGGGAATTTTGACCTTTATGTTCAATTTTATACCGAGCCTCGGCTCCATCTTTATCAGCCTCTTAGCTTCCCTCTTCGCCCTGCTCCAGTTTGCCCCGGATTGGGGTCCCTTTATTGCGGCGACCCTCTCGATTTCCGTTACCCAGCTGATAATCGGGAACATCATCGACCCGAAGATGCTCGGGGATCGGTTGAACCTGAGCCCCGTCGTCATTATCCTGTCCCTTCTGGTTTGGGGATGGCTCTGGGGCATCGGCGGAATGTTCTTGGCGGTTCCCCTGACGGTGGCGATAAAGCTTGCCTTCGAAAACGTTCCGGGGATGAAACCCGTCGGCATCTTCATGGGAACCGGGACCTACATCCGGCGCAGAAAGCGCGCCGTACCGAGACGGGAGAAGAGATAGACTATGCCCGACAAACGAATTCTCACCGGCGATCGGCCGACAGGAAGGCTACATCTCGGACACTACGTCGGCTCGATAGCCAACCGCGTGCGTCTGCAAGAGAGCTACGACTGCTTCTTTATTATCGCCGATCTCCACACGCTGACGACCAGGCCGGCGAAGGAACACATCGAAGAGATATCGCTGAATGCCCGGGAGATGGTCCTCGACTACCTCGCCTGCGGCATCGATCCGAGCCGGTCGACCATCTACCTCCAATCCGCGGTCCACGAAACCTACGAGCTCAACCTGCTCTTCGAGATGATGGTTACCGTACCGCGGCTCCAGCGCCTCCCGAGCCTGAAGGACATGAAAGAGTCGGCCAACCTCGCCGAAATGCCCTTCGGGCTTCTCGGATACCCGGTTCTCCAGACTGCGGACATCCTCTTGCCCCGGGCGCACCTGGTCCCCGTCGGAAAAGACAACGAGGCCCACGTCGAGCTTACCCGGGAGATAGCCCGGCGGTTCAACTACCTCTACGGCGAGGTCTTCCCGATTCCCGACGTCCTTATCGGGGAAGTGCCGACCCTGGTGGGAACCGACGGAAACGGAAAGATGTCGAAGTCCCTCGGCAACGCGATTCTTCTCGCCGACGACGCCAAGACGGTGGAGAAGCGGGTGATGGGGATGTACACCGACCCGAACCGAATCCGGGCGGACATTCCGGGGACCGTCGAGGGCAACCCGGTGTTCCAGTACCACGACGTCTTTAATCCCAACAGGGAGGAGGTCGAAGACCTCAAGACCCGGTACCGGGCGGGCAGCGTAGGGGATGTCGAGGTTAAGCAGAAGCTCGCCCGGGCGCTCAACGCCTTTCTCGACCCGATCAGGGAGCGCCGGGCCACCTTCGAGGATCGGAAAGGCTACGTCGACGAGGTAATCTATTCCGGCACCCTCAAGACCCGGGAGGAGGGAAAGGCGACCCTCTTGGCCGCCAAGAAGGCGATGGGATTGACCGGCATTTGGAACCGGATCAGCCGAAAGGCGGAGGACTTCCGGAAGAAAGAAGACAAGGCGGCCGCAGCTTCGGCGAGTGCCGGCGCTGGGTCCCCGGGCGCCGGCGCCGGAGGGGCCGCCTCCGGCGTCGCGAAGTGACGGCGAACGGGGCTTCCCCGGCCACCGACATCGAGCGCTTTCGGGCCCTCATCTACGGCTACTACCGGGCCTACGGCCGGGAGTTTCCCTGGCGCAAGAACATTACTCCTTACCGGGTGTTGGTCTCCGAGTTCATGCTCCAACAGACCCAGGTCCGCCGGGTCGAAGACTACTTCGGCGCCTTTCTCAGGCAGTTCCCCGACTTCGAGACCTTGGCTGCGGCGCCGCTTCGGGAGGTTCTTACCCGTTGGCAGGGCCTCGGCTACAACCGCCGGGCGAAACACCTCCGGCTGGCGGCCCTGGGAGTCGTCGACCGGTTCGGCGGAGAGCTACCTAGCGAGGAGGAGGCACTCCGGAGCCTTCCGGGGATCGGCCCCTACACCGCCGCCGCGATCCGGGCGTTCGCTTTCGATCTGCCGGCGGTGGTCATCGACACCAACATCCGCCGGATCTACATTCACTTCTTCTTTCCCGAAGGCGAATCGGTCCACGACCGGGACATCGCACCCCTCGTCGAGGAAACGATGGATCCGGCCTCCCCCCGGGAGTGGTACTACGCCTTGATGGATTACGGCGCGGTTCTCGCGAAGTGGTTCCCGAACCCCAACCGCCGGAGCGCCCATTACGCTAAGCAGGGGCCCTTCGAAAACTCGAACCGTCAGATCCGGGGCAAGGTCCTCCGGTGGCTCACGGCGCACGGCAGCCTCGAAGTAGCCGAGGGACCCCGGCGCCTCGAGGTCGAGGCCGAGCGGCTCGGCGAGGTCGTCGAAGACCTTGCCAAGGAGGGCTTTCTGCGCCGGGAGGGCGGCCGGCTGGCCCTGCCTTAGGTATCAACAAGCTTGTTGATACCACCCTCAGCTCTCGGCTGCCTCGAGAAGCAGACCCCGGTGCCACTCCATCAGCTTGCGGTGGGCTTCCCGGTCGTCTCCCTCCAGGTCGACCATCAGGCGCATCACGGGCTCGGTCTTAGAACCCCGAAACCAGAGAAAGCCCCGCGGTGTCGCGTGCGAGTCCTCGAGTTGCAGCTTGAGCCCCCCGGTAGCCTCCGGGCTCCGGTTGCCGCGCCCCGGGCGTGCCTCGGTTCCCTCGTAGTTGATCCAGCGAAAGCGGCTTATTCCGAGGGGGGCGAGAATCGACTCCGCCACCTCTTCCCACCTCTCCTCGGCGAAAGCCTCGTACCGATCCTTTAGTCGAGGGTGATCCACCTTAGAAAGCCGAAGGATTGCCTCCGGATCCCCGGTTTGGGTAGTAAGGAAGGGAGGAAGCTGCGCGTAGAGGCGGCTCAGGGGATCTGCCTTTGAAGCGCCCCCGGCCCCTCGGGCGGCCCCCGGGCCGGAGAGATTCGGCAGCCGCAGTAGTTTGATCAGCGCGCCGAGGGTCAAGATGGGGTCTCGAACTCCCGACGGGTGGATAATCACCCCGCCGTTGGAGCCCTCGCCCATCACCCTTACCACGAACCCTCTCCGGCGAAGCTCCGCCCCGAGGGAGACAACGTTCGCCTCGCCGACCTCGCTCCGGTAAACTGCCGCCCCAAGTGATTCGGCGACCCGGTCCAACCGAAGAGAGGTTGGGCCGTTCGCGACGATGGCAAGGTCGGCGTTCCCTCGGCCCCGGGCGGCAGCGTAGCCGAGCTCGGCGAGGGCGGCGAGGGCGAGAAGGCTCTGGGGGTGGACCGCCTCCCCCCGGCGCAATTCCGAGTTGTAGACGACAATGTTGCCCCGGTCGCCGTCGTTATCCGGAACATAACCGAGGTAGAGGGGGGCCTCCGAGTCCTCGTCTTTGCCGGAAGCGGCTCCTCCCTGGGCGGCGAGGCGCTCTACCGCGGTGATGCAGTCGGTTAGGCCCGGGCCCTCGGGAAGAATCTGATGGGCGATCTGCCCCGGGGTATCCCCCAAGGCCGTAACCTCGACCCCGAGGCGTCGAAAGAACGCGACGTCGGGTCCCACCGCCCTCGCGCTCCCGTTAAAGTCGACTACCAGGCTGATAGGTTGCCGAACCTTTTCGGCGGCCACGACGTCGGCGAGTTCCGCGGCTGCGCCGAGTTCCGGGGTATCGAAGACGGTCCGGAGGAGGAAGTCCCGGTAGGCGTTTCTCGACGCGAGAAGCTCCGCCCCGCTCTCGGAGAAGACCCCGGGGAGCTCCCCCGGCGGGGCCGCCGTCGGTGCGGTGTTCGCCGGAGTCGAAGCAGCTTCGAGGGATTCCAAACGATGCCTCAAGAGCTCCGCGAAACGCCCGAAGGCGTCGGCGTCGAGAACACCGCCGGTCGAACCACCGATCTTGTAGCCGTTATGGCCCACCGGATTGTGGCTCGCCGTGACGTAGAGGAATCCCGCCGCCGCCGATAGCCCCCGGCTGTAAGCCATTATCTGAGGCGATGGGCAGATGTCGAGGTACCGGACGGCGATACCGGCTCCCGTGGTAGCTTCGCCGGGAGCATTCAACGACGCCAGGGCGCCGGCGACCACTCCCCGGGCGAGGGCGTCACCCGTCGGCCTGCTGTCCCGTCCGACGACGATCGTGGCCGTCGGCTCCCTTCCGGTCCGCAGGTATTCGGCCCCGGCATGCCCGACGAGAAAGGCGATTGCCACGTCTACCGGGGAAACCGTCTCGCCGGGATCTTCTTCCCCTCCCGGAGCCATGACCGCCCGGATTCCACTGGAAGAGACGATGTATTCCCCGAAACGCTCGGCGACCGTCTGGTGCGAAACGACGCCGGGGTGATCTACCGGAGGGGATTCTATCAGCCAACTTGGAATCTTCATCACGACTACCCTGTCGCCCAACCTACGCTCTGTCAACACGCTTGTGGATACCACCACCTGTTGAAGAATCCTGCAATTCTCTCTATAAGTTTGAAAACGGGGAGTGGCAATGAAAAAGATCCTTGTAATTGATGAGTCGACTCTCGTCCGGAACTACCTCGTCAAGAAACTCGAAGAGTACGGATTCGAGGTGGCGGTTGCGGTAAACGGGCTCGACGGGGCTTCGAAACTGCGGTCCGAGACGCCGGACCTCGTTATCATGGACTACTTCTTGTCTCGGACCAGCTCCATAGAGCTTCTCGAGAAGAAGAAAGCCGATCCCAACGTCGCGCACATACCCGTCATTATGGCGAGCACCAAGATCGACCGGCAGAAGCTGGTTCAGGTCTCCAAGTACAACGTCAAGAAGTTCTTTACCAAGCCCATTCGAATCGACTCGCTCCTCAAGACAGTCTCGGAGCTTCTCGGCGTAGAGGTAACCCTCGACGACTCACCCTGTATTATCGAGGCTCACTTCAACGACGAGATCCTCTTTATCGAGGTCGCGGAGGGGCTCAACAAGGAGAAGATCGAGCTGCTCCGGTACAAGATCGAGGAGCTCCTAGACCTCTATCAGGTTCGGGTGCCCAAGGTGCTCTTGATGATGGTCGGCGTCGATATTACCGCGAACGATTCCCTCAAGCTGGCCACCCTCCTGAACACGGTTATCGAATACAGCCGTGCGAAGCCCCGGGACATCAAGATTCTTACCAATAACGACTTCGTTACCCGCTATGTAGGGGGAAACGAGGATTACAAGGACATCGAAGTAACCAACGCCCTGGACAAGGCCATTACCTCGCTTCTCGGGGGCAAGGCCGGCGATGTGATGGACCAGCGTCGAGGCGTCGTCCAGGACCAGTTTCTCCAGGCCTCCTCCCCCCGGAAGGAAGGGAGCGAGAGCTTCCAGATGAAGTTCGAAGGCGAGCGCCTCGAGCATCCGGATCTGGCTGAGGTTTCCGAAGGCCGGCGCATTATCGTTGTCGACGACGATATGGTAATCCGGGAGCTTATCAAGGCGGCCTTCTCCGACACCAAGTTCGAGATCGAAACCTACGAAGACGGGAGAACCTTCGTCGAGAACGCCGACGTGAAGAACGCCGATCTGGTTTTTCTCGATCTCATGATGCCGGAAATGAACGGATTCGAAGTCCTAAAGGTGATGAAGGAACGCCAGGTAAAGGTGCCGATCATCGTTCTTTCGGCCCTCTCGAAGAGGGAGTCGGTTGTCGAAGCGCTAAAGTTCGGCGTTAAGAGTTATGTAATTAAGCCTCTGAAACCGGAATGGATAAGAAAGAAGGCGACGGAAGTTCTCGCGCTGAGCTTCTAAAGCATCCCGTGCTCAAGACGATGAACGCGCTTCCCGTCGGGGTCCTGGCCCTCGACGAAGAGGCCTTTATCGTCGACGGCAACGACCGTGCTTTCTCCCTCCTGGTGCCGTGGTCCGGTATGGAAGCGCCCCGAAGCCTCGAGGACGCCGTTCTTCCGGAGGACCGTATACAAATAACCGGAGCGTTCCGGGAGCTCAGAAACGGTAGCACGGACCGTGCGATGGTCGACGTTCGTACCCTGGTCCAGGGAGACGGCGAAACCTGGGCGCGGATTCGTATTGCCCGTTCACGGGAAGAGAACGGCGATCACGCCACCTTTGTGGCGACCCTCGAAGACGTATCGGTCCAGAAGCAGGGAGAGACCCGCCTCAAGGCCGCGAAGAACGCCGCCGAGCGGGCTACCCAGACCAAGAGCGAGTTTCTCGCGAACATGAGCCACGAAATCCGTACGCCCCTCCACACTATCCTCGGAATGACCGAGTTGATGTTGGAGACCAATCTGGACCAGGAACAGAGTGAATACGCCACCCAGGTCCGGTTTTCCGCGGAGGTGCTCCTCGGGCTTATTAACGATATTCTCGACTTCTCCAAAATTGAGGCTGGGAAGCTCACCCTGGAATACATCGATTTCGACCTTCGGCAGACGATGGAAGAAGCCGTCGACATGCTTAGCCTCGAGGCTCACAAGAAGAGCCTCGACGTCGTCCTCGATCTCTCTCCGACCCTGCCGGATCTGGTAGTCGGGGACCCGATTCGGATTCGGCAAGTCGTGGTAAACCTCTTCAGCAACGCGGTCAAGTTTACTTCTTCGGGTCAGATAATGATTCGGGCGCGCCCCCTGGAGGTTAGCCCCCAGGCGGCGACCTTGCGAATCGAGGTTTCCGACACGGGGATCGGTATCCCGATGGGCAAGCTCAACCAGCTCTTCCGGGCCTTTACCCAGGTCGACTCTTCGACCACCCGGAAATTCGGCGGGACGGGTCTCGGACTCTCGATCTCCCGGAACCTCGTCCGAATGATGGGAGGTATTATCGGCGTCGCGAGTCAGGAGGGCCGCGGATCGAGTTTTTGGTTTACCGTTCCCGTCGACGTCGTCAATTGGAAACGGATCGACCGCAGGGAGGGGGTCCTCTCGGGCCGACGGATTCTGATAATCGACGACAACGAAGCGAGCCGCCGGGCGCTGGTCTCCTACGTCGCCGCCAGCGGGGCCGGGTGCGGAGAGGCCGCCGACGGCCGCCGGGCCCTCGAAATGCTCCGGGGGAAGGACGGCGTCTACGACGTGGCCCTCGTCGACCTCGAAATGCCCGGGATGGACGGGTGGCAACTCGCCAGCGAGATAAACGCAGACAAGACAATCAACTCGACACGCCTCGTGCTGATGAGCCCCCGGGGAAGCACGACCGGGGAGCCGAAGATGAAGCTTCTCGGTTGGTTCGACGCCTACATTAACAAGCCGATCCGCTACGAGGAGTTGCTGAGCAACCTCGAGACTGTTCTATCCACCGACTTCGAGTTGGCTGCGGCGGAGGACAAGAATGCCGCTGTCGCTCGGGCGGAGTCTTCCGGGGTAGGAACCGCCCCCGCGGCGGCCCGTATTCTCGTCGCGGAGGACCATGTCGTCAATCAACAGCTCTTTCGAACCATCCTCGAAAAGCAGGGCCACACGGTGACCCTTGCCGATAACGGCCGCAAGGCGATCGAGGCTCTCGAGAGCCGGCCGGTTGATCTGCTCTTTATGGATGTTCAGATGCCGGAGATGAACGGCTACGATGCGACCCGAGAGATTCGGCGGTTGGGGTACTCGATTCCCATCGTAGCCGTCACCGCGAACGCGCTAAAGGGAGAGCGGGAGAAGTGCCTCGAGGCCGGAATGGACGACTTTTTGACCAAACCCTTTAAGAGCGCCGATATCACGCCGGTCCTCCGGCGATGGTTGTCACCCGGGGAAGAAACCGCGCCGGAAGCCTTGGAAGAAGTCGAGGAGGTGGCGGAGGTCGAGGAGATCGCACCGGTCGAGGATGCTTCGGAGGAGCCGATTCTCGATTTCGAGCAGGCACTGGAAGCTTTTATGGGGCAGCGGGAGATCGTCGAAAAGGTCCTGGCGGACTTCAACACCAAGGTTGCCCAGCAGATCGAGCTTATCCGAAAGAACGTGCCCTCGGGAGACATCGAGCGGGCCCGGACCGAGGCCCACGGCATAAAGGGGGGCTCCTGGAACTTGGCGGCTTACCGCCTCGGGAACGCCGCCGCGGAGCTCGAAGACATCCTCTCTCGCCGGGCTGTCGACGAGGCGCCGGAGAGCATCGACCGGGTCGAGGCGGCTTACAAGGAGCTTCAGAAACACCTCGGCGAGATCGGAATCAAAGAGGCGGCTACCTGAGATGGCGTCGACGCACCAGGTGGTTTCCACCCGGCGGGGTCCCCTCCACCGCTTTCGGAACTGGTACCGCCGGTCGGATTATGCCGGGCCGACGCTCTTTATCCTGGTGTTCTTTGTGCTTTCCGGGGCGTCGGTTATCTGGTTCGAATTCGGCAGGAACGAGCAGTTCGCTGACGTCCTCGACGGCTTGTGGTGGGCCGTCATCACCTTTAGTACGACCGGTTATGGGGACAAAGTCCCGGTTACCCTCGGCGGCCGTATTATAGCCATCGTTACCATCTTTGTCGGTATCGGCGCGATGAGCCTCCTTTCCGGTGGTCTCGCGTCTTGGCTCGTTGCCCGGAACACGAAAGCGCGGAGAGGGCTTATGGAATACAAGAGATTAAAGGGGCATCTGGTTGTCTGCGGCTGGAAACCGGACATGAAAGATACCCTCCTGGACATCCTCCGGGCCGGCGGCTCCCTATCCTCGGAAGACATCGTCCTTATTTCCAACGTGGACCCGGAGCGGGTGGAGGAGCTCAAAGAGACGGAGGAACTCCGGGGAATAAAATTTGTCCGGGGGGACTACTTCTCCGAGCTGACCCTCAGGAGGGCCAACCTGGAGCAGGCCAAGAAGCTCCTGATACTCGCCGACGCGCTGGAGAGCAACGTTTCGAGCGAGGTCGATTCCAAGACCGTCCTTACGGTTCTTACGGCAAAGTCGCTTGCCAAGAACGTCTACGTGACCGCCGAGGTCCTCGACCGGAAGTTCGAGAGCTATCTCCGGCAGGCGGACTGCGATGAGGTTCTCTTTAGTCGGGACTTCTCGCGGCAGATTCTCGCGAGCACCTCGGCGACCAACGGCATGAGCCACATTATCTACGAGCTCTTGACGAACGAGCGAAGCGGGTCCCGGCTTCGAACCCATGAGATTCCCCCTCGGTATCAGAACAAGCCCTACGGCGAGTACCGGTCGACCTACCGCGACGGTTCCGCCCGGTTGCTTCTCGGACTCTTGGAAAATACCGGTTCGCCCGGGAGAATGAAGATGGAAGCCCTCCGGGAAGCGCAGAAGACCTCGGATGTATCTCAGTTGATTCAGAACCTCCAGGAGGTCAAAGGGCTCGAAGTCAACCGGCCGGTTCTGCTCCCTGGTGATGACTACATCATTCAGCGCCACGCTCTGGCGATTGTCCTGGAGCGGGCGTCATGAGCTCCGAAGCACGCGACCGGCTCAGGCAGATCTCGCTCTTCGACGAAATCCGGGACCACGAGGAGAGTATGGGTCACCTCGAGGCGATTACCCAGCTCGTTCAGGTTCCTGCCGGTACAACCGTCATCAAGGAAGGGGAAGTCGGGAGCGAGATGTACGTGGTGTTTCGGGGACAGGTCGAAATAAAGAAGCAGACCCGGGCCGGGGACGACTACACGGTGGTAAAGCTCGATGCCTCTCAGAATGTCTTCTTCGGAGAGCTCGCCCTCGTCGACGACGACAAGCGCTCGGCGACGGTCTTGGCGACCGAAGACTCTGAGTTCCTGGTAATTACCAAGAAGGACTTTGCCCGCCTCGGAGAGACCCACCCGGAGATAGCGCTTCCCATTACCCGGGCGATCGCCCGCATGCTTGCCGGACGCCTGAGAAAGACCACCGTCGACATGCTCACCATCTTCGACGCCTTGGTCAGCGAGATACAGGAGTAGCCAGCCGGGCGTAGATATCCCCGGAGCGGCTCCCGGGGCTCAGATTTCGTAGAAGGCCGACAATCGATTCGGCGGCAACCCATTGAGGCAACACGAATCGGTGCCGTTCACCAACGCAGTAGTTAAAACGGTAGCTCCCGAGGCGCTCCAACCGGTCGACGCATGCGAGGGCCCTTTCAGTCTGGGTCGGCAAGTATTCGAAGCTCACCGCCGGTATAGGCTCCGAAAGGCCGGCGAGAACCAGCTGTTCGGCCCCTTCCACGTCTATCTTGACGAAGGCCGGGAGACCGAATTGAGCGATGAGCCGATCGAGGGTCGTAACCGGAACCGTGGTTCGCCGCTCCCATCGCACGCCCCGGCTCATGCCCGAAGACTCCAGGTCCGCGATCCAGGATTCCGTGGTTGTCGTCATAGTCGGATGGGTCGAAGAAACGTAGAGGTCGACGATCCCAGGGGAATCTCCCACCGCCGCCGGTACGATCTCCATGTTATGCGATCCCCGGTAGAGACGCCGGAGAAACCGGAGACAATTCTCCTGGGGCTCGAGGGCGACCACTGTGCCCCCGAGGGCTATCCAGGCTCGGCTTCGGTTTCCGACGTGGGCACCGACGTCGAACATAAGCTCCCCGGCCTCCCGAAACGGCCGGTAAATGGCCTTTAGCCGCTGGTGGCGTAGGGGAACGGCGTAGTAGATGAACAGGGATCGAAGAAGCCCCAGCATCTACAGCTCGCTCTTCCGGCGTGATACGCGGTGCTTTGCCTGCAAGAACGTCTCCTCCCCCGTAAGAGTTCTTAGCAATTCTTTAGTAGATGCTCAAGTGGCGGCGCACCCTACTTCTTAGAAGACCTTCTTGATTCGCCCGAGGGCCTCAGAAACATTCTCAGGACTGTTGAAGGCGCTAATCCGGATATACCCTTCCCCTTCCTTTCCGAATCCGACGCCGGGAGTTACGACGACGCCGGCGTGACGCAGTATTCGGTCGAAGAGCTCCCAGGAGCTTTCCCCTTTGCCGTGGATCCAGACGTAGGGAGCGTTCCTTCCTCCGGCGGTTCCAAAGCCGAGCTCGTCGAAGGTCTCGGTGATCGCCTTAGCGTTCGCCATGTAACTCCGCACCAACGTCGAAACAGCCTGTTGCCCCTCGGGAGTGTATACCGCCTCGGCGGCACGCTGTACCGGATAGGCCACTCCGTTGAACTTGGTCGAATGCCGACGGTTCCAGAGGGGCCTCAAGGGAACCGGTGTGCCGTCCTCTTGATAGACCCGGCACTCCTTCGGGACGACGGTAAAGGCACACCGGGTGCCGGTAAATCCGGCTGTCTTCGAGAAGCTCCGGAATTCGACGGCTACCTCCCGGGCCCCTTCGACTTCGTAGATGCTCCGGGGCAGCGAATCGTCTTGAATATAGGCGTAGTACGCGGCGTCGAAGAGAATCAGCGCCCTGTGTTCCCGGGCGTAGTCCACCCACTCGGCGAGCTCTGCGTGCGTCGCGACCGCTCCCGTCGGGTTGTTCGGGAAGCAGAGGTAGATAAGGTCGACTTCTTCTCCCGGCGGGGGGGGGACGTAGCCGTTGTCCTCCCGGCAGGGAAGGTAGGTCACGCCCTGGTACCCCACCTCGAGTGGCTCCCCGGTTCTTCCGGCCATCACGTTGGTGTCGATGTACACGGGGTAGACCGGATCCGGGATCGCAACCCGGTTTCCGACGGCGAAGAGCTCCTGAAAGTTCCCAACGTCGCACTTCGACCCGTCGCTGACAAAAATCTCGTCCGCACCGACCGACGTGTTCCGAGAGCCGTAATCGTTCGCGGCGATTGCCTCCCGGAGGAAGGGGTATCCCTGCTCCGGTCCGTAACCTCGGAACCCTTCGTGGCGACCCATCTCCTTCACAGCGGACTCGAAGGCGCTAACGACGGGGCCGGGGAGGGGCTCGGTTACGTCCCCGATGCCGAGTTTGATAATGGCCGTGTCGGGGTGGTCCTTCTGGAAAACTTCGACCCGGCCTGCGATTTCGGAGAACAGATAGGATGAGCGGAGCTTCAGGAAGTTGTGGTTAACCT
>JBKHCS010000057.1:0-17938 GCA_046541715.1 Spirochaetaceae bacterium
TTCAATAGAGGTCTCGGGGGATCGATGCACGCCTTCTTCGCCCCCTTCGGTAGCATGCCGAACAACGCCATCGTCGGGGGCTCCGGGGACATTGCAACCGGGTCTGCTCTGTACAAGCGAGTCAATCGAAAGCCGGGGATCGTGGTCGCCAATATCGGCGACGCCTCGATGGGGTGCGGCCCCGTCTGGGAGGGCATCGTCTTTGGGTCGATGGACCAGTACCGGAAGCTCTGGCCGAAGGACGTCGGGGGCGCCCCGCCGATCCTCTATAACTTCTTTAACAACTTCTACGGCATGGGCGGTCAGACTGCCGGAGAGACTATGGGTTTCGGTATCCTCGCCCGGGTCGGCGCCGGGGTTAACGAGTTCAACCTCCACGCCGAGCGGGTCGACGGCTACAACCCCCTCGCCGTCGCCGACGCCATCGAGCGGAAGCGAAAGATTCTCGAAGCCGGCGGCGGACCGGTGCTCCTCGACACGGTTACCTACCGCATCGCCGGTCACTCTCCCTCGGACGCCTCCTCCTACCGGACAAAGGACGAGATCCGGCTCTGGGAAGAGGCCGATTGCGTCAAGAGCTTTGGAACCTACCTCGAGGAGGCTGGGGTTCTGGACCCGGTGGGACGGGAGACGATACAGGCCCGGGTCGTCGACGCCGTCGAGCGGGCTGTAAAGAAGGCCGTAGATCTCGAGATCTCGCCCCGGCTGACCTGCGACGGCATAGAGGCTGTGATGTTTTCCAACACGCCGATCGACCGCCTCGAGGACCGGGAGCCGGAGGTTCTGCTTTCTAAAGAGGAGAACCCGAGGGTTCAGCAGATCGCGAAGAAGAGCCGCAGCGGCGTCGACGAAGCGGGAAAGCCGCTTCCCAAAATGCGGGTCGTCGCTTACAGGGACGCCCTCTTCGAGGCGGTCCTTCACCGCTTCTACGAAGACCCGACGATGGTCGCCTACGGAGAGGAGAACCGTGATTGGGGCGGCGCCTTCGCGGTCTACCGGGGTCTGACCGAGGCGCTTCCCTATCATCGTCTCTTCAACTCCTCTATCTCCGAAGGGGCGATCGTCGGTACCGGTGTCGGCTACGCCCTCTCCGGGGGCCGGGCGCTGGTCGAGCTGATGTACTGCGATTTCATGGGGCGGGCAGGGGATGAGATCTTCAACCAGATGTCCAAGTGGCAGGCGATGAGCGCCGGGGTGCTCAAGATGCCCCTCGTCCTGCGGGTTTCGGTCGGAAGCAAGTACGGCGCCCAGCACTCCCAGGACTGGAGTAGCATCGTGGCGCACATTCCGGGGCTTAAGGTGATGTTCCCGGCGACCCCTTACGACGCCAAGGGAATGCTCAACCTCGCGCTCCGGGGGACGGACCCCGTTGTCTTCTTCGAGAGCCAGCGGATCTACGACATCGGCGAGCTCTTCGAACCCGGGGGCGTCCCGGAAGGTTACTACGAAGTGCCGGAAGGAGAACCTGCGGTACGGCGATCCGGGAAGGACCTGACGATCCTGACGATCGGGGCCACCCTCTACGTCGCCCTCGAGGCTGCACAGGAGCTCGAAGAGCGCTACGGAGTCTCGGCGGAGGTCATCGACGCCCGGTTTATCAATCCCCTAGACCTGGGTCCGATCGTCGAGTCTTTGGCAAAGACCGGAAAGATTCTCCTTGCATCCGACGCCTGCGGCCGCGGCTCCTTTCTCCATACCGTGGCGTCCACGCTCTCCCAAGTGGCCTTCGACGAGCTCGACGGGCCGCCGGTAGTCCTCGGATCCCGGAACTGGATTACCCCGGCCTTCGAGATGGAGGAGTGCTTCTTTCCCCAGAAAGAGTGGTTCCTCGACGCCATCCACGAGCGTCTCTTCCCGCTCCCGGGACACGAGCCCTCGACGACCCAGACCGCCGCGGATCTTGTTCGGCGCTACCAGGCGGGGGTTTAGGCCCCGGTCCGGTGTGCTACCGGCTCTGGAGCTTCTCTTTTGCCTCGTCGATCGCCCGGCGCATGGCGTCCTCCGGGTTTTGGAGGACTCGGCCGTGTCCCGGCGCCAAGCGGGCGGGGGTGAGGTCGGCGAGCCGGGCAGCCGATTGTGTCGCCAACTCCAGGCTCCAGGTTGCCATCGCCGGGAGGGGGAATCGCCACCGCAAGACCCCGGCGACTGCGACGCCGCCCTTGGTCTGGAAGGCGTCGGCGCATATCAAAGTGCCGTCACGCTCGTCGAAGAAAGTCAGCTGATCCGGGGAGTGTCCCGGAGCCGGGATGATCCTTAAGGAGCCGATCTTGCCGTCGGGAGCGAGGTGACGGGTGGCCCGGGTCTTTCGGCTGGGGAAGCCGCCCTTCGGCGGCGACTGAGGCTCTCCTGTCTCGAGAGAGAGATCCCCCGAGAGAAGGCGCTCGGTCCGGGGACTCATGAGAATCTCCGTTTCCGGCAGGAGCTCTGCAACCTCGTCGAGGGCACCCGCGTGGTCGACATGGGCGTGCGTAAGAAGGACCCGGCGGATGGGCTGTCCGATGTGCGCCGCCGCCTTGAGAAGCATCTTCCCCATGCCGGCGATTCCGGTATCGATCAGCGTTGCGCCGTCGCGTTCGATTACGAGATAGCAGTTGACCATCGCGTATTTGGTAATTTGATAGAGGGTGTCGGTCACCTTGGTAACGCGCATCACGTTCAAGGTACGTACCGAGAGACGCGGCATCAAGCGCCGGTTCGCGGCGGTTAGACGGTCGCTATGTAGAAGACGTACCCGTCGGTCGATTCGGGGCTTCCGGGCTCCTGCTCGCCCCCTTTTCACACTCCTCTAACAACCTTCGAAGATACTGCCGGGGTGGATCGAAAAGGGAACGAGGGCTTCGTGGTGGAAGACGGTCTGGGTGTTCTTAGAGAGATTCCGCTGCCCCGGACCGGGCCCCACTCGATCGGGCGGCTGGTATCCAATCGCTGTTACGTCTACCCGGATGCTCAGGTGGAAGACGTTGCCGACGCTCTTCGAGAAAGAGAGGACATACTGGCGTTAGCCGTTGTCGACGACGAGGGGCGCGTCCTGGGTATCGTGGTGAGGCAAGTCTTCTTCGGAATGATGGTCCGTGCGTACGCTCGGGAAGTCTACAAGAAGCGCGCTATCACCGAAGTAATCACGGCCGCCGTCACCATGCGCAACGATCTGAACACGTTCTCCGTCGCAGATTCCCTCGAATCCGACTTAGCGGGAGACGAGATTGCTTACTACGTTCTGACCCACCGGGATGGAACGTTCTCGGGAATCTTTTCGTCTCTAGACCTGCTGATCTACCTCTCGAGGTTGACCCAGGAAGACATTGCTCTGGCTCGCCGGCTCCAAGCCCGTATCGTCCGGGAGCGGAGTCTCGTGGTAGGGAAGCGTTTCGAGTTCGTCGCGACTTCCCAAATCGCCCAAGGGGTCGGAGGAGACTTCTACGATGTCCGGGAGTATGCCCCGGGAAGGTGGGTCTTCGCCTTCTGTGACGTCGCCGGAAAGGGTGTTGCGGCCTCGATTATCACCTCGGTGCTCTGGGGCATGATGAACGTATACGATTTTAACGACGGTCTCGCCGATTTTATCGTCCGGTTGAACTCTCAGATCGCTCGGACCTTCGAATCCGAGAGGTATGTCACGGGGGTCTTTCTGGAATACGACGAGGCGGAAAACCGGGTTCGTGTTTGCGATCTTGGGCACTCGCATATCTATATTTGCCGTCGTGGCGCTCTTCGGAAGGCGTCGAATCTCCAAACCAATCTTCCGGTGGGAGTCTCTCCGGAATTGACGCCCCGGTTCAGTAGGTTCTCTCCGGCGCAGGGAGACACCCTGCTGCTCGTAACCGACGGCTTACTCGAGCAACAGAACGAAGCCGGCTCGGTATTCCCGTTCTCGGTTGTCGCCGAGGTGTTTGCGCGGGAGGGTGACCGGCCCGTGGAGGCCGTAGCAGAGCGGATTAACCGCGATTTTCACCGGTTTCGCGGGGCGCAGCACCTCGGGGACGACGTAACCGTGGTGCTCCTGCGGTTCGTAGAACAGGAAGTGACGCTGTAACTATCCGAATCGCCGTCGGAGGGCAACCGCGTTTCTTCTTTCGTTAAAGACGACCCCGTCGTTCCAGAACTCTATGGCCGCGAAGAGGGCGTTTCCGCCGTCGGAATCCTCGCTGTGCTCCGTCCGGAACGCCAGAAAGCTCATCATCTCGTCGAATCGATTGTTTCGATAGCACTCGATCTTTTGGCGGTAGAACTCGTTCCATCGTTCCAGATCTTGGAACCCCGTTCCCTCGTCTTCGACGATGAGCCGGGCGAAGGAGGGAGTAAACGAAAACCAGATTTTTATAGCCTTGTTCTTGTCGTTACGGTTTCCGTGACGAACCGCGTTCTTGATGATTTCGCTTACCTGTTGTTCGAGAATATTGATCTCCCGGATTTCCGGGGGCGCCTTCTGGACGATGAGTCCTGCGAGGCGGCGAACCTGGCTCAGATCGATGTGAAACTCCTTGAAGTACATGCCGGACGTATCGAAGAGCGGGCTTCCGGGGTCGACCTCGAGTCGGCGGATTTCTTCAACACGCGGCGAGGACCCGATGTCCGTGCCCAGTTCGGCAAGGGCCTCCGATCGTGTGGCCGCTATCGGCAGATAGCCGTTGAGTCTGGTCTGGGCAAGAACTCGGCCGACTTCGGCCGTAACACCGAAGAAGAAGACGGTCAGGTCGCGGGTCCGACAACCGGTATAGATATAGATAAGCACACCGATTCCGCTGGAATCCACGTGCGTAAGGTCGCTTAAGTCGACGATGAAGGAGCGTTCGCCCTTGTTCCAGAGCCGGATGATAAGCTCCTTTACCGCCGTCGCGTTGTACAGGTCGATCTCTCCGGCGATGCGAATCTCTGTCGCCCCGGGGGCGATACTTGTGGTCTCAAGCGTCACGGAGTCGCCTCACCTTACGACAAGAGCGCTTCTGCCTCGGCAATGCTGTCCACGATCGGCAGAAAACCCAGGAGGCTCGTCAGCTCGATTACCCTCCTAACCGACCCGTGAACATTAACGAACCAGACGCTGATACCCACCTTCTTGCTCTGTGCGAAGGCATGCAGCATCACACCGACGCCGCTCGAGTCGATGTACGTCAGATGCCGGCAGTCGATGATCAGCGGGGATTTCTCTTGGCAGAGATGCTCGCTTACGTACTGCTTGACCAGGTACGAGCTATAGAGATCCATTTCGCCATGAAGACTGATTACCGTTGTTCCGTTTGTGCTCTCGGTGGTTTCTATTTCCACCTTCGAATTCCTCGCTTCATGTTCGATCTTATCCTGCAACCGTCGCGTTCTATTTCCGTTAGCTGCGCGTCAGAACCGTGTCAACCGGCGCTGGTTACGATGCTCAGCGCGGCCCGTCGGATCGACGGCACGGCACAGGACTTCTCTGCGTCCGGGTGGCGATTCTCGGAGCCCGGAATATGGAGAGACGCGACCGTCTGCTCCTTGGTCACGCCGACCGTGAGGGTGTCAGCCGGAAGCCCTAGATTGCGCAGGATCATAATCATCATCACGATACCCAAACCGGCACCCTCGGTTTCGTCCTGGATTCTGGGAACCGCATCGGGAATGGCGTCGATTCCGGAAGCTACGCTGAACTTTTCTTGGATGCGCTGCCACTCCCAGACCGTAGGAACGGCGTTGTTGATTACCGATACGGTCAACCCGGAGACGGAGCGCCGGAATCGAAACCGAATGTAGAGCCCCAGACTCCGCTGCTGCTGAAGATAATGCTCGATATTCGGCACGGTTTCGCTTTTGAAGCGTTCCATTCCCCGGGCATAGTCGATGGGGTTGTTCAGGTCGAGGCCCTGCTCGAGAAAGAAGGCACGTTTGGTGTTGGCCCTTTTTGCGTTGGATGCGAGCTCATGGAGGCAGTAGGATAGCTGCGTCCGAAGGTCGCCGCGGCCTATTGCTTCGAGGCTCAAGCCGAGAACCTCGTCGATATAGTCGCGCTCCCGCGGTCGGTACGCGTGCGTTTTGAGAACGAGCGTCGCGGAACGGGCGATCGCGGCCCGGATCGTCGGGACATGGTAAGGATTCTTCAACCGATGGGATCTCCTTAAATCAAAGAGTCGAGATTGACGCGTTCATGGCTCTTGGTAGAAACGATGCCCGGCCTCTGTTTAGAAATGGTCAGATCTCTTGCAGGTTTTCGTGAGCGAGCAACTGGGAGGCGAACCTAACGGTTTCCTAACACTGCTGGTACACCCTGATACAGTGAAGCCCCCAGCTTTGACGCTGCCGCTTCCGGCCGCGTGGCAAACCACCTACGAAACTCTCTTCTTCGCTTATCAGCCGATCGTGAACGTCCATACCGGCCGGGTCTTCGGCTTCGAGGCGCTCCTACGCGGCTACCAGGAGGCGGGCTTTGACTCTATCGCGGCAGTTGTCGACGGGGCACTGGATCAAGGCTGCCTCCACAATCTCGATCTGATGCTCCGGGGCAAGGCGCTCGAGCGGTTCGCGGAGCTCCCGAATGCTCGACAGTTGAAGCTCTTCTACAACCTAGACAACCGGCTCTTGTCCTTGTCGACGGTTACGACGCCGCACACCGACGTTATCATGCGGCACTACGGCTTAGCGAATGGGAGCCTCTGTTTCGAGGTATCCGAGCGCCATCACCTCTCAGACGAGCAGCGCCGGGAAGGGGCGATTCATCGCTACCGGCAACGCGGTTTTCGAATCGCCGTCGACGATTTCGGCTCCGGCTATTCGGGACTACAGCTGCTCTACCACGCTCAACCGGATATCATAAAGTTGGATCGATTCCTGATAGCCGGGGTCGATAACGACCCGAAGAAACGGCTCTTCGTCTCGAGCGTCGTCAATATGGCGCATATCATGGGGATGGTCGTGGTTGCCGAGGGTATCGAGACCGAGGACGAGTTTCGCCTGTGTCGCGATGTAGGGGCGGACTACGCCCAAGGCTTTCTCATCGGCCGGCCGACCGCCGGCATATCCGAGGTGCCCGACGTCTGCGACGCAATCTCCTCCATTGTGGGGTCCGAGCGGCGGAACCGCTCAACGACCCAGGATATCATCGCTCGAAAGATGGAGTACCTCGAACCGATTTCGCTCTCCGATCCTATTACCGATGTCCTAGACCGATTTCGACAGGATCAGAACGCGACGTTCTTTCCGGTTGTCTCCGCCGACTTGGAGCCTGTCGGTGTGCTCCGAGAGACCGACCTGAAGCGCTACGTGTATTCACCTTTCGGCTTTTCCCTGCTTCAAAACCGAAACTATCCGAAGGCCGTACAGTCGTTCACGAGCAAAGCGCCGATCGTGGATATCCATTCCCGAATGGAAAAGGTCGTCGAGGCATACGCGATCAACAAGGACGCCGAGGCGGTTATCATTACCGACAACGGACGCTACTGCGGGCTCCTCCGGTCTCGAGCCCTGATAGAGACGCTCAACGAGCGTCGGGTCGAACAAGCCCGCGATCAGAACCCCCTCTCAGGGCTCCCGGGAAACCACACGATTTCCGAGTTTCTTTCCCACGCCCTTGCCCGAGCCGACGGAGACGGTTACACCTTCGTCTATGTGGATTTCGATCACTTCAAGGTGTTCAACGATACCTACGGCTTTCGCCTCGGTGACCGGGCGATCATGGTGTTCGCCGACATGCTACGCGGTCTGGCTTCCCGCACCGGAGTGTTCGCCGGTCATATCGGCGGGGACGACTTCTTTCTCGGTGTCCCATTGGAGAAGATGTCCTTCGACGAAGTCCATGAGGAGTTACGCCTACTCCTCAAGGAGTTCGCCGAGACGGCGCGCGGTCTCTACACTCCGAAAGACCGAAGCAGAGGGTACGTGATTGCGAAAGGACGCGACGGCCGGAGAAAGCAGTTTCCGCTACTGTCGGCCAGCGCGGCCGCGCTCTGCGTTTCCGGTGCCGCTAAGGCGAGTATCACCACCGAACAGCTGAGCGAACAGATCGCATCTTTAAAGCTCCTCGCCAAGAACCGGTCGGAGGGACTTGCGGTGATGTGCCTGAACTCCCAGGACCTCCCCGTCGGCGCGGAGGAAACGGCTGCGGTCTATCGCGGCTAAGGCCCTCGGGAGCCTGTCAGCCGAAGTGACCGGATATATAGTCGCTGGTTCGACGATCCCGGGGGCTGAAGAAGATGTCCTGGGTCGTGGCTACCTCGATCAGCTCGCCGAGTAGCAAGAACGCCGTGCGGTCCGCCACTCGGGCGGCCTGCTGCATGTTGTGAGTCACTATGACGATGGTGTACTCGCGCTTGAGCTCCTCGATAAGGTTCTCTATCTTCGCGGTCGCTATCGGGTCGAGGGCCGAACAGGGTTCGTCCATCAGGATGATCTCCGGATTGTTCGCGATCGCCCGGGCGATGCACAGGCGCTGCATCTGGCCTCCCGAAAGGCTAAAGGCGCTCTCGTTGAGTCGATCCTTGACTTCGTCCCAGAGCGCCGCCCTCTTGAGGGTTCTCTCCACTACTTCGTCCAAGAGCCGGCGATCTGTACGTCCGGCGACACGCAAGGGATAGGCGACGTTCTCGAAGACCGACTTCGGGAAGGGGTTGGATTTCTGGAAGATCATGCCGACCCGTTTTCTCAGCTTGATTACCTCGAGACTCGGGTCGTATATGCTTTGCCCGTTGATTCTGATATCGCCCCTATGCCGAACACCGTCGATAACGTCGTTCATGCGGTTTATGCTTCGAATCAGCGTCGACTTGCCGCATCCCGACGGGCCGATGAGCGCGGTAACCTCCCGGCGGGCGAGGTTCAACGTAACAGACCGCAGAGCCTGGGCCTGTCCGTAGAAGAAATCGAAACCGTCGATTTCTATGTAGTTTTCGGTACTTCTGCCGTTGCGGTTTTGAACGGCAGGCAGGGCCGCCGCAGTCGTCGCTATCATGCTCGATTCCTTTTTAAAATGCCGAGGCATCGTGACTCCTTCGCAGACGGTTTCGGATCCGTATGGCGGTAAGGTTGAGGACGACGACGATCGCGATAAGCACGAGGGTCGTCGCAAATACCATCGGACGGGCCGCCTCGGAATCGGGAGACTGAAATCCCAGGTCGTAAATGTGGAAACCCAAATGCATGAACTTCCGTTCAAGATGCAGGAAAGGGAAAACTCTGTCTAGGGGCAGGTTGGGCGCCAAGGCAACAACGCCCACCAGAATCAACGGCGCGACTTCCCCGGCCCCCCGGGCCATCGCCAGGATCAGCCCGGTCATAATGCCTGGTGCCGAGGCCGGGAGCACCAGATGCCAAATGGTCTGCCACTTCGACGCGCCGCAGGCCAGGGAGCCTTCCCGGACACCCCGGGGAACCGCGGCCAAGGCCTCCTCGGTGGCGACAATTACCACCGGAAGCGTCATGAGCGCGAGAGTAAAGGAGGCCCAGAGGATTCCCCCTGTCTTAAACGTTGGGTCCGGTAGGCTTTTCGAAAAGAATAGGGAATCGATGGTTCCACCCACCAGGTGGACGAAGAACCCGAGTCCGAATAGCCCGAAGACGATCGACGGGACCCCCGCGAGGTTGTTAACCGCGATTCGCACCGACCGCACCAGGAAACCCTGTTTCGCATACTCCCGCAGGTAGATTGCCGCAACGACGCCGAAGGGCATCACGGCGATGCTCATCAGCACCGTCATGACGAAGGTGCCGAATATCGCGGGCCAGATACCCCCCTCGGTGTTGGCCTCTCGGGGGAAGCGGGAGACGAAGCGCCATCCACCGGAAAGGAAGCGTCCGAAGCGCTGAAGGAAGGTAAGCTCGTTGGCATAGTAGTATGAGTAGACCTCCCCCACGGGAATCGACCGGGAATCGCCGTTGGATAGCTCATAGTGGAGCACCACCTCCTGGTTCACAGCACGAAGGGCTCGCGCCTCCGCCGCCAGGGGCTGAAACTCCGCCTCGAGATCAGTTAGCCGTTGTTGCAGCTCCGCAAGCCGCGCGTCCTCCGAGGAGCTTCGGCCGGGTGTCCGGAGAAGGTAACGTTCCTCGAGCTGGGCGTCCCGCATGCGCTCGTTGATGCGCCCGATGCGGAATCGCTCGATCCGGTTTATTTCCCGCCGTCGCGATTCGGCTTCTTCAACCAACCGGCGCAAGGTTCCCGCAAAACGCGGCGATTCGGCGTTCAAACTCCTTCCGTCGGGCCATTCAAGGCGAAGCGGTAGGAATACCGCATCGCCGAATTCCTTACGTTCGGCGCGAATTATGCCCCGAGGGTAGGATACCGACTCCACTTGGTCGAGGCTCAAGAAGGCGAAGCTCTGGCCGAAGGCGTCGCGGTTTCCGGTGAACAGCTGCATTTCTCTTCGGCCGGCAGGATCCTCGTCGGCCGCCTGCTGCGGGGCCAGGCTCCGGGGATCCCTGTCCTGCTCGAACATGATTTGGCCGATAGCCCGCCGCCCTCCGTGGAAATCCGGAGCGGAGTCACGAAGCTCGATTACCGCGATCCGTTGAGGCCAGAAGACCGAGATGCCGTTAATCAGGATAAGCCCGAGCAAGGCGGCTATCATTGCCAATCCGAGGGCCAGACCCATACTCGTTACCCAGACAAACGTCTCCCCCTTGAGGCGCTCTCGTACGGCGACGACGTTCTGCGTTTCGACGGTGCTCACGCTATTCCACCGCCTTGAAGCGTTCACGAAGACCCTGCCGCAGGATTTCCGCGGCGGTGTTTACGACAAAGGTAAACGAAAACAACAATAGCGACCCCAAGAAGAGAGACCGGTAGAGGGTGCTCCTCCAGGGAGCTTCCGGCAGCTCCACCGCGATGTTCGCCGAGAGGGTTCGCATGCCGGTAAAGATGTTGAAGTCGGTGACGGGAACGTTTCCCGTCGCCATCACGACAATCATCGTTTCTCCGACGGCCCGGCCCAGGCCGATCATTACCGCGGAGAAGATGCCGGCCGCTGCGGTGGGCACCACGACCCTGATCGCTGTTTGCCAGCGGCTCGCACCCAGGGCCAGCGACCCCGAACGAAAGGATTCGGGCACGTTGGAGAGCGAGTCCTCGGCTATGGTGAACATCAGCGGGATTACGGCGAACCCCATCACCATCCCGACGACGAGGGAGTTGCGCTGTTCGAACTCTCCCCCATAGACGTTGGTAAACCAGAGCCGAAAGTCCGCCACCCGAAGCCCTGTCGTGGGGTCGACGACGAGGAAGGCGAAACGCTCCACCCAGGCGCCGAGGTGCCAACCGAGCCACGCCGAGAGCACCATGAAGGGGGCAAAAGCCAAGAACTCCCATCCCTCGGGAACTCTCCGGCGGACAACCGGTGGGAGCCGCTCGTGAAGTGTTCCTGCCGCGAAAGCAGCGACCACCACGCAGACAACGGCGGTTACCGCCGAAGGAACGGCGTTACTGACCAGAGGTGCAAGCCACAGCGCGGCAATAAACCCGAGGACAACCGACGGAAGCGACGCCATTATCTCCATAATCGGTTTGACGACGCGCTTTAGCTCCGGTTTAAGAAACTGCGAGGTGTAGATCGCCGATAGGAGCGCGATGGGCAAAGAAAAGAGCATGGCGTAGAGCGTCCCCTTCAAGGTGCCGACAATAAGGGGAACCATGGAAAGCTTGGCTTCGAAATCGTCGGTAGCTCCGGAACTCTGCCATACGTATCCCGCCTCTTTCTGCCCCTCGTAACGAAGGCGACCGAAATAGGTGGACCACGATGCCCGGGGATGGGGATCCTCGATCTCCCACCAATGCACCCTGTTTTCCGTGTCGAGAAACAACATGCCGTTGTACCGTGGGCCGAGAATCGCCAGCCGCGCGGTAAACGGCAGATCGAACTCCGCCCTGGTTCGACCGGTCGTGTTGTATCGAATTGCCGCGAATCGTTCTTCCCCGATCAGAAAGGCCCGGTTCCGCATGCTTTGGGAGACAAACAGAGCTCCGCCGCCGAGGGGAGGAAAGGTTCGGAAATGGTCCCAGATGCGTACTCCCTGCTCCGGGTCGCGGTAGAGGCTAAAGGTTCGCGTCGCCCCGGTTACGCTCGTAAAGACCACCGAAACGTCGCCCAGGACAAAGTCCATGGTTGCGATGCCCGGGTTCGGGAGATCGGAAAAAGGCGAAAAGCGCTGCCTCAGGCCGAATCCATCGTTAGGGTCGTCGAACAGGTAGAATACCTCACCTTCGGCGGTGGCAACGAGGATGGCATCGGCCTCCCAGGGAACCAACACGTGTTGTGGCGTTCCGTCGACAAGCTCCGTCAAGTCGACCTCATCCCCCCCTATCAGCTCTCCCTCTCCGAGCAGAGTTCTCTCCTGCTCGATTCTCAGAGCGAATAGGCGATGCGCTCCGTCGATGCTCTGCACCGCCGCGGCGAGTCGTCTTATGGTCCCGTCACCGTAACCGAGCAGCTCGATCGGGGAGTCAGGGACTCCGATATCGAATACCCCTTCCGGCTCGAGGCCGGCGTCGGTACGACGCATTCCGCCGTCGGGGAAATCGGTGCGGTAGGTAACCCGTACGAGGGCGAGGCGGCCGTCGTTGGAACCCGCGACCAGGTGGCCGGACCTCGGGTTGTAGTCCACGACGGCGGTATCGAAACCGTCGGGGAGGCCGGGGGAGATATAGAACGCACCCCGGTTCTCGGCCGCCCCCCTTCCGACGGTGTCGAGGAAGAGAACATCCAACGTTGGGGAGGCGAAGAAGGGCAGCTCCGCGTGGTCGTCCATCCCCATCGCGGCCACCCGATGGTCCGAAGGGAGCACGGCGGTCAACGCCGGGCGAATCTGAGGCTTTCTGAATAGCGGTATCACCTCACCGACAATGAACGCCAGTATAAGAAGAACGGCGGCTATTACGAGAATGCCGCCGAATTGAATGACCCGTGTCATTAGACGATCGATCCGTAACACAGAGGGGGATACTTCGAATCGCTGTGAATCGGGTATCTCTCGCTCGGTTTCCTCCATCGTCGCCGTCCTATACCTTACCGTAGCGATTCGAGAGTCTCCTCCGCGAGGGACGCCGGCAGAGGGTAGAATCCGTCGCGGACTACCGCTCCTTGCCCCTGACGCGAGAGGGCGAAGCGGAGAAACTCGTAGGTCAACGCATCGAGAGGGCGATTGGGGTCCTTGTTGATGTAGACATAGAGCAAGCGGGCGAGGGGATAGTCGGCGCTGACGGCGTTTTCGGCCGAAGGCTCGAAATAGGCATCCGGATCCCGGCCGACCGGGATAGCCCGGACTCCGGAGGTCAGGTACCCGATTCCCGAATAACCGATGCCGAACCGATCGGCGGTAATCGATTGTACGACCGTCGAGGAACCGGGTTGTTCCTGATAACGGTCCGGATCGTAGTCCCCGCCGCCGAGGGCGATGTCTTTGAAGACTCCGTAGGTCCCGCTTACCGAGTTACGACCGTAGAGGGAAATCGGACGGTTTGCCCAATCGCCGGTCAATCCGACCTGTCCCCACGTGGTGATGGGAGAGCCGCCGAGCCGATACGTGTTGGAAAACATGGCATCGATCTGACGGAGCGTTAGCCCGGAGATCGGATTATCTCGGTGCACGAAAACGCCGATCGCATCGATACCGACGGGGACCGCGGTGGGCCGATAGCCGTGGCGGGCCACAAATGCGTCCAACTCGCTTCCGCTCATCGTTCGGCTCATTGGACCCAGTTGCGCCGTTCCGTCGATAAGCGCCGGCGGGGCGGTGCTCGATCCGGCACCCTGAATCTGAATGTTGACGTTCGGGTAGTACGCTCGAAATCCCTCGGCAAAGAGCTGCAGAATGTTGTTGAGCGTGTCCGAACCGATCGAGTTGAGATTACCCGACACTCCGGAGACGACCGAGTAAGCAGGAAACGCAGGGTCCACCCCTTCTACCGAACGGTCGTCCGGCGTTGTCTGCTGTGCAGCGGCTGTTGCTGGTTGCGGCGGCGTTTCTTCGGTCTGCCCCCCGGCGAAGGACCAGGCCGGCAGGCACAACAACGCTACGGCGGCAAGAAGCGAATGTTTTCTCATTGAACCCTCCTTGTAGAACAAGTTTCTTGGTACGAGAAAGCATCAAGACCGCGAAAATAGCATGAACTATTGGTCAATTTGTCGTTTAGATCCGTTAGATAAGCGTTAGAAATTCCGGCTTTCTCGGAGCCTATTTCATCAACGCGGTTCGTCCGTCGAAGATAAGCTCTACGCCGTTTTCTTGAGCCACCGCCCGCATCTCTTCGGGCGAGGGACGCGATGGTCTGAAGGGCGATGCCCCGCCGGCAGTAGTCGTCCATGTCCTAAAGATCGTGGCTCCTGAGGCGTTCCACCAGGCGCAGCAGGGTCTCGGGGTCTCCGAAGGCGCCGGCCTTGGTTGCGATCTGCAGGACGCCGAAGCGGCTCTCGGGAACCAGGCCGTAGGCGATACCCGGCTCGATCTCCCCGAGGAGCGTGATCCGCCGGGCGTCGACTCGTCGCAGGGCTGCCATCGCTGTCTCCCCGCCGACGAAGAGGATTCGCGGCCGTGCCCCCGAGGTGAGGACCTCCCCGGCGATCGCCGCAACTCGGTTTGACGCCCCGGCGATCGTCGGCCCCGGGTCCGTGGCGACGGCGGCAATTCCGTCGGCGGCGAGGGCCTCCCGGACCCGGTCTCGGACCCCGGAGCCTGCCGCCTCCGGTGGGTCCGTGGGTGTCACGACCGGGACCGGCTCTCCGGCCCCGGCTCGAAGCACTTCGAGTTGCCGGGCCGACTCGGAGCTTCGGCTTCCGGAGACGACCAGAACTCCCCGGGTCCCGATCGATGCGGGCATACCGGGCGGTCTTTCCGGCGCCGAAAAGCCGGGCGTCCCGACTGCGTTCCGGGCCATTTCCGTGGCGATCGCCGCGGCGAAACCGCCGCTCCCGGCGAGCAGGATGGGGCCGCCGGAGGCCCGGCGGGTGGTTGGACCGTCGAGGACAGCAGAAGCCAGGCCTTCGAGGTGCTCCTGCTTCCACGCGTCGGCGAGCAAGAGCCTTCGACTTCCTGAACGCGGCCCAGAGGAGGTCACAGAGGAGGTCACAGAGGAGGTCACAGAGGACGTCCCGGAGGAGCCACCCGGTTCGAGGCCTTCGAAATCTCCCGGCTCGAGGAGACGTACGTCGAAGGCGCCCGGGGCGGTGCTATCTAGAACGCCGGCAATTTCGGCGGAGGGTAGGGGCGTTCCGTAAACGATACAACGGCCCTTCTCGGTGGTGCGGCCCTGCTCCGGAAAGGCCGGCGCGAGAAGGCACGCCGACGCGCCTATCGCGTCCATCGCCGCGGCAATTTCGCTTCCTACGTTTCCCCGGAAGAGGGAGTCGACTTTCTTGTAGACCACGCGGGGCCCCAAGGTTCGGAGCAGCCGCAGCCCATGGGTAACCGCATCGGCGGCCTCCGTCGGCCGGAGGTAGCGGCTGTCGGTATTCAAGACGACTACCGCCGGACCCGAGGCGGCGCCCTCGGCTTCGGAGCCGGAGCCCGGGAGCTCGCCGAACGGATCGAGAACGACGACCGTGGAAAACCCGAGGCGGGCGAAGGGGGCGCCGCTGTCGGCGGCGCCGGTAAGATCGTCCGCGATGATGACGAGTAGGGTTACGGCCGGCGCGGAATCCACTGCCGGCAGCATAGCCAAAGAGGGACACTCGTCTCAACGGGCCGGACCGTGATAGGTTCAACCGGAGTAGAAGAATGATAGCTATTACCATGGGCGACCCGAACGGGGTCGGTCCGGAAATTGTCGTGCGGGGTTTCGCTGCGGGGATCTTTCCGGGAGATACGGTTGTCTACGGAGACGCGGCGGCCCTCCGGGCGGTCACTCATACCTTGGGGATGGAAGAGCTCCCGGGGGGCATCGAAGTCGTCGACTGCAGGATGATGTCTCCGGACCAGATCTCCCCCGGCAAGGTGTCCGAATCCGCCGGCGCCGCATCGATAGAATACGTCCGACATGCCACCGAGGATGCTCTCGAAGGTAGGATCGACGCCATCGTGACCCTGCCGATCAATAAAGAGGCGGTTGGGCTGTCGATCCCCGGTTTCCAGGGGCATACCGATTACATCGCCGATCTTTGTGGTGTCAAAGACTACGCCATGATGCTCGCCTCGGAGCGTCTTGCCGTAGCGCACCTGACCACCCATCTCTCGCTCCGGGAGGCGATCGACAGGGTGACCACCGAGAGGGTTACAATGGTGACCCGGCTTCTCAACGACACCCTCGGTCGGTTCCTCGAGTCTCCCCGCATAGCCGTCGCGGGCCTGAACCCCCACGCCGGGGAGCACGGTGCCTTCGGGTCGGAGGACGACGACTACGTACGCCCCGCCGTCCGGCGGCTCCAGGCGGCAGGCCTAAAGGTAGAAGGACCGGTTCCGGCGGACACTGCGTTCTACAAGGGCTTTTCCGGTGCGTACGACGGCATCGTTGCCCTCTACCACGACCAGGGACACATCCCGATGAAGACGATGGATTTTCTCGGGACGGTCAACGTTACCCTCGGTCTTCCTATCATCCGGACCTCGGTCGATCACGGCACGGCCTTCGACATCGCGTATCAGGGGAAGGTGAATATCGATAACGCCGCCGCCGCCTACAAATACGCCGAGAGGCTGGTCCAAAACCCCAACCACCGAGGCTGATTCTCGTTGAGGGATAGTCCATTTGGTGCATGGCGCAAGGACCCCCGGGAGAGGATGTTAGCATCGATGAATAGCAGCATTCGAAGACAGCGCTTCCTGCGAAACGTCCAGACCGGCTTCGTGCTCCTGGCGATGGTAGCCCTGTTTATGGTCGTGGGAATTGCCTTTCTCGGCGCGTCGGGGTTGGCGATAGTCCTGGGCGGTAGCTTTCTGTTTCTCCTCGTCCTCGGGGGACAGGAGGTACGGGTCGATCCTTCCCGGGCCCGGCGCCTTCAACCCGGCGAGGCTCCCCGACTGGAATCGATCTTAGAGGATCTTTCGAAAGAGGCCGGCCTATCCGAGGTACCGGAAGTCTACGTCTTGGACGCCGAAGAAATGAACGCCGCCGCGTTCGGCCGGGAGTCGAAGCCACGGTTGGCCGTTACGCGTCCGCTGCTTGACCGGTTGAGTGACCGGGAGCTCCGGGCGGTGGTGGCCCACGAGGTTACCCACATCGCGCAACACGACCTGACCTTTTACCGACTCTTCATGATGCTACAATTGATAACCGTTTCCGTCGCGAGGGTGGGATGGCTCATGCTGCTTCTGTTCTGGCCGGTTCTCGCGACATCGGGTGCCCGGCTGCCGCCGGGGACCATCGCTCTGTTGATCGGGGCACCGATCGTGAGCGTTCTCCTCCAGCTCGGGCTCTCCCGTTCCCGGGAATACGCCGCCGACCTCGGTGCGGTGGAACTGGCCGGGGACCCCGCAGGTCTTGCCGCTGCCCTCGAAATGATCGACCGGCAGCAACAGCAGCTCTGGAAGCAGGTTCTGCCGGTCCCCCAGCGCCGTGGGCGCCGAGAGTCCGTCTTGCGCTCCCACCCGGACCAGGACCGGAGGATCGCCCGCCTTCGGGAATTGGCCGACGAGGTGTAACCTAGAGCTCTGTAACGATCAATTTGTCGATAACCGCCGTAACACCGAGCGTGTAGCTCGCCGCCTCCATCGCGGCAATTCGGGCGGTCCAGGTCGGCACCGTCCCGGTAAGGGTCACGACGCCATTTTCCACCTTGATGTCGATGTCCTCGATGTCGATGTCGATCCTCCGGTCGATAACCGCCCGGATGTCGTCGGCGATGAGCTCGTCGCTGATGCTCTTCGTGGGAACGACCGTCAGCTCGTTGACTACTCCGATGACTCCGGCGAGGTCCAGAAGGCGATACTCGACCTCGAACTTCTTCCACAGGGCGTCGACGCTTCCGGTAACCGTGACGATACCGTTTAGATGGCTCAAGGTTATCCTGTCCGCGTCGATGGAGGGGTTCCACTCCAATACCCGGCGCATTCGCTC
>JBKHCS010000198.1:0-3130 GCA_046541715.1 Spirochaetaceae bacterium
ATTCGACCCAAAACACGGGGACACTCACGGTTCGGGCGGAGCCGGAGAAGCGGTCACCGACTTTATGAGGGCGTTCACCCACGGATACGACGAATCCAGGCGGTTGCGGAACCGTTTGTGCCGGGAAACAGAGACATGTCTCCCGAGGGGCTTGGCGGAGGGATTTGTCAGTTGAGCCGATCGGGGTCGAACCCCGGTGGGGACCGTCCGATTTTGACGAGGTGTCGGAGGATCATCTTGAGCTCGTCGGCATCCTCGATGACGGCGATGACTTTCATCTCCGCGCCGCACTGGGGACATACCATCGGATCGACTTCGTAGGCGTTTGCGTGCATCCACGTTGACTTCTTTACCTCCATCCGACAGCGAGTCGCAACCACGTCGTAACTGCCGGCGCTGTATTGATGGGCGGTCTTCCATCCCGAATGGCTCGTAGCGGATCTTATTGAGAGAGATCGGTGCTCATCGTTCCCGGTTAGCGTACCGATGATGGCGGAGTATCCGGCCCGGGGATGGAAGAGAATGTGACGCTTCGGCTCGGACTCGGCCCCGGCTATGACGGATCGAGTATACCACGACGACCGCCTGTCGGACCTAAGCGTTCCGAAGCCCCGCCAGGCGACGCGTGATCAGGGCTCGCTCCGCCTCGTTCTCCGAAAGGGCGTGGGCGCGACGGAGGGCCGGCGCCGCCTCATCCTCCCGACCCGCCTCTTCAAGGAATCTCGCCCGAGCCAGGTGCAGGTACGGGTATCCGTCCAGATCCGCCACCGGACGGGCCTCCAGCGCCGCCAGGCCGGCATCGGCCCCCCGGGCCATGCCCAGGGCGACGGCACGGTTGAGGGCGACCACCGAGGTGGGCTCGAAGAGGAGCAGACGATCATAGAGAGCCAGGATCTCTTCCCACTCCGTGGACTCCGCGGAATCCGCGGTGGCGTGCACGGCATTCACCGCCGCGAGGAGTTGGTAGGGTCCCGGTCGCTTCAGGGCAAGGGCCTGGTCCAGGAGGGCAAGGCCATGGTCGGCCTCGTCCCGTCTCC
Source organism: Spirochaetaceae bacterium (assembly GCA_046541715.1). GTDB lineage: Bacteria > Spirochaetota > Spirochaetia > DSM-27196 > PWMO01 > CAYPUT01. The sequence goes on from JBKHCS010000198.1 coordinate 1,038, forward strand.
ATCTGCTTCTGTCCTGTTCTTCCAGGAGAACCGGCAGCCCCTCGGTGTCGATTCGGGCATCCCGCCGGGCGTGAATCAGGACCAGAAGGGCCGCGAGTCCCAAGGCTTCCGGCTCCGCGTCGAGCCCCTCGGTCCGCATGAGTCCCGGAATCAGGAGGGCAATACGCACGGCTTCTGTGCAGAGGTCGATATGGGTGAGTTCGATCCCTCCCCGATGGATATAGCCTTCGTTGAAGACCAGGTAGATGACCCGGAGCACGTCCGCCAGGTGGTCGGAGATCTCACCCGGCACCGGGATCTCGAAGCCATGGAGGTGTTCCCGAAGGCGTCGTTTTGCTCGGACCAGGCGTTGCGCCATCGTAGCCTCGGCGACCAGGAAGGAACCCGCAATCTGGCCCGTAGAGAGGCCGCAGACTTCCTTGAGGGTGAGGGCAACTCGGGAGTCCGTATCCAGCAGGGGATGGCAACAGGTGAGAATCAGCCGCAGGCGCTCGTCGGGCCAGCTGCCAAGCAGGTGGTAGGGATCGTCGGTGCAGGTGCCGTCGAGCTCGCGGGTCAACCGCCCGCGGGCCCGCTCGGCGGCACTTCGGCGGCGAAGCTCATCGAGGGCAATTCGCCGGGCCACGGTCGTCAGCCAGGCACCCGGGTTAATCGGCAGCCCGCGGCGGGGCCAGTGTTCCAGGGCGCGTTCCGCCGCCGCCTGCATCACGTCCTCCGCGGCTTCCAGGCTGCCGAGGATTCGCGTCAGGGTTCCGATGATGCGCGCCTGCTCGCTGCGGCAGGCGGCATCCAGAACCCGGCGGACCTCATCCACAGGCTCTACCCGGTCGGCATGATCGGCCGCACTTCGATCGAGCTGTACTCGGCAAGGGGAAGATCCTGCACCATCCGCATCGCCTCGTCGATACTCTCGACGTCCAGCAGATAGTAGCCGCCAAGCTGCTCCTTGGTCTCTGCGAAGGGGCCGTCGAGAACGGTCTTCTTTCCATTGACCGTGCGCAGGGTGCGAGCCTGCGACGTCGGCTCGAGGGCCTCTCCCTCGAGTACCTTATCGCCGTACCGAGTACCGAAGGCCGTGTGCTGCTCGAGGACCTGTTGCCAGGCCTCCTGCGAAAGCTCGGCCTCCCGCTTCTCATCGCTGTAGATCAGAACTAGGTATTTCATAGCGCCTCCTGCACACTACGACGAAAGCCGGGCACCAACTTCGACAGGTCGAGGCAGTCGAATTTCGATTCGTGTCCCCCTGCCGAACGAATCATAGGAAAACCTATCTCGGAGCGCAATCGCAAAACGGCTTTCCGGAGAGGGATTCGACCCAAAACACGGGGACACTCACGTTTCGGGCGGAGCCGGAGAAGCGGTCGCCGGCTTAATGAGGGCGTTCATTCACGAATACGACGAATTCAGGCTGTTGCGGAACCGTTTGTGCCGGGAAACAGACACATGTCTCCCGAGGGGATTGGCGGAGAGAGTTGTCAGTTGAGCAGATCGGGGTCGAACCCCGGTGGGGACCGTCCGATTTTGACGAGGTGTCGGAGGATCATCTTGAGCTCGTCGGCATCCTCGATGACGGCGATGACTTTCATCTCCGCGCCGCACTGGGGACATACCATCGGATCGACTTCGTAGGCGTGTGCGTGCATCCACGTTGACTTCTTCATCATTCGGTTTCCCGTAGCGGACGCTCCGTCACCCTAGTCACAGGAGTCTACCCCAAAGAGGCTATTCTCCGGAGCACCAAAGGTTTGGACCTTTTTCCCGGAGGAGTAGATATGCCCCGATGGATCAGCATTTTCGCCGTTTCTGTCGTCTTGTTCGGCTGCGTCGCCCTCGGCGCCCAAGAACCGCCCCAATTCTCCCGGGATGGGGATGTTGCCCCATCGGAGCGGACCACCTTCAAAGAGCTCGGCCTCGAGGTAACCGACCTGGCTATCGACCTCGACACCCCCTGGGACCTCCTTTGGGGCCCCGACGGATGGATCTGGTTTACCGAGCGTCCCGGGCGAGTCTCCCGGGTGGATCCGGCAACAGGCGAGCTCCACCTTCTTGCCGAGATTCCGACCGAGGAGCAGGGGGAGAGCGGGTTGCTAGGA
>JBKHCS010000199.1:0-3124 GCA_046541715.1 Spirochaetaceae bacterium
AGCCAACCAATTCGAACTCGTCGTTCAGGGCAGCTCCCCCGGAGTTGCCCTCGTTTATCTCCGCGTCGCTCTTGATAATCGTTCCGACGCTCGTCTCTTCGAAGCCGCTGACCACCCCCCGGGTATAGGTGATGGTGACCCGGGAACCGGTACCGCCTACCAAGGGAAAGCCGACAAAGCCCAGGCTCTCTCCCACCCGGAGGCTCTCGTGGTCGCCGATCGGAACGGAGGGGAAGCGGTACCCCGGCGGGAGGCTCTGCCCGTGGAGACCGGCGGACACTCGCAGGAAGGCCAGATCCCGCTCGGGTGCCGCATCGACCAGCTCCGCGCGAAAAAGCTCCTGGCTCGGTTTTCGATGGTCCAGGCTCAACCCGACGTAGATGTTCTCCGAGTCTACCCCCGCGGGCCCCCGGATAACGTGCCAGTTAGTCAGGATGTGCCCCTGGGGACTCACGAGGACCCCGGATCCGCCGGAGTCGTCCCCGGTAACCAGCTCGACGGTCGAAAGGAGCGCCCGCTCCAGAGGGTCCCGGGGTATCTCGAGGGTGGGAAGGGTAAGCAGCAGGGCAGGGGGCGAGGCATCTAAGGTCGCTAAGAGAGAGAAGCTTACCGGCCGGTCGCGGCTCAGTTGGTCGATTACCGAGACGTAGTAGGTGCCGTTTTCTAAGGGGGGGGCCGACCGGCGGGTTATCACGATGCTCTCCCGAGAGAGGAAGCTCTCCGAACGGTGCTCTGAGAGAAAGGGATTGGAGTAGGCGCTTCCCTGGGCCACGAAGAGATCGATGTCTCCGGCGCTCTCGACAACGTCCAACCGGAGGGCCTCGGCATTTTCCGGAACCTTTATCGAGTAGGTTAACCGCATCCCGTCTTCCGGGCTCAGGGTACCGCTTCGCGGCTCCCCGGGGATCAGGCGTCCCTCCGGGCGGGTGCTCACCGACCGTACGGTGAGTTTGTAGGGAATTTCGACGACAATCTGGTTTCCTAAGCGCGGCGGCTCCGGGAGCTGATAGGTAACCTCTACCGTGTAGGTGCCGGTTTCCAGCGTCGGCTCCGAAAGCCGGGTAAGGAGGAGTCTCTCGTTGTAGTCGGTGGTCTCGCCGACCGAGAAGAGGGAGCCGTCCGACCGGCGGATCAAAAGGTCGAGGTCCGCGGTCGCGTCGGACAGTGCAAGCTCCACCGCGTAGATGTCTTCGGCAACCCGAAGACGGTAACTTTGGGTCGGCTGGTTCGTCCGGAGGTCGATGCGTCCCCGGACGTCTCCGGCGGCCGGAAGCGTCGGGGAACCCTTTTGTGCAGAGACGGCCGGCGGTAAAAGAAGGAGAAGGATGATGGTGAACAGGGATCCGACAATCGGTCCGGCGCGTTGAGAAGTCAGGTGCATACCGCTACAATGCCTCCGTGGAACTGATGACCCTGGGAATTATCGGCGGTGGGCAGCTCGGCCTGATGATGTTGGAGCCGGCTCGTCGTCTCGGAATCCGCACCTGTGTCATCGATCCTGCCGCCGACGCTCCGTGTGCCCGGAGGGCCGATGTCTTTATTCTCGGCTCGCTTTCGGATCCGGAAAAGCTCCGGGATGTCGTCCGCCGGTCCGACGTCACTACCTACGAGATCGAGCATATCGAGACATCGACCCTTCAGTCACTAGCCGGCGCCGGCGCGGTAATCCTTCCGTCACCTGCCTCCCTCTTTCTTATCCAGGACAAGCTGGTCCAACGCCGACTCCTCGCGGACCGGAGCCTCCCGGTTCCCGATTTCGAGGCGGTAACCACCGAGACGTCTGCCGGCGGGAGCCGGAAAGCCACCTCCCCCTTCGGCTACCCGGTCGTCCAGAAGGCCTGCCGCGGCGGGTACGACGGTAAGGGCGTCTTCGTCCTTCGGGGCCCCGAGGAACCCTTGGCGCCGGTCGAGAGCTTTTGGGAGCGCTTCGTTGAGGTCGAGTTGGAGCTTTCGGTTCTGGTCGTCCGCTCCCGGACCGGCGAGATTCGCTGCTACGACCCCGTCGAGATGCAGGTCGACGCCGAAGGGAGTCTCTTGAGGCGAGCGATAGCCCCGGCTCGGATTCCGCCGGAGACCGCCGACTACGCCCGGCGCCTCGCGGAAGCCACGGTCGAGGTTTTCGATAGCGTCGGCGTCTTCGCCGTGGAGCTGTTCCTCGCCCGGGACGGCAGGCTGATGGTAAACGAAGTCGCCCCCCGGCCCCACAATTCCGGGCACCACACTATCGAGGCGGCGGTGACAAGCCAGTTCGAGGAGCACATCCGGGCGGTTTGCGGGCTCCCCCTCGGGTCGACTCAAACCCGTTGTCCGGCGGTTACCATCAACATCGTCGGCCCCCCGGGTGTGCCTGCCGGCCCCCCGAGCTATCCCGGCATCAAGGCGGTTCTCGAGGAAGAGGGGGCAGCGGTCCACATCTACGGAAAGAGCGAAATCCGGCCCTGGCGGAAGATGGGGCACATCACTCTCTTCGGGGACGACCTCGAGACCCTCTTGGCCCGGGCGGATCGGGTCGAGGCGACCATCCTAAGGAGCGAAAGATGAGCGCAGGCAAAGAGCCCGGGGCGGGACCACAGTCCCGGCTCCAGACCCAGTCCCGGGTCGGCATCATCATGGGGAGCAGCTCCGACCTCCCGGTGATGGCCCCGGCGGTGGAGATTCTGAAGGAGCTCGGCGTCGAAACCGAGACGACCATCGTTTCGGCCCACCGGACACCCAAGCGGATGGTCGCCTACGCCGAAGAGGCCCGGGGCAGGGGAATCGGGGTCATTATCGCCGGCGCCGGGGGCGCCGCCCACCTACCGGGGATGGTCGCGGCGATGACAACGCTTCCCGTCGTGGGAGTGCCGGTCCGGACGAGCGCCCTCTCGGGTGTAGACTCGCTTCTGTCGATCGTACAGATGCCCCGGGGGGTGCCGGTGGCAACGGTAGCCATCAACAACGGCAAGAACGCCGGGCTCCTCGCGGCCCGGATCTTAAGCCTTGTCGACCCCGGGCTTGCCCGGCGCCTGGTGGTCTACCAGGCGTCCGAGGAGGACCGGGTCCTCGAAGAGGCCCGGGAGCTCGAAGAGAGCGGCCCGGAGGGCTTTCTCTCCGGGCGGCAGACTTAGAGCCCGGGGCCGGCGGA
>JBKHCS010000200.1:0-3037 GCA_046541715.1 Spirochaetaceae bacterium
GGAATAGACCGCAGGGCAATACCCACGGCGGCGAGAAAACGTGGCTCGAAGATAAGCGGTGGGAGATAACAAGTCCTTCCGGATCAACTGCCTGTCAACCGAACGGCACCTCACGCATGCCGCTCGAGCCGGCGTTGCCGAGCGCCTTCGACGACCGATCGTGGCGGATAGCTACCGTCGCAGAGCCTTCCGCACCCGGACCCCGCTGCGGTGCCCGGTTCTTCCGCAGTGGCTGAGGATGGATGTGACCCCTCTCGAGGGCTCCCGACCCTATCTGCCGGGGTATCTCCTCGCATGAAGCACTCTCCGCGGGTCCCTTCAGCCCGGAGCACCAAGGTTCGGACCAGTGATGAAGCGTTGAGCGCCTTCGGAGAGTGCCTGGACGAGTGGGGTGGCTCCGGGTGTTCGGTCGTAACCCGCTGCTGCTTCGGGTCCCTGGAGCCACTCCCTGCCCGCCGCTTTGGATGGCCATTACCTCAATTACCTTTACAAATTAATCTATATTAATTAGGTTTAAATTGACGCAAGCTCAGCGACGACGTTTGTCTGTTAGGGAACACAATGATTGATATGTTGGTGGCGGACGATCACCCGATCGTGCGACACGGAGTCCGGGAGATTGTCGCTCGGGCGGAAGATATTCGGGTCCTCGACGAGGCCTCCGATGGTCCGGAGACGGTACAGAAAGTCCGAACCAAACGATACGACGTGGTACTTCTGGACCTGGTTCTGCCGGGTCTTAGCGGCCTCGAAGTGGTAAAACAACTCCGGGGCGAGGGGCGTATCGTACCGGTGCTTTTCCTGAGCGCGCTCCCGGAAGAGCAGTACGCCGTCCGGTCGCTTCGGGCGGGGGCCGACGGCTACCTGACCAAAGAGTGCGCGGTGGACGAGTTGATTTCGGCAATACGAACCGTTGCGGGAGGTAAGCGATACGTGAGTCCGGCAACGGCGGCGGCTCTGGCAGACTACGTGGCCGGTTCCCGGGCGGACCTTCCCCACGACTCGTTGTCGGACCGAGAGCTGGCCGTTCTCACCTTGATAGCCTCCGGAAAGACTGTCGGACAAATTGCCGCCGCACTCCACCTGGGGCAGACCACAGTGAGCACCTACCGGACCCGGATACTCCAGAAGATGGGTATGCGAACCAACGCCGAGTTGACCTATTACGCCGTCAAGGAGAACCTGGTCTAACAAGCCTCGTGTAGTTAAAACCACGACGCAACTAATGGTCAAATCATGACATCCTGACTGCGATTAAACGATATAGTGTTAACCACTTTTATAGCACTTATGGAGTAAATATATGAAATGGTTTCTGAATATGAAGGTGGCCGGTAAGCTCGTGCTGGCCTTTATCGTCGTGTCGGTCGTTACCGCGACCGTGGGTTTCGTGGGAATCCGGAATATGGGTACCATCAATGGTCTCGCGGACGAGATGTACGAGCGGGAGCTCATCGGGCTCAACTACATTCAGGACGCGAATACCTACCTGATTTACGTGAGCCGGGCAGAGAAGAACATCATCCTCTCTCCGACGGAAGAACAACGCAATGAGTATCTGGAGATGCACACCCGATACCTCGAGCGCTTCGACGAGACTTTCGCGACGGCGAAGCAGTACTTCGAAACGCCGGAAGGACAACAGCTGGTCCGGGAGGCGGAGCGCGAAGCGTCGGAGTGGAAACAGCTGACCCGACGGGCCGTCGAGGTGGCGATGGGCGAGGCCCTGTCGGAAGCGAGGGAGTCCATTGAAATCTCGATGACAACCGTCCGGGAACAGCAGGACATCGTCGACGCAGACTTTACCGCCCTTGCGGAACTCAAGGAAGCATTGGCTGCGGAAGCGTCTGAAGAGACTACCCGGATTTACCGGACGAGCCTAACTGTGATGATCGCCTTCGTTTTTGGCGGCGTTCTCCTGGGCATCGGGCTTGGGCTGATTATCGCCCGGATTATCAGCGTGCCGCTCCAAGGGGGGCTTGCTCTGGCCCAATCCCTCGCCCGGGGAGATCTGACCAAGCGTGTCGAGATGCACCGAACCGACGAGGTCGGCCTTCTGGTGTCGGCCTTAAACGATACCGCGTTCAAGCTAAAGGACATCGTAGGGGAGATAAAGACCGGAGCCGTCAACGTCTCGAGGGGGAGTCAAGAGCTCTCGTCGACAGCGGAACAGCTCTCCGAAGGCTCCACCGAGCAAGCGGCCTCCGCGGAGGAAGTGTCTTCCTCGATGGAAGAGATGGGCTCGAGTATTCGGCAGAACGCGGACAATTCTCAGGAAACCGAGAACATCGCTACCGGCGCCGCAGAGAAGGCGGCGGAGGGAGGCAAGGCGGTCACCGAATCCGTTACGGCGATGAAGGATATTGCCGAGCGGATCACCATTATCGATGAAATTGCCCGACAGACGAACCTTCTCGCCCTAAATGCCGCGATCGAGGCGGCCCGAGCCGGCGACCACGGGCGCGGTTTTGCCGTTGTCGCCGCGGAGGTGCGGAAGCTAGCCGAGCGGAGCCAGAAGGCCGCCGGGGAGATTACCGATCTGTCCAAGTCCACCGTGGACACTGTCGTGGCGGCCGGAGACATGCTGGCGGAGATTGTCCCGCAGATACGCAAGACGGCGGAGCTTGTCCAGGAGATAAGCGCCTCGAGCGCCGAGCAGAACCGCGGCGCAGAGCAGATTACCAAGGCGTTGACGCAACTGGACACCGTGACCGCCCAGACCGCGTCTGCTTCGGAGGAGCTCGCCTCGACTTCGGAGGAGCTCGCGAGTCAAGCGGAGCAGCTCCAAGCCACCGTCGAGTTCTTTCAGGTCGGCGCCGAGGAACAATCTCGCATCAAGCAGATCGAGAGCCGATCACACGGAACCGCACCCCTAAAGACCCTTACCGCCGCTCTGGTTAGCCCCGCGGGTGGGGAGTTCTCCGAACACTAGACGCACACGCGCTTGCCCCGGGGGCTCTACGCCGCCGGGGCACTTTCTGCTATCCTTACCCCATGCCTACCACCGACGACAAGAAAGTCATCTTCTCCATGCACC
>JBKHCS010000002.1:0-111923 GCA_046541715.1 Spirochaetaceae bacterium
CGTCCACGGTCTTTGACAAAGGAAAGCCCATTGGGCATGATGGTTTATGGCATCCTACGGGGTTTACGACTCCCTCTCTCCCTTGGATCATCGATACCGGGTATCCAACCCACACCTCCACGAAGAGCTCTCACACTACCTCGGCGAGGCGGCCCTAGTGCGGTACGAAACCGCGGTGGAAGCCGCTCTTCTCAAGGCCCACGCCCGGAGGGAGGGGCACCTTTCGCCGGAAGACGAGAAGGCGATCGATGCCCTCACCGAAAAGGTAACCGGTGAAGAGGTCTACGCCGAGGAGGAGACGACGCGGCACAATATCCGGGCTTTGGTCAACGTTATCCGGCGTCATCTGCCGGAGAATCTCGCGCACTTCGTTCATCTCGGGGCGACTTCGATGGACATTCTCGATACCGCCAACGCGCTCCGGTACCGGGATGCGGTAGAAAGACTTCTGCTTCCGAAGGTCAGGCGTTTGATCCAAGCCCTGGTTGCCGGGGCCCGGCGTCATTCCGAGACGCCCCAGGTCGGCCGCACCCATGGACGCCACGCGGTTCCCATAACCTTCGGCTTTTTTCTTGCGGAGTACGTTCAACGCCTCGGTACCGCCTACGTAAAGATAGCGGAGCGAAAGAGAGAGCTCGCGGGAAAGCTCGCCGGGGCCGTCGGTGCCTACAACGCCATGGGCCTCTTAGTCGACGATCCCCTAAGCTTCGAAGCGGAGGTCCTCGGTTCCCTCGGTATTCCGGTTAGCCGCTACTCCAAGCAGATCGTCGAACCGGAATACCTCCTCCGGCTTCTGTTGGAGATCAACGTCGCCTTCGGCATTCTTGCGAACCTCGCGGACGACCTGCGACATCTTCAACGGAGCGAGATCGACGAAGTCCGGGAGTATTTCGCGCCGTCGCAGGTCGGCTCCTCGACGATGCCACAGAAGCGCAATCCTTGGAACTGCGAGCACATAAAGAGTCTCTGGAAGACCTTCTCACCGAGGGTGATGAGTTTCTTTCTCGACCAGGTATCGGAGCATCAACGGGACCTGTCGAACTCCGCCTCCGGGAGATTCGTTCCGGAGTTCCTCGCCGGTTTCGTACTCGCCGTCGACCGCTCCGCATCGGTCGTCGAAAAGATGGAAGTGCGGCCCGAGAGAATGCTCGAAAACCTCCGGAGCACCGGGGAGATGGTCGTCTCCGAGGCCCTCTACGTTCTCCTTGGGAGCTCCGGGAACCCGGAAGCCCACGAGGAGCTCCGGAGAATCACGCTAAAGGCCGAAGCCTCCGGTGCCCGGGTGAGAGAGATATTGACCGAGTCCCCCGGAGTGGTCGCCGTCCTCGATGCTCAGGTACGCCGGCGTCTCGGCTGCTCTCTCGAAGAGCTCTTCGCTGAGCCGGAGCGCTACCGGGGATACGCCGTGGAGAAGACCCTCGGCATCTGCGCCGAGGTCGAACGGAACATCTTAAAAGAGGAGTCCCCCACAAATGCTTGAAGAGGCCCTGAGCTACGACGACGTTTTGCTCGTTCCCGGCTACTCGGACTTCGTTCCCGTCGATGCCGACGTCCGGGTGGAGCTCTCCCCGGGGATTCGGCTGAATGTTCCTATCATCTCGGCTGCGATGGATACCGTCACCGAGGAGCGTCTGGCGATCCGCCTTGCCCTCGAAGGCGGGGTCGGCGTAATCCACCGAAACATGCCGCCGGAGGAACAAGCCGGACAGGTGCACCGCGTAAAACGTTTCCTCAACTGGGTTATCGACTCCCCCGTGAGCGCCTCGGAGGATCAGACCGTCGAGCAAGCCTGGAACGTCATGAGCGGGCACCAAGTTTCCGGCCTTCCGGTTCTAAAGGGCGATCGGCTGGTGGGTATCCTTACAAGCCGGGACCTTCGTTTCTGTCGAGACTACTCCCTCAAGGTGCGCGAGGTAATGACCCCGGATCCGATCGTCGTCGTCGGGTCTCCGACCATCGAGAGCGCCAAAGAGAAGTTCGACGCTCACAAAATCGAGAAGCTGCCGGTGGTCGACAACGCGGGCCGCTTGACCGGGCTAATCACCGTCAAAGACATAGAGAAACACCAGGACTTTCCGATGGCCGCCACCGACCCCAACGGGCGGCTCCTCGTCGGCGCCGCCGTAGCTCCGACTGATATCGAAACGCGCCTGCCGCTCTTGAAGGAGAGCAGGGTGGATTTCGTGGTCGTGGACACGGCTCACGGGGACTCCAAGAACGTCATTGCCGGTGTCTCGAGGATTGCCAAGGAGTTCGGGCTCCCGGTCGTAGGGGGTAACGTCGCGACCGCCGAGGGAACCCGGCGCCTAATCGACGCCGGGGCAAACATCGTAAAGGTCGGCGTTGGCCCCGGTTCCATTTGCACCACCCGGATCGTCGCCGGCATCGGTGTTCCTCAGTTCAGCGCCGTCGCCGCCTGCGTCGAGGAGGCCGACAAGCACGGAGTACCGGTTATCGCCGACGGTGGGATCAAGTACAGCGGGGACATCTCCAAGGCGATCGGCATCGGAGCGACCGCCGTCATGATCGGAAACCTCTTCGCCGGTCTCAAGGAGTCTCCGGGCCGAGAGGTGATCTACGAGGGGCGTATCTTCAAGACCTACCGCGGCATGGGGTCCATCGGGGCGATGAAGCGGGGCTCCGCCGACCGCTATCAGGCCTCGGAGAACGAGGAACCGGTACCCGAAGGAGTAGAGGGAAGGGTGCCCTACCGCGGGGAGCTGAGACCGTATCTTCATCAGTTGGTTACCGGGCTCCGGAAGGGAATGGGGTACTGCGGATGCAAGACTATTGAAGAGTTGCGGCAGTATCGTAAGTTTATTAGAATTAGCGCCGCAGGTCTTCGGGAGGGGCACGTTCACGACGTCGCCATTACCCAGGAACCGCCGAACTATTCACGCTCATAGGACGCATATCCATGAACATTGCCGTAATTGGCGCCCAGTGGGGAGACGAAGGGAAGGGTAAGATCGTCGACTTTCTCGCCTCCGAGGGCGACGTGATTGTCCGTTTCTCCGGGGGGGCAAACGCCGGGCACACTATCGTTCACGGCGAAAAGGTGTACAAGCTCCATCTCGTCCCTTCCGGCGTTATCTATCCGGACAAAGAAGTTGCCCTCGGTAGCGGCATGGTCATCGACCCGGCGGCTCTCTTCTCGGAGCTCGCCACCCTTTAGGAGGCGGGGGTCTCCTGGTGGGGACGCGTCTTTATATCCGACCGCGCCCATGTTGTTGTCCCCCGGTACCGGGAGATGGACAAGAGCATGGACGAGAAGCGTATCCTCCCCATCGGCACGACCGGAAGGGGTATCGGAGTCGCCTACGCCCAGAAGGCGTCCCGGGACGGCGTTCGTATCGCTGACCTCTTCGACCCAAAGATGTATTCCCGGCTCCCACAGACGGACCGGGACTATCTCGACCCCTTTCTCGGGGACTTGGAACAGATGTCCGGAGATTTGGTTACCTTTATGCATCACCGCCGGGGACGTCGTATCCTTCTCGAAGGCGCTCAAGGGGTCCTTCTGGATCTCGATCTCGGGACCTATCCGTTCGTCTCCTCGGGAATGTCGGCTGCCGCCGGGGCGTCCCTCGGAGCGGGAATCGGGCCCCGGGAGCTAAACGGCGTGATGGGGGTCTTTAAGGCTTACTCGACCCGGGTCGGCAACGGGCCCTTCCCTACCGAGTTTCCCGAAGCAACGCATAACGGGCTGACCGAGCTGGTTCGGGAGCTCGGGAACGAATACGGCGTGACCACCGGACGCCCCCGGCGCTGCGGCTATCTCGACCTCGTCGCACTCCGGTATGCCTGCCGGAGCAACGCCTTCGACGCCCTGACCCTGACCCATTTGGATGTCTACGACAGCCTGGAGGAGATCCAGGCGTGCACCGGCTACCGAATCGGCGGAAAGACGGTTGACACCTTTCCCGCCCGCCTGACCGACCTCGAAGAGGCGGAGCCGGTCCTCGAGACCTTCCCCGGGTGGAAGACTCCGATTACGAACATAAAGCGCTGGGAGGATCTCCCGGTGAACGCCCGAGACTACGTCGAGGCCATCGAAGGGTACGTCGAGGCCCCGGTGGACATTATCTCGGTCGGCTCCGACCGGGAACACACCATCCTCCGAAAGAACCCATGGATACGATTCTCGTCCTAGATTTCGGTAGCCAGACAACCCAGCTCATCAGCCGCCGAATCCGTGACCGGGGGGTCTTCTCCCGGGTCCTTCCGGGGGATCACGCGCTAACCGACGATGACCTTGAGGGCGTCAAAGGCATCGTCCTCTCGGGGTCTCCACATTCGGTCCACGATGAGGATGCCCCGGCGCCGAGCCCCCGGGTGTACGCGGAAGGTCTCCCTGTTCTCGGTATCTGCTACGGGCTCCAACGCTTGGTCCATGATCATGGAGGCGTCGTCGGTACCGGAAGCCACCGGGAGTACGGGCCGAGCCGGCAGTACATCGAGGGGACTGCCGCCTCCCTCTACGAGGCGATTCCCGACGGCTTCACCTCTTGGATGAGCCACGGCGATTCCATCGTCGGTTTACCCGACGGGGCGGAGGTGATATCCCGGTCGGAGAACGGCTTAATAGGAACCGTTGCGTTTGCCGAAGGACCCTTTATCGGGATCCAGTACCATCCCGAGGTAAGCCACTGCGACCACGGTTCTGAAATCTTGGAAAACTTCGCCCTGAGGGTATGCGGTGCCAAGAAGGAGTGGAACCTCGAGCGTTACCGGGAAGACGCCCGGGAAGCCATACGGGCCCAGGTCGGGGATCGGCCGGTGCTCTTGCTGATTTCCGGTGGGGTCGATTCTACGGTCGCAGCGGCGCTCCTCCTCGACGCCCTAACGCCGGATCAGGTTCATCTGATGTACGTCGACACGGGACTGATGCGGCACAAGGAAACCGCGGAGGTTACCGAAGCGCTGAAGCGCCTCGGGGCGAAGCAGCTCTACATCGTCGACGCCGAGGCCCGCTTTCTCGAGGCGCTTGCCGGAATCGAGGATCCGGAGGAGAAGCGCAAACGGATCGGGGATCTCTTCGTGGAAATTCAGGCCACTGAAGTCTCGGAGAAGATTTCGGCTGGGTACCTTTTGGCTCAAGGAACCCTCTACACGGACCTTATCGAATCCGGGAAGGGTGTCGGGAAGAAGGCCCGGGTGATCAAGTCGCATCACAACGTGCGGACCCCCCGAATCGAGGCCCTCCGGGACGCCGGAGACCTTCTCGAGCCCCTGTCCAGCCTCTACAAAGACGAGGTACGGCGCCTCGGGACCCTCCTCGGCCTTCCTAAGAGCATCGTTTCCCGGCATCCGTTTCCGGGGCCGGGACTCGCCGTAAGAATCCTCGGCGAGGTAACGAAGGAGCGGTGCGATATCCTCCGGAACGTGGACGAGATCTACCTCGAAGAGATCCGCGCCGCCGGCCTCTACGACGAGATCTGGCAGGCATTCGCGGTTCTCTTACCGATTCGGAGTGTCGGTGTCCGGGGAGACGACCGGGGATACGGGCTTGTCGCCGCCTTGCGGGCGGTCATTTCCCGGGATGGAATGACCGCCGATGCCTACGACTTCCCTCCGGAGGTGCTCCGACGGATCGCCGCTCGGATTACCAACCGCGTCCCGGAAGTGGGACGGGTGGTCTACGATGTCTCGAGCAAGCCGCCGTCGACAATCGAATGGGAATAACGGTACGGGAGTGGAGGTGCCGGGAGTCGAACCCGGGTCCTAAGAGCCGATGCGCCCGCGTCTACAGGTTTAGTCCCTTCTTATCTAAGAACTGCTACGCAGGAAGGAACGAACCGTAGCGGTCCGGGCCCGTCTGAGTGTCCCGTTACGCCGACGAGCGAACGTAACGGCAAGTTCCGGTTTCTGTCAGGTATTCCGGCTCTCGGAACAGCGCGCCGGGTACCCGCTGCGGACTAAGCCGCTAGAGCGTAATCTGCTTCGTTGGCAGTTATAAAGGTTTGCCTTTTAGGAGGAGGCGCTCCACCTGCAACGAACGCAATACCGCACTCTCAGTCGAAACCAGTACACCCCCGTATGCTGATAGTATACAACACTTGGCGGGGAACCGTCGACGATATTAGTATTCCCTCGATGATTCGACATCACGCCGGGACAGCTAGGCTCTCCGCGCTTCTCTTCTTCGCCGGCGTTCTCGCTCTCGGGTGCCGGCCCCACCGGGTTGACGTAGCCTACGCCCCACGGGAAGAACGTCTGGAGCTGATAGAGGCCCTCGGGGCCCTTGGTGTTCGGGATACCGACTACGGAGAACGATGGTCCGAGGCGGTCGAGGAGGCCGGCTCCTACGCGGAAACGGCTACTCTGCCCTACGCTGAGACCTACACCTTCGATCCGATGATTCCCGAGGCCCGGGTTCTTGACCTTACCCTGAACGAACGGGGGGCCTACGCCTTTTCTCTCGAGGCGGTTACCGGGGGCTACGTCTTTATGGATCTCTACCGTCGGAACCGGGAGGAGTTCGTCCTCGCGGCGACCCGGGACCCGGAGATTCCGGAGATAGTGCTCGATCTGCGCCGTAGAGGAGAGTACCGCCTGGTGCTCCAGCCGGAGCCCCTTCGGGGAGGGATGGTTCGTCTTAGAATCGAGCGGCCCGGAGAAGGGTAGGGTAAAGCGCCGGGGTGGCGGCGAGCGCCGAGGTACCTAGGGGCTCCCGGTCTCCGGAAAGCGAGGTGATAATTCCCCCCGCTTCCTCGACGATGGGATACATCGGGGCGATATCCCAGGCGTTCATCACCGGATCTATCATCCCGTCGATACGCCCGGTCGCGAGAAGCAGGTAGCCGTACGCGTCGGCCCAGGTCCGGGAGGTGTAGCCGGCGTCGGCGATATGCGAAAGCAGCCCGGGGTAGCGGCGGGCCAAGTCGCCGTAGTCGGTGCAGCAGACGGTAGGTGTCCCTTCAGAGGGGGGCGGGTTGGGCGGTTCGGTCGGGTGGACTCTGGTTCCGTTCAGGTAGCAGCCTTCTCCGGTTTCCGCCCATACGGTCTCCCGGGTAACCGGGTTGTGAATAACACCGATGCGGGGAGTGTCCCCTTCTACGACGGCGACGAGAACGGTGTAGAGGGGAACCCCGGCGACGAAGGCCCGGGTTCCGTCGATTGGATCGAGAATCCAAGTCGGTGCGCCGGGCTTCCCTTCGACGGAGTCGAACTCCTCCCCGACTATTCCGTGCTCCGGAAAGTGCTTGCGTATCTGCTCCCGCATAAGAAGCTCCGTGGTTCGGTCCGCTTCGGTTACCGGGCTGTCGTCGGCCTTGTACTCGACCCGGGGGTCTCTCTTTTTGAGCCCGAAGTACGCCAACGTGTTTCGTCCGGCGGCCTCGGCCAGCTCGACGGCAAGGTTCAACAGCCTCTGTTCTCCCATCAATGCCCCCGCATCTCACGCTGCGCGTCCCGCTCCTGATCACGCTTCTTTATGCTCTCCCGCTTATCCACGGTCTTCTTTCCTCGGCAGAGGCCCACTTCGATCTTGACGTACCCCTCCTTCAAGTGAATCTGCAGGGGAATCAGCGTAAAGCCTTTTTCTTCGGTCTTGCGCTTTAAGCGCTTTATTTCTTGCTTATGCGCCAAGAGCCTGCGTCGCCGAAGAGGGTCGTGGTTATTCAGGTTACCGTGGTCGTACTCGGCGATATGAAAACCGATCATCCAGAGCTCGTCGTCTATGATGCGCACGTAGGCGTCCGAGAAAGAGAACTTGCCGCCGCGGATCGACTTGACCTCGGTGCCCTGGAGCTCGACTCCGCACTCGATGGTTTCGTCCACCTCGTAGGAAAAGAATGCCTTCTTGTTCCGACCGAGGATCTTTTTTCCTGCCTTCGCCACTACTGTTGAACCAAAACCAATCGGAATCCCAGGTAGGGCGTACACCACCAAACCGGCTGGGAACCCCGAGAAGTCGGAGAAACCGTCCCCGGAAGGTTCGCCCAAGACCCGCCCCGAACCGACCGATGGGCAAACCGGGGAGCCGCTTCAACTCGAGGGGCCGGCGCGTGCTGCGGCGGTTCTACGAGATAAGACGCCCGGTGAAAGGAATTCGCGTTCCATTCCCAGACGTTTCCGGCGAGATCGTAGAGGGGTATCGGGCCTCCCGGGAGGCTTCCCACCGGGGCCGGTCCGTCACGTCCGTCTTGCAGGAAGATACCCGGATAGTTGGCGGCGGCTGCGAACTCCGCGGCCCATTCCCATTCGGCCTCGTAGGGAAGCCGCGCTCGATATCCCGGCAACGAATCTGCTAACTGTTCGGTTACCCACTCTGCGTACGCCTCGGCGGCGTACGCCGAGACGTTGACCACCGGAAGAGAGTCGTCGAGAGTCGGCCGGTCGTCGATCCAATCGGCGAGATAGTCGGTGGAAACGAGACCCGACTGCACCAGGGTGTCGAGCGCACCGAGTCCCCATTGCGGGTTGGCCTCTAGGAACGCAAGGTAGTCACCCCGGGTGACTTCGGTTTGGCCGACAAAGAAAGGGGTAATACGTACCGTGTGGGGCTGCAGGAGCCCGGCGTTAGCCGGGTCGCTCCGCGTTGCCCCCATGACAAAGACGGTTCCGGGGACTTCGTAGTATGTCATCCCGGCGGCTTGGATCTGTCGACCTCCCCCGGCGTACTCGACGTCGCCTTCCCTGGTGTACGGAAGAATCGAGGTCGTGGCCTCGGCGGTCCGGTCCGCATACCAGTCTGTTTGGGTAATTCTCTCAAGGACACCGTCCGATGCAATCTCCCCGGCGAGGTAGTGAATGGCGGGATTCGCAGCGGTGAGCCCGGCGAGAGCAGTCGCCGTGTCTGCCAGGGAGGATCCGCTGAGGACTCCCGGACCCGCGTCGGCCCGGAACGCCCCGGAGAGAAGGTCCTTCGCGAGGACGTCGCTCGTTGCGTCGAGACTTCCCCGGAGAAGAACGTCGTTGGATGAGGGGGCCTCGTCGACGAAGGCGAGGCCGGCGATCGCCTCCGAGAGGATCGGCGGAAACTGATACCGGGCGTTCGCATCTCCGATGTACGACCAGGCGGTAAAGTCTTCGAAGGCGGCCGAAAGAACCATGTCCGGCTCTCCGACCGGCAGGTTTTGGGTAACCGTCTGCCGCTTCGGAACCAGGAGCGACCCGAAAAGCCGACCGGGGACCTCCACCAGGACCCTTTGTTCCGCGTATCCCGGCCTTGAAAGCACAATCCTGCGTTCTCCGGAATCGACGAACGCTTCGACGGGTGTCGCGCCGACGTAGACACCGTCGATTTCGACCGCAGCTGCCGGGGGAAGACTCTCGATTGTCAGGAGTGCTCCGTGGTTGAGAAGCCCCGGAAGGACCAGCAGACCAAAGAGGAGAAGCAGGAGGAGGGTCAGGTAGGCAAGGGGAACCCATTTGGTCGGAGGCATGCCGAAGACGGGCTTCAAGCGTACCGGTTCGGTAATCCGGTCGTTTTTCATGTGGGGGAAGTATAGGTACCGCTATCTTGACTTGTCAACGCGGCGTGCGGCGTGTTAGCGTCTGTCGATGTCCCAGGAGTCCCCCGCCTTTGCCGATCGCCTCGTTCGGTTTACCGAAGCCTTCCTGAGCCGCCGCCGGGAGAAGCACGCACGGAAAAAGGAGCGGCAGCGGCAGAAGAACCAGATTCTCGACTGGATCGAAGCGTTTCTTTGGGCAGCCTTCGTCGTTTTGCTCATCAATCAATACCTGCTTCAGGCGTATCAGATTCCCTCGGGGTCGATGATCGACACCCTGATGGAGCAGGACCGAATCTTCGTTAACAAGATGATCTTCGGACCGGAGCTCCTTCCGGGGCTCGGGAAGCTCCCCGGTTTTCGGGAGCCGGAGCGAGGGGAGGTCATTATTTTCGAGAATCCTTCGTACCTCGGCCGGGGAACGCTCTTCGACATCGTCCAGAGGGTTCTCTACATGGTAACGCTCTCGATGGTCGATATAGACCGGGATGAGGAAGGGCGCCCCCGGGCTCACTTCCTTATCAAGAGGGGCGTAGGGATGCCCGGAGACCGGATGCGGAGCGTAGAGGGTAATTTGTTCATTCAGTTGCCGGGAACCGACCGATGGCTCCCGGAGGATCAGTTTCAAGTTGCGACGGGTCTCGAATACCCGGTGCGTCGCCTTGTGCCGCCGGAGTCCTACGCCGTCCTCGAGGAGGCGGGGGTAGTCTTGGCCCTCCGGGATTCCGGCGTCGCTCCGGACGTGAATGGCGGCGCCCTCGACCGGGTAAGAAACATGCGCTATGTCGACGGGTTCTACGTCGACGAGATGAGAACCGAAGAGCTCTACCGGATTCAGCCGCAGGACCGACGTATAGCGGCGAGGTTCCAGGTGTATCGGCAAGGCTGGTACGTACCGGAGGGTCGTCGGATGCCCCTGGGGGACAACCGGGATAACTCTCGAGACGGACGCTTCTTTGGGCCTGTCCCCCTAGAGGACATACTCGGTCGGGCGATGTTCCGGTATTGGCCTATCGGGCGGTTCGGAGCTATTCACTAACGATGATCGGCTCGAGTCGCTGGGAACGCTACTCCGACTACAAGCACGCGCGGCGGAAGGGGCACCCGGTTCTGCGGGTACTCCTGCTGTTGTTCTACGTCTTTATCGCCGTTCAGGTGATCTGGGCGCTCTTCTTTCAGTCGTACCGGATCACCTCGGTGGCAATGGCTCCCACCCTGCAGCCGGGGGACAGGGTGCTCGTCAACCGGTTGCCGGACGGCCCCCTCGGTGGGCTTCTCGGGGGCACGAGAAGGTTACCGGACCGGGGGGATCTGGTCCTCGCGGTCCCGGCCTACGCCCCGGCCGACGGCTCACTCAGCCGGATCTTCGACGGTGTTCTTCGCTTCCTCACTTTTCAATCGTTCTCGGGCTTCCGGGCGACGGACCCTACGGACACCCGCCTGGTCTTCCGCCGGGTCCTCGCCCTTCCGGGGGACGAAATCCGGATGGACGACTACGTATTCCGGGTCCGGGAAGGGGCGGACGGCGCCTTCCGGAACGAGTTCGAGACAACAGGACTCAACTACGAATTGGAGCGACGGCCCCCGCCGTCGGGGTGGCGCCGAGAGGATCCCTTTTCCGGAACGATGGTACCGCTGAGCCTGTCGGAGGGGGAGTTGTTTATCTCAGGTGACAACCGGGGCGCCGCCTTGGATTCCCGTCACTGGGGAGGCATTAGCCTCGAAGACATTGAAGGGCGCGTCTTCTTCCGGCTCTGGCCCTTGAGTCGTTTTGGCCGGCTCTGACCTTTCCGTCTACGTCCATCTCCCCCTTTGCCCCTCCCGGTGCCACTACTGTGACTTCTACTCGGAAACCGTGGCTTGTCAGGAGCTCAAGAGCACCGGAGCCCGTCTGGTCGATCGCATTCTTGCCGACACCGAGGCTTGGCTGGAGTCCCCTTACCTCGATCACCCGGGGGGGTACCGAGTAACCACGGTCTACCTGGGCGGGGGATCCCCCACCTATTTCGGAGCGGAGACTCTCGGAGGTCTCCTTACCGGCCTGGAGCGTCGGCTTCCGACCGTGCCCGAGACGGAATGGAGCGTCGAGAGCCACCCGGTAGATCTTACCCCGGAGGTCGTCGAGGTGCTCGAAGGGTCCGAGGTCAACCGATTGAGTCTCGGCGTCCAATCCTTCGAACCGGAGACGCTGCGCCTGATAGGCCGTCGGGACCCGGAGGCTTCCGAACCGGATGCTCTGGGCCGGACCCTTCGCGGTTGGTCCGGGACTATCTCGGTGGACCTGATCGGCGAGCGACCGGGACAGAGTGCGGCGGGCCTCCGGAGGGACATAACGGCGGCCGTGAGTCTCGGGGCCCGGCACGTGAGCGTCTATCCCCTTTCGTGGCCCGACGAAAGTCCCGGCGGTAAGCCCGACCCTCGGGAACGCCTCGGGTATCCGGAGTTCGACGCCTGGGAGGTCGCCGAGAAGACCCTCGGCGACGCCGGGTTTCTCCGGTACGAAGTCTCCAACTTTGCCCGGTCCGGTTTCGAATGCCGTCATTCCCTCGCCTACTGGCGAATGGCTCCCTACGTCGGTATTGGCCCCGGGGCGGTAGGCACCCTTCCGTATCCGACGGAGAGCCGTGGGGAAGAGAGGTGGACCCTGCGGGCTTCGGGTATACAACCGGTAGCCGCGTATCTCCGGGCAACCGAAACTCCGGCGATCACCCTGGAGACGCAGAGCAAGAAGAAGGCTCTCTTCGAGCGGCTTATGATGGGCCTTCGCTTGACCGAAGGGCTCTCTTTGGAGGCGATCGGCCGGGAGTTCGGCAAGGACGCCCTAGGGCGGGTTGCAGCGGTCATTCGCCCCTACCTAGACGACGGACTCCTCGAGGAGGTCGCCCTTTTCGGCGGGAGCGACCACCGGCTTCGGTGCCTACCGGCAGGGCGTCTGCGCCTCGACGAGGTACTGAGGGGTATAATTAACTTAATGGACTAAAAAGAGTTATCGGGTTTCGTGGTTGACAGAGGGACCCGGGGTTGGTAGCTTCCATCTAACAATGTCTGGACATAGCAAGTGGGCGACGATTCGCCACAAGAAAGGCGCCCAGGACGCCAAACGGGGAAAGCTCTTTACGAAGCTCATCAAGGAAATCACGGTATCCGCGCGCCTCGGCGGCGGGGATATCGAGGCCAATCCACGGCTGAGAACCGCAGTCCTCAAGGCCAAGACGGCCAACATGCCGAAGGACAACGTCGAGCGGGCGATCAAGAAGGGCACGGGGGACCTCGGCGGCTCGGATTACGTCGAAATCGTCTACGAGGGGTACGGCCCCGGCGGTGTCGCGGTGATGGTCGAGTGTCTGACCGACAACAAGAATCGGACCGCCGCCGACGTTCGGAGCATCTTCGGTAAGGGCGGTGGAAACCTCGGAGAGAACGGGTGCGTCTCGTACCTCTTTCATCGAAAGGGCGTCATTGCCTTTTCCGGGGAGGACTATTCGGAAGACGAGATTCTCGAGGCCGCTCTCGAAGCCGGGGCGGAGGATGTCTCCTCCCAGGGGGACACGATCGAAGTAACGACGAGCCCCGAAGATTTCGAGGCGGTTCTCGAAGCCCTCCAAAAGGCCGGCTTCGAGGAGTCGGTCGCCTCGGTGACGATGGTCCCCGAGACGACGGTGGAGCTGGACGCCGAAGGGACCCAAAAGGCTCTGCGCATGATCGAGAATCTGGACGACCACGACGACGTGCAAGAGGTCTACACGAATCTAGACATCCCCGACGACTACGAGGGGTAATGCGCAGGATTCTGGGGATCGACCCCGGCCTGGCTTCCACCGGCTTTGGCGTTATCGAGACGAGCGGTACGAGCTACCGCCACCTTTACCACGGTGTCATCATGACCGAGCCGACGGAAACGACGGGGGACCGCCTCGCCGGAATCTATCGCGAAATCGAAGCGGTAATACGCAGGTTTTCCCCTACAGAGGCGGCCGTGGAGTCGCTCTTCTTCGCAAAGAACGCCACCAGCGCGATTCCCGTCGCCCAGGCCCGAGGGGTCGTTCTGCTCGCCCTCGTCCACGCCGGAATAACCGGTGTAGAATATGCTCCCCAGGCTATAAAGCGAGCCCTCGTCGGCCTAGGGCGGGCGGACAAGTACCAGGTTCAGGAGTTGGTCCGGGTGGTTCTCGGTCTGCCTGAGATTCCTTCCCCGGACCACGCGGCGGATGCCCTGGCCGTTGCGGTGTGCCATGTGCACCATAGTTCGATAAAGCTGGGTTGATTGTGAGGGCGAGATGATTGCGAGCATTACCGGGGTAGTCACCCACATCGGCGACGGGAGCGTTCGGCTCCAGTGCGGCGCCTTCGAGGTCGAAGCCGAAGTGAGCGATCCGACCGCCGGAGCTCTTTCGATGGAAAAAGAGACGGTACGCCTGTTGACGATTCTCCATCACCGGGAGGATTCGATGCGGCTCTACGGCTTCTTGACCGAGGAGGAGCGCGAGCTGTTTACCTCCCTCCAGTCGGTGAACGGGATCGGGCCCAAACAGGCGCTCAGAATCCTTTCCGGAGAGCGGCCGTCGGTCCTCCGGGAGATGATCAAGACCGGCAACGTTGCGGCTCTCGCCGGCATAAAGGGCGTCGGGCCGAAGACCGCCCAGCGACTGATCGTGGCCCTCGAAGGTCGGATTCCGGAATTAGAGCCGGACGGCGCATCCCCGAAGAACGACATCGTCCGAGCCCTCATAGAGATGGGGTTCGACCGGCGGGACGCTCAGGACGCCGTAATGCGCCTCTCCCCGGAGCTCCAGGACGAGGCGGAGCTTCTCCGCCGCTGCATTATTGAGTTGACATGAGCTCGGATATTCTAGACGGATCGAAACGGGAAGAGGACGCCCCGGAGATTACTTTGCGGCCCCGGAGCCTTGCGGAGTTTCAGGGACAAGAGGCGGTCAAGGAGAATCTGCGTATCTTTATACAGGCTGCCCGGGAACGCCGGGACACGCTGGACCACGTCTTTCTGAGCGGCCCCCCGGGGGTCGGGAAGACTACCTTGGCGGGAATAATGGCCCAGGAGCTCGGGGCCGAGTTCAAGGTGACCGGCGCTCCGGCTCTCGAGAAACCGAAGGACCTCGCCGGAATTCTTACCTCCTTGAGCGACGGGGCCGTGTTCTTTATCGACGAGATACACCGTCTCCGGGCGCCGATCGAAGAGATGCTCTACATCGCGATGGAAGATTTCGAGCTCGATTGGATAATCGGTCAGGGCCCCGCAGCCCGGGCGATTCGCGTTCCGTTACCCCGTTTTACCCTGGTAGGAGCTACCACCAAGCCGGGCTCGGTTTCCGGGCCGTTGATGAGTCGTTTCGGGATCTCCCTTCGGATAGGTTTCTACGCCGGGGGAGAGCTCGAGGCCATCGTCAGGCGGTCCGCGACTATCCTCGACATCCTTACAAAGGAAGGCGCGGTGAGCCTTTTAGCCGAGTGTTCCCGGGGCACGCCCCGGGTCGCCAATAGGCTTCTCCGCCGGGCGAGAGATTTCGCCCAGGTTCTCGGGGACGGAAAGGTTACCCCGGATATCGTCCGGGAAGCCCTCGAGCGGCTTGGAATCGACCGCCTCGGCCTCGGAGAGCAGGACCGGAGGATACTGGCGACGATTATAGACCACTACAGCGGAGGGCCCGTCGGGGCTGAGACGCTTGCCATCTCGATCGGAGAGGGGATCGACACCCTCGAGGACTTCTACGAGCCTTACCTGATACAACGGGGACTGATTAAGAGGACCCCTCGGGGGCGGGTAGTAACCGAGCGAGCGTACAAGCACCTCGGTCGCGCCTTTCTAACGCGAGAGGATCATGGAGACCAAGGACTTCTTCTTTGAGATCCCCCCGGAACAGATAGCCCAGGAGCCCTCCGCCCGGCGGGAAGACGCCCGCCTGATGCTTCTCGACCGGCGGACCGGCGAGCGGACCGTAAGTCGGGTGTCTGACCTTGCGGACCTTGTCGCGCCGGGGACCCTGATTGTCACCAACAACACTCTGGTAGAGAAGAAGCGACTCGAGGGACTACGGCCCGGTGGCGGTGTCGTCGAGCTGCTTCTGCTCCGGCGGCTCCCTTCGAAAGAGTGGCAGGTCATGGTTGGGGGGCCCGGGCGGTTTCGTCCCGGGTTGGCCCTTACCCTGCCGGAAGGGAGAAGAGCGACGCTCCGAGAGCCCGAGGGGCGGCATTGGCGGGTCTCCCTCGAGCCCGAGATCGACTCCGGGTACCTAGAGCGGAACGGGTCGGTTCCCCTTCCACCCTACATCCGCCGGCAACCGAACCGCCTCGACGAATCGCGGTATCAGACGGTCTACGCCGAGAAACCGGGGTCCGCCGCGGCACCGACGGCGGGGCTCCACTTTACCCTCGAGCTCCTCGGGAGGCTTCGGAACGCGGGGTGCGAGGTTGCCTCGGTTACCCTCCACGTCGGCATAGACACCTTCGCCCCGATCCGGGCCGAACGTGTCGAGGACCACGAGATGCACGGGGAGTGGTACGAGATTTCCGAAGAGACGGCGGAGGCGGTAAACCGGGCAAAGGCCGAGGGGCGCCCCGTCCTCGCCGTGGGTACCACGACCGTCCGCACCCTCGAGGCCGCGGCCCGGGTATCAACGGGAAGGCCGGTTTCTCCGGGGAGCGCAACGACCGACCTGTACATCTACCCGGGATTCGAGTTCCGGGTAGTCGACTCCATGTTTACGAACTTCCATACCCCGGGGTCGAGCCTGGTGGTGATGGTGTCCGCTTTTGCCGGTCAAGAGGCGATCCGGGAAGCATACCAGGACGCCATAGACCGGGGATTCCGCTTCTTCTCCTACGGCGATGCGATGCTTATCCGGTAACGGGGACTAGTAGGTGAGCTCGTTCATCCGGAGAAACTGGGTGCGAACCTCTTCGAGGTGCTCGAGGTGGCGGTTAATTATCGCTTCGTAATCGAGCTCCCCGGTTTCGATGCGGTGACTCTCGTCGTGCCAGTGCTGGATCTCCTCGAGGTGGACACCCGGGATCTGCGCGGCGACGGTGGACCAGAGCTTTGCTTCGTTCCAGTAGGGTAGCGCCCGGTTAAGCAGCTCTTCGGCCCTCTGAAGGCTTTCCAGGTTCTGACGCTGGAAGGGGTAGTTGTAGAAGTAGGCGTCCTGTTTGAAATACTTGCCGGCCCAGCGTAGGTAGAGCTCGGTAAGCTTGAGGTTTACGTGCATCGTAAAGAGGTAACGGTATCGTTCCCATTCTCGAGGTGTCTCGATAACGGCAAGAGCGTTCAAGGGATTCGCAAAGTCGGCCCGGAGAGCCTGCTGGAGCCAGAAGACGTTTTCGGTAATTCGTTCGGGGTACTGATAGAGTTGGACGTGGTAGAGGCGGTAGTACTGTTCTTTGTAGGTTACCCGATACGCCGATAATGCGGTTGGAAAGGAGAAAACCAGGAGGAGCGCAACGAGAGAGATCCGCTTCACTACTTTAGAATATCGGCAGGTTGGTCAGCTCCTTCCAGATGGTATCGGCGGTTTCCTCGAGGCCCCGGTTCCCGTCGACCCGGATAATCCGGGTTCCTTGGGACGCTGCGAGCTCGAAGGCCCTCTGGTAGTTCTCGTAGATGCGGTGCTGCAATTCTAAGGCGTCAAAGAGCTCTTCTCCTCCCCGCTGAGAGCGCCGTGTGGCGGCGACCTCCGGCGAAGTGTCGAGGAAGACAACCGTGCCGGGGGAGGGAAAGGGCTTGTTAAGGCTTTGAACCAGGTCGAAGGGGCATTCGAGTGTCTGGTACGCCAGGGAGGAGTAGGTGTAACGATCCGAAAGGACCCAGCCGGCTTCGTGGGCCGCGAGAATCCCCCGGAGGGGATCGACCACGTGCTCCTGTCGGTCCGCGGCGTAGAGGTAGGCCAGAGACACCGGCGAGAGACCTATCTCCCGGCGGAGCGCCCGGCGTATCAGCACGCCGACGGGGCTCCCGGTTGGTTCGCTCCCGTGAGCCACGGTGTACCCATTTTCCCGCATCCGATTCGCAAGGATGGCGGTCTGAGTCGTGGTCCCGGCACCGTCGAGGCCCTCGATAACAATAAACCGGGGCAAGAGCCCCACCGATTCGGGCGTGTGAGTCATAGTGGGGGCGTAGTATACTCTTTAGTGTCGGAGATGTCAGGAAGATGGCAGTAAGAGGCTCGTCGGGAGTCGTGCAGATAGTATTGTTTTTTCTTCTCCTGGTTGCCACAGCCATCGGCCTGGGACCCCTGCAGTCGTCCCTCCGAAGTCGTCTCGACGACGCTCGGGAAGAGATCGTAGGCGAGATCGAAACCCTCCTAGGGCGGCCTATAGCCTACACGGGGATAGCGCCGTCGGTTTTTCGGTCGATCAAAATAGAAGACCCCCTGGTGTTCGCCGACGAAACCCGTAGGGAGACCGTGGCGGAGGCTCAAAGCTTACGGATCTACTTTTCCCTCTGGGATCTTCTTACCGGGCCGGCAATTGACGGCGTCAGAGAGGTCACTTTAGAAGACGCCCAGATCTCCGTCGACGCGGCTTCATTCTTCGAGGGGAACGCCTTCGGGAACGGATCTCCGGGGCTCGGCGAACTTTTCGGTGAACGTTCTTTTCCGGAGGAGCTTACCCTGTCGGCGACGAACGTAGATCTCGTTGTCGCCTCGGGAACCGAGTCCGTGACCCTCATGAATCTGGTGACCAGGTTCGATTTTCGAAAGCCTACCCTGGAGTTCGAGTTGCGGAGCTCGGCGGGATATCGTGTTCCTCTTACCGGAGATTCGATCGCGGCGGAGGTGGTGCTTTCCGGGAGCGTCGAAGAGGGCCTCGAGCAAGGCACCGGATCTATCGAGTTTCCGCGTCTTGCCTACGGAGACTGGGAGCTCAGGGACCAAGCCTTTGCTCTCCGTTACGGAGACCGGAATATCGCCCTCCGGAAGGTTCGCAATAGGGACCCCCTCGAGATCTCCCTAGACGTTAATCTGGAGCAACAGGTTGCCACGGGGCGGGTCCTCGCCGAGGGGTTCGTTCCGTCCTCCGTGGTTTCGGGCCCGGTATCCGACGGAGTGCTCCCGTCTCTTCTGTTTTCCTCGGTCGACGCCGATGCCGAGGCAGAGTACTCTCTGGAGTCCGGTGAGCTGAGAGTGACGGGAAGGACCGAGGCCCGGTTTCCCGATAACCCCGCCAAACTAGCCCATTTCGAGGCGGAGACCGACGGTAGTGTCGACGCTTTCGAGGGAAGCTTTCTGATCCGGGACTCCGGGGGCGGACGGGTCCGGGGGAGAGCCGAGAAAGCTGCGGCGGGAAGGGATGTAAGGGCTTCCCTCGACTTCCGAAACCTTCAAATCTGGGACGCCCCGGTTGTCTCCGGGGACGTCCGCCTCCGGGGCTCACGCCGGGGGGCAACGCTTTTCTCCGAGGAGCTGTCCATCGGAGCCGGAATGCTCTACGCGACCTCCCTCGAGGTGGATCACGACCAAACGGCGATTGCAACGCAGGTGCGTACTCACTTCAACTCAGAGGAGACCCAAGCCCTGGAGCTTTCCGGGAGCATCTCCCTCGGGGAAGCGAGCCGGTTCGACCTTGACGGGGCTCTCCGGCAAGTGCCGGTAGCGGGGGTTCGTCGTTTGGCCGAGGATCCCCAAACGGTCCCTTCGCCGACGACTGTTCTCGACTCCCTCGTCGTCGATTCGGTCTTTTCGCTTTCTTCCCGCGGTGGGAATGTCGACCTGGACGCTCCCTTTGTCTCTCTCTACGACCTTACCGCCCCGGACGAGACGTTTCTCTACTTCAGCCTTGTTCAAGGAGAAGAGGAGGTGGCCGCCGAACGCATTTCGGCGTCCTACGGCGGGTTCGACGTCGGGGGCCGAGTGGTTATCGGGGATCCACACAACGGGACGACACCCATTCAGGTATCCTTGACCCACGACGCCGGACGTTATTCCGCTCAGGCCGACTATCACGTCGACGGACGTCTTACCCTAACCGGCGACTACGGAAGTGAGCTCACCGTCGTACCCCGTAAGGAGGGCGGCGTGCTGCTTTCCGCATCGATCGTCGATGCTCCGGCGGCCCCCTTGGGGGAAAATGCCCGGTTGACCGCGGACCTCGACGGTTTCTTCTTCGGGAGCGGCGCCTGGACTGCCCGCCTCTCGCGCTTGGATATCGTAGACGCCTCGAGCCCTACCGGCCCGTTGACTATCCGGGCCCGGGGAGACTTTGACCCGACGGGGGGGAGACTCGCCCCGATGGTCATCGACGACGGTGTCGATACCCTCGCCGGGTCTGTGGGGATTACCGCGGGAGACGAAGGGGAAGGGGCTCTTATCAACGGAACATTGACCAGCGGCGACGGAGAAGAGTCTCTGCTGCTGGCCGGGAGCCTTGACGCCGCCGGCCTCTCGATGAATCTTCGGGGGGACGGCGTCGGACTCCGTCGTTTCGGGATCCCCGGTCTCCGAGGTCAGGTCGATTTTGCTGCGGAAGCCACCGGTACGCCCGGGGACCTATCTCTCCGGGGCACGATAAACGTGCCCGACGGTCAGCTCGCCGGAGACGCGTTTACCGCCTCCGGCCGATTCACTGTTTCCGAACAGAGCTTGCGGATCCAGGGCGTCCAAGTCCGTAGAGGGGAGAACCGCCTCGACGTAACCTCCGCAGTTGCCGATCTTTCGGAGGGGTCCATCGCGGTATCTGCTCGATTAACCCGGGGAATCGGGGTCGGCGAGACGGTGACGGGCGTGGAACTAGGCTACCAGCGGAGGGTAGAGGAACCCTTTTCCGCCGTTCGGCAGGTAATCGAAGACCCCTTCTCCGCGGATATTCGCCTCGAGGGAATCAACATCGTCGGTGTTCCCCAGGAAGAGTGGCTCTTCTCCCTTCGGCGGACGACTTCCGGCGTTACGCTCCGGGGGGCGCCGGATAACGCCATCCGGGGCCAGATCAGCAACGACGGTGAGTTTCGCCTGGTACTTACCGATCCCCTTCCCGTGCGATTCCAGGCGGCAGGATTGTTAGGAGACGGCGCAATCGAGGCCACCATAACTCGCATTTCCGCCGAGCTTCCGATTACCGAAGCCACTCCTGACTTCGTCCCGGAAGAGCGCCCCGGGGGTCGATTCCTCCCCCTTCGGGGAGAGGTAGAGGGGAGCCTCCGGGTGGTTGGGCCGGTGAACGACCCGGACCTCTTCGGCACCCTTTCGGTGGAATCTCTCGAGGCGGAGGTTCCTTACGTCGAGGGCGTGGTCGACGCTCCCCAGGCCTTTGTCCTGTTTCAGGAGAAGATGATACAGGTCGACCGGTTCTTGGCCTCCAGGGGGGATGCGGACGCCACGGTCTCCGCCACTCTCCTACTGTCACGCTGGGGTCTCGACGAGTTCGAGGTTCTGATCAACACCATCGGCGACGAAGGGATGCCCATAACCCAGGACTTCGGCCCGGTCGCGGTGGACGGCAGAGGCCTCGGGCGGCTTCGCATCTACGGTACCCCTGCTACCACGGACGTTTCGGGAGAGGTTATCGCCGAAGAAACGACCATAACGCTGATTACCGAAGACGTCGTGGAAGTTGAGCCGCGGAAGATTACGACGGTGGACCTCACGCTGGTGGCCGGACGGAGGCTCGAGTTCCTCTGGCCCTCCAGGGAGGTGCCGATTGTCCGGGCCTTTGCCCGGGCAGGACACGAGGTGCGCCTCGTCTCCGAGTCGGAGGACGAGAGCTTTGGTCTCGACGGCACGGTATCCATTCGGGGTGGGGAGATCTTCTACGTCAACCGCAACTTCTACATGCGTCAGGGACGCATCGTTTTCGACGAGGACGAAGCGGGATTCGACCCGATTCTCTCGGCCCGGGCCGAGCTTCGGGAGGTGGGCCCCCAAGGACCCGTCCGCATCTTCCTCATCGCGGAGGAGAACCCCTTGAGTCAGTTCTCACCCCGACTCGAGTCGACTCCTCCGCTGACCGACGACGAAATCGTCGCTCTTCTCGGCGGGGCCATCCTCGAGGAGGGCTCGACGGATGTCGCGAACCTCGGTTCGGCTGTTGCCGTGACCAGCGAGGTCGTTACTCAGTTCGGAATCTTGAGTCAGTTTGAGCGTCAGGTACGGGAGGCCCTCAACGTCGACCTATTCTCCGTTCGGACTCAGGTATTTCAGAACATCGTAATAGGTTCTCTCGACCAGTCGGAGGTCCCCCTTGACACCACCGCACCTTCTCTTGGAACATACCTGGACAATACGACGGTCTTCTTGGGGAAATATTTGGGTTCTGATCTCTTCTTGGAGCTCCTTATCGAGCTACGAGCCCGCGACCCCCTCGACCAGGATGTAATTGCCCTCGGCGGGATGGAGGTCGATCCGGAAATTGGACTCGAGTTCGATACACCGTTCTTCTTGCTCCAATGGAGCTTCTTCCCCCGCACCCCGGAGTCGCTGTTTGTTGCAGACAATACGTTCGAGTTCTCGTGGCAGTTTTCCTATTGACGGACGACTGGTCGCCCGGTTCACGCTACTCTTACTCATTCTTCTCCCAGGGGCGCTCTGGGCCCAGGAAGAAGGGCAGGAGCAGTCTGATGAGCAGTGGTACCAGAACAAACCGATCGAAGCCATTACCTTCGAAGGTCTCGACTCGGTTGCCGAGAGCGAGCTGAGAGGCGTAACGGACCCCTATATCGGGCGTGAGTTTACCGATCAGCTGTTCCTCGAGCTTCAGCGTCGCCTCTACGCTCTCGACTACTTTCAGAGCATAGTGCCCTCTGCCGAACGGGCCGACCCCGCCGGTTCGGCGGTTATCATTGACTTCGAGGTCACCGAGCGGCCCCTCGTTGCCGAGATCGTCTTTCGGGGGAACCGGAACATCCGAAACATCCAGCTTCTCAACACGATCGTCCTGAGCGAGGGAGACATCATCACCCAGGCGAAGATTCGCCTCGATGAACAAGCGATCCTCGACTTCTACCGGGAACAGGGGTATCCCGACGCCCAGGTTTCCGCGGAACGAGATCCGGTCGACGACGAGAACGAAGAAATAGTCGTCTTTACCATTGAAGAGGGAAACCGGGTTACCGTCCGGGAGATCCTCTTTTCCGGAAATGACTTCGCTGCGGAAAGCACCCTCCGGGGTGTCATGGAGACCAAGGCGCAATCGATCTTCAACCGCGGCAACTTCAACGAATCAACCCTGGAAGAGGACCGTCGGGCTATCGAGCGATGGTACCGGGAACGGGGCTTCGTCGATGCCGAGGTTCTTGAGATCGCCCGGGAGTTCGAGCGGGACGATGAGGCGGAACGGACCTACATTACCCTGACCGTGTTCGTCGAAGAGGGCGAGCAGTACACCTTCGGCGGGATCTCCTTTTCGGGGAACAACATCTATACCGACGAAGAGCTCGCCGAACGCGTGCGTCTCCGGGAAGGGGAAATCCTCGACTTCAACCAGCTCGAGGCGGACTACCAGGCGGTTGCCGACGCCTACTACGAGGACGGGTACATCTACAACACCATCACCCGGTCCGAGACCCGTAACGAAGTCGACAACGTTATCTCCTTCGAGGTGGACATCGTCGAGCGCAACCGGGCCCACATCGAGAACATCATTATTCGTGGAAACGAGAAAACCGAGGATTACGTCCTCTACCGGGAAATTCCCCTCGAGGTCGGCGACGTCTTTAGCGCCTCCCGAATCCGGGAAGGGGTCCAGAACCTCGCCAACCTGCAGTACTTTAGCTCGATAACGCCGGAAACTCCCCAGGGAAGCGTCGAAGGTTTGATGGACCTGATCGTCAACGTCGAGGAGGGCAACACCGC
Organism: Spirochaetaceae bacterium; assembly: GCA_046541715.1. Classification (GTDB taxonomy): domain Bacteria; phylum Spirochaetota; class Spirochaetia; order DSM-27196; family PWMO01; genus CAYPUT01. Next base: position 23,249 of record JBKHCS010000002.1, read on the forward strand.
CGACATTCGCTTCGGTGTCGCCTTCGGGGGAAACGCCGACTTTCCGATTTCGGCCCAGGTCGCCTGGCAGGACCGGAACTTTCTCGGCCGGGGGCAGACTATCGGCGTCGACACGCAGTTTTCTCCGATTACCCAGATGGTCTCGGTCAATTTTCTCGAGCGGTGGCTCTTCGGGCGCCGCTGGTCCGGCGGGGCAAACCTGACCGTCGACCGGAGCCGGGTTCGCGGCATCCGGCAGGACATTCTGGCTCCGATGTTCGGCCCCGACGACGAAGACGCCGTCCCGGATCCCTACGAGGGGTATTACGTCTTTACCCGGGACACAGAATACGATGGCGATTCTTACCAGGCCGGCGACCCCTTTCCGGGTGTTCCCGATTCCGACGATATCTCCACCTACGACCTCGAGACCGACTACGAGTACGCCGGGGGCGAGCTCGCGACGATTCCGGAAGAGTACCTGATGGAGTACATCCAGTGGCGGATCGCCTTGAGCTTTAACACTGGGTACCGGTTCCGGACCCCCGCCGGGCGCCTTACCTTGAACACCTCCCCTAGGACTCGGATGGAGTACATAACCTACGACCGGGATATCTACCGGCCCTACGACGACGGCATCCGGGCCAACTGGAATAACTGGGAATTCGTCAACCAGTGGTCATTCTCCGCAGGTCTCGATACCCGGGATATCATTGTGAGCCCGTCGACCGGCTACTACCTCTACCAGGGGATAACCTTTACCGGTGGTCCCTTCTTCGGGGACCGGCACTACATCCGGACCGACAGCCGGGGGGAGCAGTACTTTACTCTCTGGGATTTCCGGGCAATCGGAGACTGGAACTGGAAGATGGTCCTTGCGGCTCAATCGACGCTCTCCGTCATCTTCCCGACCTTCTGGGTTCCCAGCGAGTACCGGGACGCGGAACAGCCCGTAGCAAATACCACGGATCTGCTCTTTGTCGACGGGATGATGATAGCCCGGGGATGGGACCGGCAGACCGACGGCGAGGCACTCTGGTACAACTGGCTCGAGTTCCGTATGCCCCTGGCGGAACAGATTATTTGGCTCGACCATTTCTGGGACGCCGCTGCGCTCTATAACGAACGGACCGATATCGGGGAACTCGGGATCGAGAACATGCTCTTTAGCCTGGGCTTCGGTTTTCGGTTTTCGATACCCCAGTTTCCGATTCGGCTCTACGTAGCCCGGAGATTTCAAATCATTGACGGGGCCTGGCAGTGGCAGACAGGTCCCCTCTTCAACCGAAACGACGAGGAGGGTAGAGGATGGGAATTCGTCTTTTCCATCGGAACCGGTTTCTTGTAAGGCGGCTGGTTCTTCTTGCCTGCTTGTTCATGATAGCCGGCTTTGCCGCGGCGGAGCAGCTTACCACCGTAGCGATAATCGACATCGGGCGCGTCTACAACACCTTCTACCGGGACTCCCGGGCGGTCCGGGAGCTCGAAAGCCTTCAGACCCAGTATCAGCGGGAGATAAACCGGCACGTTCAGGAGCTGGAAAACCTCCGGGATCAGCGGGTCCGGGCGGCGGACCGGGATGACGACCGCCGGGTCATGGAGCTCGACGAGGAGATTCTCCAGAAGACCCGTTTCGTCGAAGACCTGACCAGAAGGCGGCGACAACAGCTCGAGCTTCGACAACAGCAGTTGCTCTCCGACGATTTTCTTTTGCAGCTTCAGGAGGCGATACAGTTCGTCGCCGAAGAGGAGGGCTACACCGTGGTGCTCTCCAGCGAGCACGACGGTATCCAGTGGTGGTCTCCTGCGGTCGACATAACCGAACCAGTCGTCGAGAGGTTGCGCCAAGTCGAGTCTTAGGAGGCGCCGGTGGCATCGTCGACGCCCCTCATGGAGCAGTACTCTCGGATCAAGGGACAGTACCCCGACGCGATTCTCTTTTTTCGTCTCGGCGATTTCTACGAGATGTTCCGGAAGGACGCGGAAGAGGCGGCGCCCATACTCGGCATCACTCTTACACAGCGTCAGGGTATCCCCATGTGCGGCGTTCCGTATCATGCCGCGTCCACCTACGTCCGGCGTCTCCTCGACGCCGGGCGGAAGGTCGCGATCTGCGAGCAGCTTCGGCTCCCGGAAGGGGGGAGGGGCCTCGCAGACCGGGGGGTCGTTGAAGTAGTTACACCGGGTACCGCGACCGAAGAGGAGTTCCTCTCCGACGGAGAGAACAACTACCTTATGGCGCTCTACTGCCGATCCGGGACCTGTTACGCGGCCTTCCTCGAGGTGTCGACCGGAGAGATGTTTCTCCGGCGTTTCGAACTCGGTCGAGCCGTCGAAGAGGTCCGCCGGGACGTGGCCACCTTTTCTCCTCGAGAGCTGCTGACGCAGGAATCGCTTCTCGCAGAAGGGCCGAAAGAGCTCCGGTATCTACTTAAGGAGCTCCCTCTCCTTACCAACCGCCTCCCGGATTGGAGCTTCGACATCAGGGAGGGGCTCGGGGGCCTCGAGCGGACCCTTGGTGTATCGACCCTACGGGGATTCGGCGTGGAGAACGACGACCCGGAGATTGCCGCCTGCGGCGTCCTTCTGAAGTACGCCGAGGATTCCCTCGGGCGGCCTTTGGCTCACCTGAGATCCCTCGTCCGTCTCGAGGATCTCTCCGTGGTCGGAATAGACGAGGCGACGCAGCGCAATTTGGAGCTTGTCCGGAGCGGCCTCGACGGCTCGACACGGTATACCCTTCTCTCAGTCCTGGACTATACCCGTTCGGTCCTCGGGCACCGGTTGATCAAACGGTGGATTCTTTCTCCTCTTCAGGATCTCGAATCCATTCGAAACCGTCAGGACAAGGTCGAGTTTCTCTACCGGAACCAACTCCTCCTTTCGGAGGTACGACGGACCCTTTCGGGCTTTCTCGATCTCGAGCGTCTCGCCTCCCGGGTGTCCCTCGGCAGGGCCCACGGGAAGGACGTCGCGGCCGTCCGGGAGTCTCTCCGGCGCTTTCTCGCCCTCTGCGATCTGTTCTCCGGGAACGACGGGGCCCCCCTCGAGTCCTCGCCGGAGGACCGGGAGGCGATCCGGGAGCTCTTGATCTATCTAGACGCGGCGATGGTCGAAACCCCGTCTACGGTCAAAACCGAGGGCAACCTTATTCGGGAGGGATTCAGTACGGAACTCGACGAGCTTCGAGCCCTGAACGCGAACCGCCGGGAGCTTCTCGAGAGCTATGGGCGGGAGGAACAGGAACGCAGCGGCATTGCGTCCTTGCGCATTCGTTCGAACCGGGTCCTCGGGCTCTTCTTCGAAGTGACCAAGAGACAGAGCGCGACGGTGCCGGATTACTTTATTCCGCGGCAGAGCCTTTCCAACGTTGTTCGCTACACGACAGTACCCCTTGGGGAGCTGGAGTCGAAGATTAACGAGGCGCAGGAGAAAGCCCTCGAGCTCGAGGGGACGCTTTTCGACGAGGTCCTCTCGGCGATCGACAAAAAGGTCGACCTCCTGCAGCGATGCGCCGTCACGGCCGCGGAGATCGACGTAGTACAGTCCCTCGCCTGGGCGGCGACCCGGAGCGGGTACACGCGACCGAGGGTTGACGATTCCCGGCGGATCGACATTCGCGAGGGACGCCACCCGGTGGTGGAAGCGCATATAGAGGCGGGAACCTTCGTCCCGAACAGCGTCTCCTTGACCCCCGAGGTTCCCTGTCTCCTTGTTACCGGGCCGAATATGGCGGGGAAATCGACGGTCCTTCGGCAGACGGCACTGATCACCGTAATGGCGCAGATGGGCTCCTTCGTTCCGGCGGCCGATTGCCGTATCGGCGTTGTAGACCGGGTGTTCTGCAGGGTCGGCGCTTCGGATAATCTGGCCAGAGGGGAGTCTACCTTCCTGGTCGAGATGACCGAGACCGCGCATATCCTCCGCAACGCTTCGGACCGAACCTTGGTGATTATGGACGAGGTCGGCCGGGGCACTACCACCGCAGACGGCCGGGCCCTTGCGCAGTCGGTTTTGGAATACTTGCTCGAGGCCCTCGGGTGTCGAACCCTCTTTGCAACCCATTTTCACGAGCTCACGTTGATCGAGCATCCACAACTAAAAAACGTCTCTCTCAAGGCGATCGAAGAGGACGGCAGCCTGGTCTTTCCTCGCAATTTGGTAGACGGCCCGGCGGGGACCTCCTACGGCGTCCACGTCGCCGCGATGGCGGGTCTTCCCGGCACCGTAGTCGACCGCGCTCGGCGCATCCTCGCCGAAACGAAAGACGAGGTTGCCCCGGGGCCTCCGGCAACCGCCGATGGAATCGATGACGACGACGCGCCCACGGCCGCCGGGGTCCGGCGCCGGGAGGTTGTACCCGGCGGTGATTCGGCAGTGGGGCTTTTCTCCGAGGGCGACATGGTGATCGGCGAGCTCGGAAGCCTTCGCCTGGAAGAGATTACGCCTCTCGAAGCGCTCAATACCTTGGCCCGTTGGAAGAGTCGATTGAACGGCGGAGGCAGATCCCGGTAGAACCGCAGGCCGGTTGTATCAGAAGTTGTATCAGAAGAGGACCAGGCCGGCGGCGCTCCAGGCAAGGATTCCCATTACCGTGCTTCCGACAAGGCCCGGGCCGATCATCTTCCAGAAGACGATCTGTCCCACGCTCTGGAGAAACCAGGTAACCAGATAGATAATGGTGAGAGGGGCTACCGGGAGGTTAGTCGGCCGGAGTAACAGTGTGACCAACGCAGCCGCGGCGAACCAGCCGGCAAAATTGACCCAGGGTATACCGAAATAGCCCCCTCTTTGATTCCACTTCCAGTAGTTCCACCGGGTCATCTGGGGATCCAGAAACAGGTCCCAAGCCATGAAGGCGGCACCGGCAATCAAGGCCTGGGTCCAAAGCCCGCCCTGCGGTGCCAGGGCGGCGGCAATGCCCCAGGATGGCGGGATCATCATAAGCCAGGCCAGGGGTATAACCACCGGGACGTCGAGTATCTGCGGCTTGAGTACGTCGGTATATGCGTAGCTTCCGAAGGGTACGCCGGTCCTCGACCCGATTACTTCGACGAGGAGCCCGTACACCGGTATCGCGAGGAGAATCAACGGATTCAATCCATCGCCCGTTCGAAGCAAGAGCAACAGGCTCACCGTCGTCGCCTGGGCGAGGACCCCTAAGGAGATGCCGGCGCGGATTCCCCGGTCGCCGAAGAGCCACCCGAGAACCGGAACGTTGATCATTATTATGGCCCAGACGCCGAGGGCCAATACTACCGGAAGCGAAAAGTCAGCAACTACCTGCATTACGGCCTTCCTAGGATTTTTAGACGGAACCACGCCGCGATGAATGGTCCCCAGGGTACGGTAGCCATTATTTGAACCGTCTCCCACAAGGAGACCTCTTCGTTCAAGAAGCGGAGGAGCCGGTCGATCGGATTTTTCTTGAAAAGACGGCGAAACACCTCGTGAGAGAGATCTCCCCGGCGGTAGAGTACGTTAAGGAGTATCGAATCCAAAAGGGCAAAGCGTCCTGGAGTCTTTGGAAGGTCGAAAGGGTGCCCGACCCGACGAAGAGAGTCCGCGATCGCAAGGGAGTCCCGATAGATTCGATGAAAGGCGAAACCGGTGGAGGCCTTGACGCGCCCTCCCTTTGTTCCGGTCAAGAGGATTCGTTTCCCGGCTCGGCGGGGAAAGGGGTAATCGGTCATCGGGATAATTCCCGTTTCCGTTTCAACCACTTTATAGTTCCCGGGTTGGACAACCTTGTCGATGTACTCCGTCAATCCCGCGGTGTACTCCTCTTCGCTCAGGAGGTCGTGGGAGAAAAGGGTGTACTCGACGAGGGCCTCGGTCTCCGAGAAGGGCAGTATGTAGACGAACCGGCAGGTCTCGTGCTGCGGGGTGCGAAAGTCGAAGAGCGTCGCCCTGTCGGGATCGAATACCGGTTTCTCACTCTCGATAAACCAACCGAGAAAATGCTGCTTCAAGAAATGGTAGTTCGTCTCGTCGACGGTGAAGTCGCGAGGAATAAACAGGCTGTCGAAGACCCACTCGGCGGTGTAGGGGACCCCGTCCACGACCACCGTGGCAAACTCTTCTCCGTCTTCGATTCGGTCCACCGTACCGACGAGGCGCGTTACGTTGGGTTTCTCCTCGAGAAGAGCGTAGGAGTCGCGGTAAAAGTCCTCCCCTCGAAACATGCGGTAGTTCATCGGGGAGATGTCGATGGAGAGCTCTTCTCCGTAGTCGAAGAAGCCGACTTTCTGCCACTTCCGATGGATGAGATGGTCAAAGGGCGTCTTTTCGGAGGACCAAAAGCACCAGGTGCGGTCGTTCTTTGCCTTGTTGTCTCTATCCACGAGGAGCACGCGTTTATCCTCGAACCCTGCCTCGACAAGCGCCCTGCCAAGATGGAGCCCTGCGGCGCCCCCACCTGCTATCACGAAGTTGTAATCAGCCATCTCTTGGTAACCTTGCGGCGAAATATAACCACCTTTTTGCCGTAAGTCGAAAGCATTGGGAGCGTCGGCTCCGTTGTATCGGATGGAGGTGATAAGAATGAAGCGGCTCTTTCCGGGGTGCTGTACTCTCTGTGGGCGGGTGAGCATCTCCGGCCGTCCGGTACTCTGTTCGGCGTGCCGCGGGGAGTGCGTTCCGATCAATGGGCCGGTATGCGGGCGATGCGGACGGCCCCTCATTTCCGAGGATACTCTGTGCAGCAGGTGTCGTGACCGGCGGGATAACTGCGAAAACCGGTCCGCCGCCGAGTACCGCGGCCGCCTTCAGGAGGTGATATCGCTCTATAAGCTATCCGGGAATAGGGAGCTTGCCGGTTTTCTCTCGGAGCTCGTGCTGCGGGCTTTCGGAGAGACGCCGGTCGAAAGGGTCGTAGTTCCGGTCCCGCCGAGCCCCCAGCGGTTAAGGGCTCTCGGCTGGGACCCGGTATCGGAAGTGCTACGGTGTGTCGGAAAACGTCTCTCGATCCAGGTGCTTCCTCTTCTGGCGCGGACCGAAGGAATGCAACAAAAAGAGCTCGGCTACGAAGAACGTCGCGAAAACGCCAACTCCCTCTTCTCGGTGCGGTTGGAAGGGCGATCTCCCCAGGCCCCGGCTTTTCGGGAGCTCGGCGGTTCGGGCGTCATCCTCTTTGACGACGTCTTTACAACAGGAGCTACTATGAGCGTCTGCCGCCGACTGCTCGAGGCGGAGGGCTTCAAAGTAACAGGCAGCCGAACGATCGCGGTAGATTGACTTTTGTCGCGGTACCTGCTATCTTCGCTTTACGAATAAATCCTTGCGCAGCAGGAGTCGGGCACCGACTCCTTTTTTATGCTCCAAAGGAACGTGCCGGTGATAGAAGGAACCATCTACGACGATATAGAATCCCTCATCGAGGGGCTCGGGTTCCGCGTTGTGGAGCTGAAGGCTCAGCCGATTCGCAGTGCCTTGATGGTTTCTTTGGTCGTTCACAAGCCCGGAGGAATCGGGGTGGACGACTGTGCTACGGTCCACCGGACGGTGCTTCCTCGCCTGGAAGCCGTCCTCGATCGAGACGACATTCGTATGGAAGTCAGTTCCCCGGGAATCGGACGGAAGCTCAAGAGTTGGAGCGAATTCAAGGCGTTTCGCGACGAGGCAATGGTCCTCGGGTTAAGGGATGGAAGCACGGTTTCCGGGGTTGTTTCGTATCTCGACCCCGGTTCGATAGAGTTGAAAGACACCGGCGGCCGACGGGTAATCGATACGGATTCGATTGCCTGGGCGCGGCTGAGTGAGGAGTAAAGGAGGCAACAGAAGATGGCGTCCGAGTTAATGGAGGCGATTCGTCTTCTCGTTCAGGAAAAAGGAATCTCCGAAGAGCTGGTCCATAAGACCATCGAAGAATTTCTCATTGCTGCTTACAAAAAAACGTTTGGGACGGCGGATAACGCCGTGGTGCGGATAAGCGAAGACGAAGAGGAAGTAACCCTCTTCGCCCGAAAGGAGATCGTCGAGGACGTCTACGACCCGGTCAATGAGGTCGCCCTCGAAGAGGCCCTGACCTATAATCCCGAGTGTGAAATCGGCGACGAGCTCCTCATCGAGATCAATCCGATGGAGTTCGACCGAGTCGCGATTCAGAGCGCCAAGCAAAAGGCGCGGCAAACCCTCCGGGAGATCCAAAAAGACACCCTCTATTCCGAGTTTAGCGATAAAGTCGGTGAGATGATCATCGGCTACTACCAGCGGGAACGCAACGGCAATATCTTCGTCGACCTTGGAAAGACCGAAGGGCTCCTGCCGAAGCGCTATCAATCTCCCCGGGAGGTCTACCGCCCGAACGACCGCATCAAAGCGCTCATTTACGAAGTTACCAAGACCCCGACGGGTCTGCAGATCATCCTTTCGAGGACCCACACGGACTTCGTCCGCCGGATTTTTGAGCTGGAAGTCCCGGAGATATACGACAAGACCGTCGAGATCTTCAAGATTGTCCGGGAACCCGGGTACCGGACCAAGATCGCCGTCTATTCGAACCGGGAAGACGTCGACCCCGTAGGCGCCTGTGTGGGTTTGCGGGGCGTGAGGATCCAGGCGATAGTCCGGGAGCTCGAAGGCGAGAAGATCGACATCCTCAAGTACGACAACGACCAACGGATGTTCATCAAGAACGCACTGTCTCCTGCGGAGGTAACCAACGTCGTCATCGTGGACGAGTCGAAACGACAAGCCCTCGCGGTGGTGCCGGAGAATCAGCTTTCCTTGGCAATCGGCAAGCAGGGGCTGAACGTTCGCCTTGCCAACCGCCTCGTCGACTGGAACATAGACGTAAAGACCGACGAGCAGTTCGGAGAAATGGATCTGGCTGCGGAATCGAAGCGGGCAGTTTCCGCTCTCTTCGGCGATTACGAAGAGGAAGAGATTACCCGGGTCGCCGAGTTGCCGGGTATCTCGGACAGTCTCGTCGCGACCCTCAAGGGAAACGGCATCGAGTACATCGAAGACTTGGTTGCCCTTTCGGACGAGGACTATACAAAGCTCACCGGCATAACTGCCGGCGACATTGCGGAGCTCCGTCAGATAATCGCTGAGAACGTCGAGATTATCGAGCAGGAAGAGGAGGCCGCCGCCGAGGAAGAGACTCCGGAAGAGGGGGCCGAACCCGCCGAAGCCGAAGCCGAAGCCGAAGCCGAAGCCGAAGCCGAAGCCGAAGCCGAAGCCGAAACGGAAGCCGAGGCCGAAATGGAAGCCGAAGCCGAAGCCGAGGCCCCGGAGGAAGAAGCGGCAGAAGCGGCGGGGCCCGAGGCGGTTGCAACCGAGGAGCCCCCGGCGGAAGCCGCAGAACCCGAGCCGGCCGAACCCGAGGCCCCCGAAGAGGAGAAGGCCGAAGAGCTCGAAGGCGAGGAACCCGAACCCGAGGCGGAAGAGGGAATCGCAGAGGAGCCCGAAGAGCCGGAAGAAGAAATTACCGATATTTCGGAGCTTCCGAACATCTCCAAAGAGGTGGTAAAGCGCCTCAAGGACAACAATGTTTACGACATTGTCGACCTTATCTCTCTCGACGACGAGGAATTGAGGGGGCTCAAGGGTATTACCGAAGAGAACATTGCCGAAATAAAGGCAATAATCTCTGAAAGTATAGAAGTAATCGAAGAAGACGAGGATTCCGAGTAGTCAGATACGTGACGGACCAGCCCATCCTTGTGTATGATAGGGACAGAAAAGGGGATTTATGGCTGAAGAGCGACAGGATGATCAGAAGCCCAAAACGGCGCTAATCAAACACAAGAAAGACTCCGGGTCTCAAGACGGCAATGCGCCTGAAAAGAAGAAGGTGCGTGTCGTCGTCAAGCGCAAGGGCAAAACGAAACCTGAAGCGGAAACGGAAGAAAGAGAGAATAAACGGTCCACCGAGGTCACTTCGGGGCCCGGTGTTAGCTCTGTTCGGGTGAAGCCCGAAGAACCCACGCCGCCGAAGCGGCCCGCAAGACCGACCGGAAAGATCGATCCGTCCACCATACCCCCCTCCGTCCGGGCGCCGATTCAACGGCCCGGAGAGGAGCGGACACCTCCGCCGCAAGCAAGACGACGGGACGCAGGTCCCGGAGGCCCGCAGCGTCCTCGAGGCGACGTCGGTGCCGGAAGGCCCGCGGACCGATCCGGCAGGCCCCAGACTGCCGACCAATCCCGGGGCAGGCCCTCTGCGGGCTGGTCGCCCCCGGGCCGGGGTCCCGGGCGTCCCGGCGGCCCTCCCGGCGCCCCCGGGAGAACGGCTCCACCTCGGGGCCTCCCGGGGAGCGGTGGCGGCGGCGTGGAAGACAAGAAGACTCCGTCGAAAAAGTTCTTCAAGACAAAGAAGCGGGAGTATCCCAAGCGGGAGCGTTACCAGGAAAAGCCGATCCAGTGGAAACAGAAGAGGCAGCCGGGTCCAAAGGCTAACCCCGTTCCCAAAGAGATCGATATCATGGAGGTCATCACGGTTTCCGAGCTGGCCCGGAAACTCAACCTGAAGGCCTCGGACCTTATCGGCAAGTTGATGGCGATGGGCATGATGGTGACGATAAACCAGCAGATCGACGCGGAAACGGCGGAAATCCTCGCCGGCGAGTACGGCTGTAAGGTCAATATTGTCTCCCTATACGACGAGACCATTATCGAAACGGAGGATGACACGGAAGGGGACCTCCGACCCCGGCCACCCGTTATCACGGTTATGGGGCACGTCGACCATGGTAAGACGAAGCTTCTCGACGCGATCCGGAGGACCGACGTCGTCGCCGGCGAGTTCGGCGGCATTACCCAGCATATCGGGGCATACCAGGTGGAGCTTCCCCAAGGAAAGCTTACCTTTCTCGACACGCCGGGGCACGAAGCCTTTGGCATGATGCGAGCCCGGGGAGCCCAGATTACCGATATCGTTATTCTGGTCGTTGCCGCCGACGACGGAGTAATGCCCCAGACCCGGGAGGCGGTTGATCACGCAAAAGCCGCGGAAGTACCGATTATCGTCGCCGTCAACAAGATCGATCTCGCGGACGCCAATCCGGACCGGGTTAAACAACAACTCTCCGAGTTGGATCTGATTCCCGAGGATTGGGGCGGTTCGACCCTCTTCTGCGACGTCTCGGCCCTTACCGGGGAAGGGGTTCCCGAGCTGCTCGAGACCGTGCTTCTCCAGTCTGAGATCCTCGAGCTCAAGGCGAATTACGACACCAACGCCGAGGGAACCATTGTAGAGTCCCGGATCGATCCGGGTCGGGGTTCGGTCTCGACCCTCTTGGTGCAACGGGGAACCCTTCGAGTTGGTGACAGCTTTATCGCCGGGGTGTTTCCCGGACGAGTTCGGGCGCTCTTTGACGATCGGGGTGAAAAGGTGGAAGCAGCCTCGCCCGCGATGCCCGTCGAGGTCCTCGGTATCACCGGGGTACCTAACGCCGGGGATCCCTTTCAGGTTACCGACAACGACAAGATGGCGCGGCAGGTAGGCGACAAACGACAAGAGCTCCGGAAGGTCGAAGAGGCTAGAAACGTCAAGAAGATTACCCTGGACAACCTCTACGATAGCATCCAAGCCGGTTCGGTCCAGGACCTCCGGGTTATCATCAAGGGGGACGTTCACGGGTCGGTCGAGGCCATCCAGCAAGCCGTCGAGAAGCTCAGTACGGAAGAAGTTCGGTTGGTGTGTATCAGATCGGCGGCGGGGGCGATCAACGAGGACGATGTTCGTCTCGCGAGCGCGTCGGATGCCATCATCGTCGGGTTTCACGTTCGACCCACGCCGCGGGCTCTCGAGCTTGCCGAAACCGAAAAGGTAGAGATTCGGAAGTACAACGTCATCTACGAAGTGGTTGACGACATCAAGGCCGCGATGGAAGGTCTCCTGTCGCCGGAGCTCCGGGAAGAGACGATCGGCAAGGTCGAGGTACGGGAGCTCTTCCGTGTACCAAAGATCGGCGTCATTGCCGGATCCTACGTCACGGAGGGCAAGGTTCGGCGGAATGCCGGCGTCCACGTCGTACGCGACGGCGTCGAGGTATATTCCGGGAAGATAAACTCCTTGAAGCGATTCAAGGACGACGCCCGAGAAGTGGAAGCCGGTTACGAATGCGGTGTCGGCGTGGAGAACTTCAACGATCTCAAGATCGGTGACGTCCTCGAAGTCTACCAGGTGGTAGAGCACGCGAAGAAGCTTGGAGAAGCGACGCAGAAGTAATGGCCAATCACAGAATGGAACGGGTGGCGAGTCTCCTTCAGCAGGAGCTGAGCCGCCTTATTCTCGACGAAGAGCTCAAAGACCCTCGTATCAACAAGCTTGTTGCCATAAGTGGGGTTACGGTATCGAAGGACCTCGAGTACGCCAAGGCTAGGGTTTCGGGATACCTAACCCACAAGAAGCTGGAAAAGGCAGTCGACGGACTCAACAGCGCCGCCGGGTTTATTCAGGGGCGCCTTGCGAAAAGATTGCGGTTTCGTGCGACGCCGAAGCTCACGTTCGTGGTGGACCACAGTATCGAAGAAGGGTTCGAGCTGACCCAAAAAATCGACGAGATAGTCCCCTAGTCGATGCTCAACGGGGCGGTGCTCTTGGACAAGCCTCCGGGAACGACGTCCTTCGGAGCACTCGGTCCTTTGAAACGGGGCTTCGACACTCGGCGTATCGGCCACACGGGAACGTTGGACCCCTTCGCGTCGGGTCTCCTGATAGCCCTCATCGGGAAGATGACGCGGTTAGCCGGGTACGTTACCGACTACGGAAAGGAGTACCTGGCGACCTTCCGGTTCGGAGCGGAGACCGATACGCTGGATACCGAAGGGAAGGTCCTGTACCGGGCACCGGTTCCGACGGAGAAGGCCATCCGAGACGCATTGCCGGCGTTTTTCGGAGCTATAGACCAGCGACCCCCGGCGTTCTCGGCGGTGCACGTCGCCGGAGTTCGGGCTTACCGTCTGTCACGAAGCGGTCAGGAGGTGGACATCCCGCCCCGGCGGGTTGTCATTCACGTCTTCGAGGCCCTCGATTGGGACCCTCCGGACCTTAGCGTCCGGATCGCCTGTGGGAAAGGCACCTACATTCGATCCCTGGCCCGGGACCTGGGGTTGGCCGTCGGCAGCCGCGCCTACGTCCGGGAGCTTCGGAGGACCCGGATCGGCCCCTACTCGGTGGACGGTGCGGTGTCACCCGAGGCCGGGGCAGAGGGGCAGGGTCTATTGACTCCCCGGGAGTTCCTTGCCCTCGGAGGCGAAGTTCCGGAGGTTGCGGTAGGGGACGAGGCGGCGGGTCGCATTCGAAACGGGACGAACCTGACCCCCGGGTTGCTCGGCCGATCGCCCCCGGGAGACGGGTTGTTTTCGGTGGTTCACGAGGGAAGCGTTCTGGCCCTGTGTCGCTCACAGGGGGGAGAGCTTTCCTACCTTGCGGTTCTTTGAATTGACATTAACCGCCGGTATGAGAATACTATTAGCCTACTAAATCGAAGCATGGGAACGGCTTGGAGCCGGATGTGGTAGAGACCTGAGGAGAACTAGATGCCATTGACCAAAGTCAGGAAGGAAGAGCTCGTAAAAGAGTTCGGTGGGAGCGAGAAGGATACCGGCCGCGCGGAGGTGCAGGTTGCTCTTCTTACCGAGCGAATCACCGAGCTTACCGAGCACCTGAAGATTGAAAAGAAAGATCACAGCTCCCGGCGAGGCCTCCTGAAGCTCGTCGGACAGCGTCGTCGTCTCCTGCGTTACTTGCGCAACAACGATCTTGATCGCTATCGAAGCATCATTGAGCGACTCGGTCTTCGCAAGTAGGCAGGGATAGAGGAATGCATTCAGTCACAATCAAAATTGGACAGGAAGATCTCGTCCTCCGGACGGGACATATGGCGAAGCAGGCAAACGGTTCGGTCTTTGCTACCTACGGCGGGACGGCGGTCCTCGCTACCGCCTGCTGCAGCGAGAAACCGGTGGAGGGGCTCGACTACGTTCCCCTGCAGGTCGAATACAACGAAAAATACTACGCGGCGGGAAAGATTCCCGGCGGTTTTATTAAGCGGGAAGGGCGCCCGAAGGACAAGGAGATCTTGGTCTCCCGGCTCATCGACCGGCCGATGCGCCCCCTCTTCTCGAAGGCATTTAAACGGGATATTCAAGTCGTTCCGACGGTTGTCTCGGCGGATCAAACCTATACGCCGGATGTCGTCGCCATTGTCGCAGCCTCCGCCGCAGTTACCGTGTCGGACATTCCCTTCGACGGGCCGATCGGCGCCGTTCGGGTCTGCTCGGTCGACGGAGAGCTTATTGTGAACCCGACCTTTCAGCAGATAGAAGAGGCCGAGCTCGACATTGTGGTGGCCGGTACCGACGAAGGCATCACAATGGTCGAGGGTGGCGGCGATCAGGCGTCGGAGGACTTGCTCCTTGCGGCAATCGACTTTGCCCGGGCCCCGATCGCCGAGCTCTGCCGCGTACAGAAAGAGCTCAGAGACACCGCAGGGAAAGAGAAGCTTCCCCTCGTCGAGGAGACCGTTGTTCTCGAAGAAAAAGACGCGATCGACGCCTTCGCGCGACCGAAGATGGTCGAGGCATGCTTTGTAAAGGGCAAGTTCGAGCGTCACAACGCCATCAAGAACGTTATCAAGGAGACCTACGAGGCATTCGGCGAGAAGATAGCCGAGGAACAAGAGCGCTTGTTCTACGCCTACATGGAAGAGCTGGAGCAGGAGATCGTCCGGGCTTCCATTCTTCGGGACAAGAAGCGGACAGACGGCCGGGGGCCTTCGGATATCCGAAACATTACCTGCGAGGTAGGGACGCTTCAGCGAACCCACGGCTCTGCCCTCTTTACCCGGGGAGAGACACAGGCTCTGGCGATTGTAACCCTCGGTACCGTCTACGACGAACAGATTATGGACGACATCGAGGGCGACCGACGGCAGAACTTTATGCTGCACTACAATTTTCCGCCTTTCTCCGTCGGGGAGACGGGACGGCTTGGAACCGGGCGACGGGAAATCGGCCACGGTCACCTCGCCCGAAGGGCCATCGAAGCGGTCGTTCCGGAAAAGAGCGCTTTTCCCTATACGATTCGGGTCGTCTCCGAAATACTTGAATCCAACGGTTCCTCCTCTATGGCCACGGTCTGCGGAAGTAGCCTCGCTCTTATGAACGCCGGGGTTCCGGTTCTGAAGCCCGTCGCCGGAATCGCGATGGGGCTGGTTCAAGAGGGGGACGATTTCGTCGTGCTAAGCGATATCCTCGGCGAAGAGGATCACCTCGGCGATATGGACTTCAAGGTCGCGGGTACCGAGGAAGGTATTACCGCCTTCCAGATGGACATCAAGCGGAAGAACGTCGACACCGAGGTCATGAGTATTGCGCTAGAGCAGGCCCGGAAGGGACGTCTCGATATCTTGAATACTATGGGGCAAGCGATCCGGAAACCCCAGGAGTCTCTTTCCCAGTACGCTCCACGCATTATCTCCTTTAAGGTTGACCCGGACAAGATCGGGCTTCTCATCGGCCCCGGCGGCAAGACGATCAAGGGCATCAGTGAGCGGTTCGACGTAAACACCAACATCGACGACGACGGAACGGTTACCATCTACACCAAGGAGTCGGGAAGCGGTGCCCAGGCGAAAGATGCGTTCATGTCTCTCCTCGAGGAACCCGAAATCGGCAAGACCTACGAGGGTGTCGTCCGTCGTATCGTAGACTTCGGCGCCTTTATCGAGTTCCTTCCGGGGAAGGAAGGCCTCTGTCACATCTCCCGGATGGCCGACCACCGGGTTGAGTCGGTGGAGGACGTTCTGAGCATGAATCAGACGGTACCGGTTAAGATTATCGAGATCGATAAGATGGGGCGCGTGAACCTGAGCCTGATCTACGAAGGGGCCGACGATTCACCACACCGGCCTCGGGACCGGGACCGGGATCGCGGTGGTCGCGATAGTCGCGGCCGAGGGGGCCGGGACGGCGGACGGGACCGCGACAGACGATAACGTGGCAGACGCGCCGAAGGGGATAAAGACGGCCGCAGCCGGCGTCCGCGTAATCGTGGACGCAGACCCCGAGCATTTCCCGCGGTACGCCTCTGCGGAAGCCGCGGGGGCGGACCTGCGTGCCGCGATAGACAAAGCGATAGAGCTGAAGCCCGGGGAGCGTTCGGTTGTTCCCACGGGAATCAAATGCGCAATACCCGAGGGGTACGAAGGTCAGGTGCGCCCCCGCTCCGGTCTCGCGGCACGCCACGGGGTGACGTTGGTAAACAGCCCGGGAACGATCGACAGCGACTACCGGGGAGAGATCGGGGTGATCCTTATTAATCACGGGAGCGAAGCCTTCGAGATACAACCGGGGGAACGATTGGCCCAACTGGTTATCGCGCCGGTGGTCCGGGCCGATTTCGTCCTCGGGACGCCGGAAGACTCGCTTCGAGGAGCCGGAGGGTTTGGCTCAACCGGTCGGGCTTAAGGACCGCTTCGGCGGTCGTCATGTCGTCGAACGCTACGTAATTTGGGAGTTTCTGCTCTCCTTTGGGGTAGCGTTCTCCTTTTTTTTCTTTGCCTTCTTCATCAATCAAATCCTGCTCCTCGCGGAAGACATTCTGACAAAGAACGTTCCCCTCGGGGACGTGTTACGTTTGATTCTCTATTCCCTTCCGGCAATCGTGGCCTTGTCCTTCCCCTTTGGTTCCCTCGTCGGAGCTCTGATGACCGTCGGGCGGCTCTCGGCGGATCACGAGCTTCTCGCCCTCGAGGCTTCGGGTGTTCGGACACGTCGAGTGTCTACTCCGATACTGGCGGTCGGGCTGGTCTTTTCCCTCTTTTCTTTTATGGTAAACGACGTGTTCCTTCCCTTGGGTACCCTAGAGTTTAGCCGGCTCTACCGAGAGCTCCTCTACCGTAACCCGGCCCTCGAGCTGGACGAGTATTCGATTACCCGGTATCAGGAGAACATTATCGTCACCGGGGCGGTCACCGAGGGGGTCGTCGAGGACTTGATGATTCTCGAAAGGAACCGAGAAGGACAAAACCGGGTTATCGTCTCGGATCGAGCCCAGATAATCTCGGAGGGCGGGGCCGTCGGGGTTATCTCCCTTACTCTCGACGACGTCGTTACCCATTCCTACGACAGCCGGCAGGCCGCCGCGCAGGAGTACCTCGAAGCGGAGCAGATGGTGTACAACGTGGTTCTCCGGGATATCGCCGCGACGATTCAGGCGCCGGGGCCCAGGGAAATGAGCTCCCGGGACGTCTATTCGGAAATGGTAGAAAAGCGAGAGAACTTGGGCGATCGTCGGGAGGAGCATCGGCAGAATATCGCCCGGCAGGCCGCGACTCTCTTCAGCCGTTACGTGCACTACCAGGAGGCGGTGGAGGAGGGCAGCATTGCGGCGGAGGCGGGCTTTTCGGGGCTGTTGGAGCAGCGGGAGCTTGTTGTCCGGGAAAGAGAGCGACCTATTACCGATCGGACTCTCCAGATTTTTTCCATCGAGTTTCACAAGAAATTCTCGATTCCCTTCGGTTGTTTGGCTTTTGCCGTCCTTGCCTTCCCCTTGGGACGGTTCGCCAAACGAAGCGGCCGCTCGGTTGGTTTCGGTCTCGGACTCTTCGTCGCGATTGTCTATTGGAGCCTCTTGGTCGCCGGACAGACGATCGGCGTCCAGAACCCGTCCACTTCGCCGGCATTGATGATGTGGCTCCCAAACATCGTCGTGGTGGTCGCCGGTGTCGCCATGATCGTGATTAGACGCCGGTACCAATAATGCAGCACAACCTTGTTCGCCCCTCGGTCTTCGACTGGATGGTACTGAAGAGTTTTTTTCCGGTCTTTTTCGCGGCACTCCTCTTTTTCGTTCTCATTATTCAGTTGGTAGACCTCTTCGCAAATCTTGTACGTTACTTGAGCCTGGAGGTGCCCCTTCTCTCGATTGCGAGAGTTCAGTTTCTCTACCTGCCCAAGAGTGTCTCTTTCGCGTTGCCGGTGGCCCTTCTGTTCGCGGTGGCTTTTACTCTTGGACAGCTCTACTCCAACAACGAGCTTATCAGCGTCTTTGCCGCCGGGATCAGCCTCTACCGATTTGTTCTGCCGCTCCTTATTCTGGGCCTTCTCTTTGGCCTCGGGAGCGTGGTTTTCGAGGAGAAAGTGGTTATCGAGACGCTTCGGGAGAAGAACGAGCTTTCCCGAGAGCTCTTGAATATCAACCGTACTTTCAGCAACACCCGAGTTGCGGTTAGCAGCCCGGACCGCCGGGTGGTTATCTACGCCGACTACTACAACGATGCGGCCGGAACGCTCTCTGGTGTCACGGTCCTCCTCCGGAATCCTGACGGCTCCTTCTCAGAGCGCATCGAGGCGCCCTGGGGAGAATGGAACGGGAGCAATTGGGAGTTTTCCGACGCGGTGGTCTTCGCGTACGGGGAGGGCGGATTCGAGCGCCTGAGCCCGCAGCGCGTTTCGGACGAAGAGGTCGCGATTAGGCCTCGGGTGTTCCAACGTTCGGAACGAGACGTTTCGGAAATGACTCTCGAACAGGCTCGGGATTTCGTGCGGTCCCAGCGGGAGGCAGGGCTTCCCTTTCGACGGGCTCTGACGGAGTACTGGAACCGCTACTCCTTCGCTCTCACACCGGTTATCGTCGTGTTGTTTTCCGCCGCGGTAGGAGGCCGGTTTCGAAAAAACATCATTCTGATGAGCCTACTCCTTTCGCTCTCCCTCGCCGTCGCCTATTACGTCGCCGGGATGGTTACCGACCTGATGGCCGTCGGCGGACTCCTCTCTCCTTTTGCCGGTGCCTGGATCGCCGCCCTCGTGTTTCTCTTGGCCGGGGGTGTTCTGTTCCGATACGCGAGAACGTAATGTTTACCACTACCGCTTTGGATTCTTCCTGCGAAGCCCGGTTGGGCCGCCTCGAGCTTGGGCACGGGTCCGTCGACACACCGGTCTTTATGCCGGTGGGCACACAGGGGACGGTCAAGGCCTTATCTCAGGAGGATCTCGAGGCGATGGGTTTTGGGCTTATCCTCGGAAACACGTACCACCTCTCGCTACGGCCGGGGATCGAGACCATCGATGCCCTCGGGGGTCTTCATCGCTTTATTTCCTGGGATGGAAACATTCTGACCGATTCCGGAGGTTTCCAGATTTTCTCCCTGGAGACCCTTCGTACCCTCGACGAAGGGGGCGTCTCGTTCCGTTCCCACCTCGACGGGTCCCCCCATCGTTTTACGCCGGAGCGAGTCGTCGATCTCCAACAGCGCTTCGGGAGCGACATCATGATGCCCCTCGACGTATGCGCCGCACACGGGGCCGGGAGAGCCGAGGCGCAGGAGGCTCTCCGGCTTACAACCGACTGGGCCCGGCGCAGCAAAAGAGCCTGGGACACCGAAGGCGCAGGCAGGTTATTCGGCATCGTCCAGGGAAACTTCTATCAGGATTTGCGCAGGCAGTCGGCCGCCGAGCTTCGGGAGTTGGATTTTCCGGGGTACGCCGTCGGAGGGCTCTCGGTGGGGGAGGGACGAACGGAGTTCAACGATACCCTCGGCTGGGCGGTGGAAGGGTTGCCGAAAGAGAAACCCCGGTACGTCATGGGTATCGGCACGCCGGACCTTATTTTCGACGCCGTCGAGCAGGGAGTCGATATGTTCGACTGCGTGTTCCCGACCCGGGCCGGCCGGAATGCCACCGCGCTGACCGCCGGGGGACGGATCGCATTGCGAAACGCCGAGTATGCCCGGGATTCACGACCGATAGAAGAGGCGTGTCCTTGCCCCGTCTGCCGTCGTTACTCCCGGGCGTATATTCGGCATCTGTTCAAGGGACGGGAGATTCTTGCTGCGATGCTTACGACGAGGCACAATCTCTGGTATATGCGGCGACTTATGGAGGGCATCCACGAGGCTATTCGGGGTAACGACTTACCGGGACACAAGCGACGGGTTCTCGAGGCTCTCGAGCAGGACCGGGAGGCTTCGAGTGTCGACTAGCCTCGGAAGAAGTGCCCGGTCTACCGTCGTTGTAATGGTTTCGACCTTCGGATCTCGGATCCTCGGGTTTCTGCGCATCGCGGTTATCGGGGCAGTCTTCGGTGCTTCCGGTAACGCCGACGTGCTTAACCTGGTGTTCAACATCCCGAACAATCTCCGGAAGCTCCTCGCCGAAGGGGCCCTCTCTTCGGCGTTCATTCCCGTTCTTTCCCGGGCCCTCGTCGAAGACCCGTCGATGGAACGTCCGAGACGGGTGGTCCGATCGGTGCTGACCTTTCAAGCAGTTATTCTGGTTCCCATACTGATCGGCGCCGCCCTGTTTTCTCAGGAAGTGGTCGGTCTAATTCTCGATTTTCCCGAGGAATCCCGGCAAATCCTCGCCGGCCGGCTCTTTCGCTACCTGATCCACTACACTCTGCTCATCAGCATTGCCGCCGCGCTGATGGGCGCCCTGAACGCCCACGGCCGGTTTCTGATACCGGCTCTGGCACCTTTGCTCTTCTCGGTTTCCGTTATTGCGAGCATCCTGCTCTTCTACCGGGACCTTGGCGTCTTCTCGGTGGCCCTTGGGGTGCTTCTTGGCGGGCTCTTCCAAGTCGTGCTTCAACTACCGCAGTTCTTCAAACTCGGATTCTCCTTTGCCCCGGCTCTCGACTTCCGGGACCCGGACTTCCGGCAGGTGCTTCGGGGGTGGATGCCCGTCGTCGTGACCGCGAGCATCTTTACCGTAAACCAACAAGTCTCCATTTTTTTCGCAAGCGGCCTCGAAAGCGGAAGCGGCTCGGCGATGACCAACGCCCTGGTGTTCTGGCAACTGCCCTTCGGGGTCTTCGGTGCGTCGGTCTCCACGGTCCTTTTCCCCCGGATGAGCCGCCAGACAGCCGAAGGAGACGGTGTCGGCCTAAAGGAGAGCCTCGAGTTCGGTATCGAATCCTTGGCGCTTCTCTTGATCCCCTCGGCGGTAGTCTTGAGCTTTCTCGGTCCGGAGGTAATATCGGTTGCCCTTCAGCGGGGAGAATTTGTCCTGGAGAACACGCTCCTGACGGCGAAGGTGCTTTCCGGCTACTGTTGGGGTCTGTTCTCCGTCGCCGCCTTCAATTTTCTCCAGCGCTTCTTCTACGCCCGAAACGACTACAAAACCCCCGCCGTTGTGGCCTTTATCACCCTGGTCGTAGACGTCGGGTTTTCTCTCTGGCTCAAGGAAACCTATCTCGGCGTCATCGGCCTCGCTATTGCGAACTCGGTTGCCTTTACCCTCGGTTTCGTTCTACTCCTTTCTCGCGCTTCCGGAGTCCTCGGTGGGATCTCGTTCGGCACTCTTCTCTCGGTCGGTGGACGAATCGTCCTGGCCTTGGTACCGGTCGTCGCCGGATTGGCGTATTACCGGAGTCGGGAGCCGGTGTGGTGGGTTCTCGGAAGCAGCTGGTCCGGTCTGGGAAGGCTGTCGCTGCTGGGGTTGGGGGTCGTTGCGGTTCTTCTCGGGCTCTATTATCTGCTAAACTTACGGCCGTTGCTTCCGAAGGTTAGAGAACGATGATTCGACTGCTCTTCGCACTTTTTGTCGGGCTTTTGTGTGCCCTCGGTCTTTCAGCCCAAGACACCGGCGTCGACGACGAGGAGGCGCCGGAGGAAATACCCGAGGATCCTCCGGAGGATCCGCTGAAGCTCCAGCGGGATATTCTACAGTTCGGCATTACCAGCGAGGTGGTGGAACTTCTCGAAACGCTCGAGACCAACAGAGACCGGCGGCTGGCTTCGGAAGTCTTGGAGTTGCTCGATGGGGACGTGCCGGTGGATATTCAAGTCGCGGCCTTCGAGTACTTCGACGCCATCGAGTCCCCGGAGGCCGTCTCCCAAGGAACAGACGTCTTAACTCTGAGTGACGAGCTGCCGGAGCGTCTCGTCTTGTCGGTTCTTCGCTACCTCGGCGGGGCGGACGCCGAGATCAGCCTCGGTCCCGACACCTTCGAAGCTCTCAAGAGCCTGTCGGGTTCGTCGGACGAGGAGTTGTCCCGTCAGGCTCTCCGGTTGATGGGGATATCGGAGAGCGACGAAGCTCTCAGCTTTCTGATCGAGGTGGCAGGGTCCCTCGAAGAGGAGCAGCCGCGGCGGGAAGCCGCCGTTCTCGCTCTCGGAGACCGGGCCAATGGGCGAGCGACCGAGGTTCTTACCACCATTCTAACCGACCGGGTCGAAGCGGACACGCTTCGATGGTACGCCGCGGATGCCCTGGGAAAGATCGGAGACCCGGCCTCCGTCGAAGTGCTCGAGGATCAGCTCTCGGACGCCGGAACCTGGTTCCGGGCCTACCTTATCGGCGCCCTCGGACGCTACGAGGGGCAGGTGGAGGACGACCTTTTTATCCGGTCCCTCCGAGACGACTTTTGGCGGGTCCGGGTGTCGGCTCTCGAGACCCTCGGCGCCCGGCGTAGCCGGGCGGCCTTAGACGCTATCGCATACCGCGCCCGCCGGGATCCGGTCGCCGACGTCCGCACTGCGGCCTTCGACGCCCTCGGGGCAATGCAGACCAACGAGGCGCGGCGTTTCCTGGTCGATTATGCCCGGGAGACCTCGAATACGGAGGTTCATAGGGGAACGGCGGCTCGCGTTTTGGTCGAACGTTACTTGACGGGCGGCCGCGACGACATCGAGAAGCTCTTGGACCAAGAATGGAGTAGGGATCGCTCAGCCGTGCTATCTTCTCTGGTAATGGCGCTGTCGAACTCGGGTGATTCCCTCGCGGGTCCGCTGTTGGTGAAGCTACTCGATCACCCGGACCCGGGTACCCAGGTGCGGGCCCTTATGGGGATGCGGCGGATCGGAGCGGCGGCCTACCGGAACGAGCTCCTGCGTCTTGCCGAAGAGTCGCCCCACGGCGCCGTACGCCGGCAGGCGGAAATGGCCCTCGAGGAGATGTAACGACGAGGAGTTGCAATGACAAAGACAAACCTCTCAATAATCGCGGCGCTCTCTCTCTTGTTCTTCGGCTGCGGGTCGACCCCCGACGCAGCTTCTCCGGATCAGACGGCCGACGGGAGGCCGGCTGTAGAACCGGTTATCGACCTGGATCAACGGCCCCTCGTCCTCTCCGGTGAGGAGGAGCTTAGCTACATGGTCGAGGAGTTCTCCCAGGTCGTCGACGACGCCGGGGATCTCCTTGGAGACCTGCGGCAGGGCAGCGTGGAAGAGGAAGCGGAGCGCATAGAGGGGCTCCGGGTGCGTTTGAATAGGTGGCGGAGTATCGCGGAGAACGTCACGATCGACCCGGAAAGCTCCGAGATCTCACCCGAGGCTTACCAGCGCTTTACGACTGAGCTCGGCTCTTTGAGAAATCGACTCTGGGATGTTGTCCTAGAGATAAACCGTGAAATCGCAGAGGCGACCGGCAACCAGCCGGAAGAATAGGGCGCCGAAACGATACGGCCGGGGGCCCAAGGATAGGCGACAATAACACCGCCGGAAATATCGACGGCGTTCTTGCCCCGGCAGCCTACCCGCGGCTTCTCGGCCACCTTTAAAAATCCGCTACGGTTACCTCTTCCACTCGGTACTTGTATTCCCGGTCATTGATGACAAACTCGAGCTCCTCGCCGGGACGGCTATTAACCAGTTCGGCACCGAGGGGCGAGAGGTAGGAAATTACGTGATTCGAGGGGTCCGATTCCCAGGGTCCGAGGACGACGTACTCCTCGGTCGCCTGCAAATCGTGGTTCAGGAGCTTTACCTTGGTGCCGAAAGCCACCTTCTCGGGGTCCACATCGCGTTGCTTGACGATCTGCGCCTTCTCGAGCTCTTCCTTTAGACGGGCGGCGGTGGAGTTGAGCATGTCCTGCCGCTCCTTTGCCGCCTTGTACTCGGCGTTCTCCCGGAGGTCTCCATGGGCCG
Source organism: Spirochaetaceae bacterium (assembly GCA_046541715.1). Classification (GTDB taxonomy): domain Bacteria; phylum Spirochaetota; class Spirochaetia; order DSM-27196; family PWMO01; genus CAYPUT01. The sequence goes on from JBKHCS010000002.1 coordinate 47,050, forward strand.
CGGCCTCGGCGATCTCCCGGCTGTTCTCCGGTACTTCGACCTCGTGGAGATGCTGTAGTGCCTTCTGCTTTTCGTTGTAGCTCTTCTCGGTGACGATAAAGCCCCAGCTGACGGTTTCCTTCTCCACCTGACCGTAGAAGTGGAAGTCGGGAAATCGGTCCAGAATCCGTTGTTTAAGGTCGATGACCAACGACGGATCGAGGTCTTTGACGTCCCCTACCAGGGTGAACACCCGGTTCAGAGAATCCTCGTCGGCGGATTCGACAAAGGCGTGGAGTCGGCCGTCCTTAAAGAGAAAGCTGTGGATTTGGCGGTTGATCTTCCGGTTAAAGGTCGCGTCCTTCCGGTTGTCGATCTCCCGGGCGGTAATATCCAAGAGGTGAATCATGGCGATAAGGATGCGCTCGTAATCTACGGCGCTCTCCTTGATCCATTCATCCTCAATGCAGTTCCGGGCCATCCAGACAAACGGCTCGCGCATGTCCCGGTAATTGTTGTAGATCTCTTGAAAAAGCTCCCGGAGCTTGTTTTCCTTTCCGGCCCGCTCGAGCTCCGTGACAATATCCTTCGAAAGGTAGTAGGGGAAGAGCCGAACGAATATGTTCGGCCATTCCTTGATGTGCTTCCGGACTTGCCGGGTGAACTCTCTGCGGAGATCGTTGTTCTCGAGACGGTCGAAGGTCTCTTCTAGGTTCGGAATCGAATCGAAGAGCTTCTCGAACTCCAGGTCTATACCGAGGTTCAGGTAAGGGTGCTTCTCGACGATACGCCGAACGAGAAGACTACTGCCGACGACGTACTCGTTCACAACGCCCTGAGACCGGAGAAACGCCGCGAAGTAGTCGAACATCTCGCGGAAAAGATCCGAGTCCATCTCTTCTTCGTCGTTGTCTTCGATGTACCGAAGAAACTCGTACATCGTCTTTACCCGTTCGAAAAAGTTCCGCTCGGACTTGAACTGGTTAAAGGTCTTCTCGGCGAAGCTGATCGGCTGATCCCGGACGACGAAGTGGTCGAGTTTGTCGGTAACAACTCCGAAATCCTGGTTGGTCTTGAGGATTTGCCGCGCCTTGGTGCTCCAGGTGGACCACTCGCTCGGGGTCAGCACGTAGGGGACCAGCTCGCCCTTTATCTTCTTCATGTCCGCTGAGTTGTCGAGGCTCCGGATAACGGTCTTGAGGGCCCACACGATGTCGTTCTTGACCTTCTTTCGTAGCTGTTCCTTCTTCGCGATGCTCCGGAGCACCCAGATATGATCCTTCGCTAGAATGTCGAGGGCGGTGACGGCCATCTTCAGAGACATCTTGTGTTGCCGCTTCTTTACGAAATCGATGGTGATGGAGTCATCGTCCAGGTCCCGTATGATGCCGACGCCCCAGGCGCGGTGGAATACAAAGTTTCCGGCGTCGAAGGCGATGTGCTTCTCGAAGTCGCTAATCGCGTCGTGGACATTCCGCCAGCTCTGATTCAGGTTCGAAATTTTGATGTACTCGTCGAGGTGGCTGTGACCGGCGTACTTGGCCTGGTAGCATTCGATAATCTCTTTGCGGCCCCAGGGGTTCTTAGAATCGTAGGAGAGTACCCGCCTGAGGATCTCTATAGCGGTGTCCCAGTCTCCTTTCTTCTTATAGTGCGGGTAGAGGTCCTCTAAGAGTTGAACCGCCCGGTCGGAGCTGACGGTTTTTGCGATCTTTCCCTCGGCGTGGTAGAAGAACTCCCGGTCCTCCGGCGCGAACTGGATGAGCTTGTGCCAGACCTCTTTTACGTTATTGAAGTTCTTCTTGTTGATGTACCGGTGGAGGGCCTTCTTGAAGTAATCGACGGCCTCTTCGGTCTTTCCCTCTTTCTCTTTCTGGTCGGCGAGATGCCGAACGATGTCCGCTTCCTCGAAGTCGACCCGTATCAGCCGTTCCCAGACTTCGTACATCTTGTCGTACTGATTCTCGCTGTTGTAACAGTCCGCGAGGGTCCGTAAAGCGTACTTGTTCTCTCCGTACTCGAGAATTCTCGTTGCGAGGTACTCGACAATACCCCACTTGTGGTTGTCGGAGAAAATATTTATCAGGTTTACAAGGTTCCCGTCGTCGACCGCCTGTCGGCTTAGTCGGAGAATCCCCGCAAGGTAGAGTGCGATGATGCTGTTCTTCGTGTGCTGAAGGTGCTCTTCGCATACCTCCGCGACCTCTTCCTCGAGATCTTCCTCGAAGACTCCCTGGAGTACCTCGTCGAGTTCTTTGAAGTTGTTTATCGTATAGTTGTTAAGCGTCGCCCGGGTCCATTTTTCTTCATTAAGCAGCTCCCGGACCGCCGCGACTTGCTTCGCTTCACTCGTGACTTGCTGATCACTCATTAATTATTGTCTCCTTAGAAGATCTAGTTGACGTACTGCTGATAGATCTCTGGGCTAATGCTGCGTATGCGCAAAAGAACGTCATCGATCTTTGCCGGATCTTCCTCACTATGGATGTAGTGGTCGATCAACCAAAAATAACGGTTTACCAGTCTCGGCGTCAGAACAGTTTGCGGATTTCGCGACTCCCCGTGCTCCCGTTCCAAAGCGTAGATCGACTGCTTGAGCTTCCCGTATTCGATTGACCGCAGTTCGCGTTTTACCGTAAACACACCAAACACTACGCCATAGACGGGTATCCACTCGGCCACAGCAGGGCCTTGATATCCTAGCTCCTCCACTTTCTCTATCAGCTTTCGTATAAGCCCCGATTCCAAGGACGAGAGGTCCACACGATCGGGGCCGAGAAAAAAGGCCTCGCGAAAAAAGGCCTTCGATTTCTGGACGTTGTTGACCATCGCGTAGGAGTCGGCCAGTTCCGCCAGTATCGCCGGATCGTCGCGTTTCTGTGTGCAGGCCTCCTCCATAAATGCCACGGCCTTTTCGTAGTTACCAAGCCCCTTGTGGCACCGGCCGAGACGCCACAACAGGTCTCCGTCGTCGTTGTCCTTCAAGAGCCCCTGAAAGAGCTCTAGGGCACCACCAAATACGTGTTGTCGCAGAGCAAACAGACAGCGCTCACAGGGCTCTCCCCGGGCCGCTCCGGCAAACTGAATGAAGGGCTTCCATTGGGAGAGAAGGTACTCTCCCCTCTCGACGCCCTTGTCTATCCGGCTCGCGGCGTGTTGACGCTCTTGCCAGAAGTTGACATATTTCAGCGACGAAACGACCTCGTCATTGTCGAAGTCGACCGCAAGCGCGTCTTCAAGTGTTTGCATAGCTTCGTCTAGACGGTGTTGACGGATAAATGCAAAAGCCCTCAACAAGAGCTCACCAACGGGGGTATCCTTGGTGTCGGCGCTTCCTTGGGACATACTCAACGGTAGTTCTTCTCGTACAATTAATATACCATGAGGCGGCGGAGAGTCAACGCTACCAGTACCTTGGCGGATTCAGCTAGGGTACCAGGCGGTCGACAATGTTACAAGAGGTAGTACGTAGTGACAATTAGGAAGACCCTTGTACTTGTTTCGCTTTTTCTTGTCATCCTCGGCGGGACGGTCGGCTCCCAGGAAACGGCGCGCGGCTTCCAAATCTTGGACCAGGGAATCGAGCGTTTTAGCGAAGGTGACTATCGGCAGGCCATTTTGCTCTTTCGGGAGCTTCTCTTGGATCCGGAATACGAGCGGTACCACGGTGACGCTTACTTCTGGATCGCCAAATCGGCCCTCGGTCTAGGGCAACTCGAAGAGGCCTCCCGGAACCTCGAGTACTTTTTGGCTAACTATCCCTCTCACCCCAACTACGAGGAAGCCACCTACCAACGAGGACGCCTGGTGTTTCTTCAAGGCGATTTCGAGGCGGCGATCCAGCTGTTCTCGGCCTTCGTCGAAGAGTTTCCCGACTCCCCCTACGTTGCAAATGCCGTCTACTGGAGCGGTGAATCGCTCTTTTCTCTGGGGCAGTACGATCGGGCCCAAGAGCTCTTTGCCCGGGTCATTCAAGAGTACCCCCGAAGCCACCGTGTCGAGGCCGCTCGATACCGTCTGTCGCTCATCGACCTCACGAAGCGGGAGAATGAGCTTCTTAAGCTCCTGAGGTGGAGCCACGAGGAGTACCTCCAGGCCCTCGAAGAGTTCGAACGGCAGGAACGGTCTCTCGACGAAGCGGTAGGTGCCTATCAAGAGAGCCTCGCAAGACAGTCCCCCGGCGACTTTCGGTCGGAGATCCTCCGTCTCGAGGCTCAGATAGCGGAATTGGAAGAGGAGATTGCCGCCAAGGAGGATGAGATCAGGCAACTGCAATTCGCCCTCGACCGAAGCGGCCGAGTCGGCAGCGAAGGCGAGGCGGAATTACTCCGGCGGAGCCGGCTTCTCGACATAAAGGCGCAGACCCTTCGTCTCAAGGAAGAGCTGCTCCTCTCCATCGAAAACCGGGAGGGACAATAGGTGAACGTCAGAGCAGCGGTCCTATCTTTCGTGGCGCTCGCGTCGCTCTGGTTTCTTCCACCCTCTCTGGGGGCCCTGGAGCTTCGGGAAGGGCTGGTTCGACTCGAGTTGGACGAGGAAGCCGGATCATTCTCTCTCTATTATCTTGCCGACATCGCGGCAAACCGGTACGTCCCTCTCTTTTTCGACCAGGACCCGGAAACCTCGGGTACCGCGGTTCTCGACGGAAACCAGTTCCATCGCCTCGGCGCATCCGGAGGGTTCAGTCTCGAGACACGCAGGACACGGGAGGGAGGAAGGTTTATGTGGACTTCGGGTAGTATCGAAGTCATCCAGGACTTCTCCTTCGTCGCCTCCCGAGGTTCCCGGTTGGCCAACGGCGTTCAAATAGTGACCACCGTGGCCAATCGCTCGGAGGAGACGAGGAATATCGGTCTCCGGATTCTTTTGGACACAACCCTCGGAGAGGCCCAACCGGCTCATTTTCTGGTGGACGGTGAGGAGGAAGTTACCCGGGAGACGAGTGTCTCTTCGGCCCGTTACTGGGTTTCTCCGTCGGCGAACACACCGGGCCTTGGGCTTCGGTACTCCCTGAGGGGCGACGGCGTAAGCCGTCCGGACCGGGTGGTTTTTGCCAATTGGAAGCGGTTAGTCGAGTCGAGTTGGGATTACGCGGTCCGGGAAAGCCGGACTTTCAGCCTTCTTCCGTATTCGATCAACGACTCGGCGGCGGCGATGTATTACGGCCCCCGGCGGGTCGCCCCGGATGAGCGCTTTACCGTTGTCTCGGTAATGGGATCCGCCGGAAGCGGAAGCTTCGCCGCTACCCAGGGCTCCCAGGGACCCCTGGAGTCTCTCTTCCGGGACACGACGGAAGAGGGCCGGATAACCTCCGGGGGGAGTCTCGAGGAGGAAGTGGTCGCGGTTAACGATCTTCTGGCGGAGATCGACGAGATCTTGTCCCAGGAGGGGGGACCGTCCGAGGAGGACGTCGAAGTAGTCCGTCGCATCTACGAGGAACTTCGGCGGCGCGCCGAGACGACCCGTAGCGGACCCGGTGATCGATCCCAATAAGGCCCTCTCCCGAGCCGAGCGGCTCTACCGGCAGGGAAAGTACACCGACGTAATCCATCTTCTCGAGCCGCAAGTCTTTCTGTTCCGGGACGAAACCCGGTTCTATCACCTTCTCGGTATGGCGTGTCTCCAAGCTCAAGACCTTGGAGGCGCGGAAACCTACCTCTCCCGGGCCGTCGACCTTACGCCGGAGGCGGTCGATTCGCGCCTCGCCCTGGCCGCCCTCCGAGCACGGAAGGGCGAGGTCCAGCGGGCGATGAGAGACTGGCTGGCCGTCAAGGAAGTGGATCCGAAGAACCGAATCGCTCAGAGCGGTCTCGACCTTGTCCGGAAAAGCGAGACCGAAAGTGCCGTACAACGGACTCTCCACGGCAAGACGTTCGGGCAGTATCTGCCGGCACCGAGGCTCCGTGCCGGACGGAGCCTTCTCCTTCTTGCGGCGGTGGCGACCGTCGTTCTCGGCTCCTGGCTTGTCGTCTACGTTGTCGACCAGGGTGTCTTCGACGGGTCGCGAGGGGAGCCGCGCCCCGGTGACGAATTGCTGATCCTCGAAGATGATTCGGTCGACGATTTGGTCGCTTACTCCGGAAGCTTCCGTTACACCTACACCGAAGACGAAATCGAACAGCTTGTTCTCGAGCTCCGGGAGTACTTCCACGACGAGCGGGACAACCTTGCCCGGAGACACGCCAACCGGCTTCTCTTATCGAACGCTTCGACCGAGATAAAGCGCAGGGTGTCGCTACTGAGTGACTATTTCCGGGTACCGGACCTGGTCGGTTTGGAGGACAACTTTGAGTATTCCGACGTAGCGGCGGAGCCTTGGCTCTACCAAGGCTGTTACGTAAAGTGGCGGGGGAGGGTCGCGAACCTCGAAGTCTCAGACGACGTCATCGCCTTCGATTTTCTCGTAGGGTTCGAAGAGGGACGGGTGCTCCAGGGGATGGTCCCAACGCGCTTCTTCTTCGGAGTATCGGTGGAGCCGGGTACCAATGTCGAGCTTCTCGGCGAGATAACCAACGTGGAGGCAGGGTCGTTTGCCTTGCGAGGTGAGGCTGTCCGCCTTCTCGGTACGGAAGCCGACCGGTGAGGGCGGTAGTTCAGCGCGTCGCCGCCGCTTCCGTGCTTCTGAAGGCGACGGGAGAAACCACGGGGGCAATCGGCCGGGGAATTCTCGCCTATGTCGGCGTGATGAAAGGTGACGCCCCGGCAGACGTGCAGTGGATGGCCGAGAAACTCTCGGGACTCCGTATCTTCGAGGACGACGCAGGAAAGATGAATCTCTCGGTCTCGGAGACCGGAGGAGAGATTCTTCTGGTTTCGCAGTTTACCCTCGGAGGGGACGCCCGGAAAGGGCGCCGTCCGTCCTTCAATAACGCAGAGGAACCGGGGATAGCCGAAGAGGTTCTCTCTACTCTGGTGGACGCCTTGTCGCTCCAGGGACAACGGGTCGCGACCGGCCGTTTCGGTGCGGGTATGACGGTCAGGTGCGACGTCGACGGACCGGTCACTATCCTTGTCGATTCGAAGAAAGCATTCTAGGGCAGGAGCACCTACCGGGGACCTTACATGAACAAGCGCATCGAGCTCAGATAATCCATTGCGTTGAACTCGTCGAAGAAGGGCGAGAGGCTCCCCTCGTCGTTGAGGCGTTTCACGATCTCGGCGCTTCTCCGGGCCGAGGAGACAACGTGGAGGAAGGGCATCTGGTCCCGGAGGCTGCTCGTGCAGGGGACGGTGTCGAGGACCACGACGCTGTTGAGGATTTTCTCCTCGTAGAGGGAGGTCAACCGCTCGATGGCGGGGTTCGAAAAGACGGGATGGATTGCGGCAATGTTGATCCGGGAGACGCCCCGATCGGCAAGCTCCCGGACCAAGGTATAGACCGAACCCCCGGTATCTATCATGTCGTCGACAATCCATATCTCCTTACCCTCGATCGGACTATCGGTAAGGATGTCGATGGAATCTACCGTATTGGTCTTGGTATAGTCGCGGTGCTTATGGGCGATGATGAGAGGGGTGTTGAAGGCGGCGGCGTACTTCTTGGCGAGACTTTCGCTGCCGGCGTCGACGGAGCAGAACACCCATTGCCCTTGGATGACCTGGGTCAGATTCTCCTTGGTCTTGATAAACTTGTCGGTTAGGTATTCCTCGACCAGGCTGCCGGCGGGAACATCGTCGATTGAGCAGATGTCCGGATCGACGATGGTCTTCGACTTATCCGAATGGAGTTGGTAAGTAATAATGTGGTCCACTCCGAGGCTGACCAAGGTCTTGTAGTGGATCCAGAAGCCGACGGAGTTCCTCCGGGTGGTCCGGTCGGACCGGGAGGCGCTGCAGAAGGGCTCGAAGAGGGTGATCCTCGCCGGCTGGGCGCGTTTGAGGGCGTCGATGGCGTGGTAGAGCTCCATCTTGTTCTCTTCCACCGTAAGGTTTAGGTCGTTGCGACCCGCGTTACCGAAGAGAAAGACATCCTTTCCTCGAACCGATGTCTTGACCTCGACTTCCATCTCGCCGTCGGCAAAACGGACCGCCGCAAGGCTGTCAACCCTGTCTCGTAGATTCCGGTGGCCCCGATAGTCCGGGAAGGTCTCCAATTGATACGCGACGCGGCCCGCGTAGTCGACCATGGACCGGGTAGCCACCACCAAAAGCTCACCACGCACGGCACCTATATAGCACGGGAGCGTCGGAGCGTCCAGGAGAAGGGTGAGGCGACGGCCGCTATTGACCCGCTAGGATGGGAGGAAATAGTATTGCGTTGAATTCTGCGGTAGATCAGCGCCGTATTCCTCTGTGGAGGTGTTCTACATGGTGCTGACAAAGAACCGAGTCGCGCAAGGGGACGCAATGGCAAAAAGCGATACGACGGCAGAGGCCGGCCGGAAGAGAGAAGAGAAGGATAAGGCCCTCGAAGCGGCGAAGCTGCAGATAGAGAAGCAGTTCGGAAAGGGCTCCCTGATGAAGCTCGGCGAAGGGGTCGACGTCCGGGGGATCCAGGTTATTCCGTCCGGGTCTATTCTTCTCGACGAGGCCCTCGGGCTCGGGGGATATCCCAAGGGCAGGGTTATCGAGATATACGGACCCGAGTCCTCCGGAAAGACAACTCTTGCCCTCCACGCCATCGCCGAGGCCCAGAAGCTCGGCGGTATCGCGGCGTTCATCGACGCAGAGCACGCTCTCGATCCGGTCTACGCCGGAAATCTTGGCGTGAACATCGACGAGCTCTGGGTTTCTCAGCCCGACACGGGCGAACAGGCTCTCGAGATCGCGGAATCCCTCGTCCGTTCCGCCGCGGTAGACATTATCGTCGTCGACTCGGTTGCCGCCTTGACGCCCCAGGCGGAGATCGAAGGCGACATGGGGGACTCCCATATGGGGCTCCAGGCCCGTCTGATGAGCCAAGCTTTGCGTAAGCTGACGGCCACCATCTCGAAGTCCGGAACTTGTCTCATTTTTATCAACCAGATCCGGATGAAGATAGGGGTGATGTTCGGGAATCCGGAGACCACAACCGGTGGAAAGGCGCTTAAGTTCTATTCCTCCGTTCGCCTCGAGGTCCGGAGAATCGAAACGATTACCAAAGGCGCCGACGAGGCGATCGGCAACCGGGTCCGGGTGAAGGTTGTCAAGAACAAGGTTGCACCGCCGTTCAAGAAAGTCGAGATGGAGATTATCTTCGGAAAAGGGATCTCCTACTGGGGGAGCCTCCTCGACGGCGCCCTTAAGCTCGACCTAATCAAAAAGAGCGGCAGTTGGTATTCCTACGGCGAGGAGCGGGTGGGGCAGGGGCGGGACAACGCCCGGCAGTTTCTCGAAGAGCATCAGGATATCGCCATGGAGATAGAAGCTAAGATTCGCGCGGCTCTCTTTCCACCGCTTCCACCCCGGGGGGCTAAAGCCGCGGAAGAGACCGCCGCCCCGGCCGCCGTTGATGCTTCGGCTACGGAGACCGAGAAGGGGAAAGGCTCCGGCCTCGCGCACCGGGCCAAAGAGGCCGCCGGCACGAGCGGCGAAGAGGAACTCTTTTAAGGCGTGGCCGAATGCTACCTGGGTCTCGGCTCCAACTGGGGCGACCGGCTCGGATACTTGTCTGAAGCCCTTGGCCGCATAGACGCACGCTGGCCTGTTGAGGTGGTCTCTTCGGTCTACGAGACGGATCCGCAGATCGTTACCGACCAGGGGGCTTTTTTGAATCTCTGCTGCCGGATCGACGCCGAGGCTCCCCCGGCGTTGGTTCTCCGGGGGGTGAACGAAATCGAAGCCGCCCTCGGGCGAGACCGGATGCGGGAACGCCCTAAGGGCCCCCGCATGATAGACATCGACCTGCTGCTCTGGGGGACCGACACCCTCAGTGAGCCCGAGTTGACGATTCCTCACCCGGGGCTTACCGAACGGCAGTTCGTCCTACGTCCCCTCCTGGAGATTGCCCCGGGGCTTCGAGACCCGCGCGACGGACGGTCCTTAAGCGCAGTTTCGGCTTTCCTCCCGGGGCAGGGTGTTTACTGCTACGGCAAGGCAGTCGTATACTCTGCCTGAACCGACCAATGAGCAGTGAGGATACCCAAGGACCCGTGGTACGGGTGCCTTCCTTCGAGGGCCCCCTGGACCTCCTCCTCTTTCTAATTAGAAAGAACGAGATTAACATTTACGACATCCCCATCGGAGAGATTACCGAGCAGTACTTGGGCTATATGGCCTACGCCGTGCGGGTCGATCTGGACAATATCACCGACTTTTACGTGATGGCGGCGACGCTTCTCTATATCAAGAGCCGGATGCTGCTTCCGATGCAAGACAGCGAGGATGACGATTTCGAGGATCCTCGGAAGGAATTGGTCGAACGGCTGATAGAATACCAGCGATTCCGAAAGCTCACCGAGCTCATGGAGGAGCGGCAGGAGGAGGCCCAGTTGGACATTCTCCGGCCCCCCAAGCAGCGGAACCTTCCGTTCCCGGACACCGAAGACGCCTGGCAGGATCTCGATGCCTGGGCGCTCTTCGAGCACTTTGCCGCGGTCATGTCCAACCTCGGGGCGGAACGGCTCATCGAGCTCTACGAAGAGGTCTCGATAAACGAGAAGGTCGCGCTTATCGAAGAGTATCTCGAGGAACGGGAGGAGTTCGATTTTAGCGAGCTCATCAAGCGGCAAGACTCGATTCTGGAGCTTGTCTGCGCCTTCTTAGCACTCCTCGAGATGACGAAAACCCGGCGTATCTCGATCCGGCAGAACCGGCTCTTCGGTGACATTAGAATTAGGCGGACGCAGTATGGCGCTTGAGACGGAACAGGCGTTGGTTGAGGCGGTGCTCCTGATGGAGACCGAACCGGTCGACGAGAAGACGATTTCTCGAATCACCGGACTCGGGGTGGAAGTCGTCCGCCGGGCGCTTTCGGCTCTGGTCGACCGGTACGCCGCGCCTGAGTGCGGTATAGAGGTTCGCCGCATAGCCGACGGGCTCCTCATGGCCCCCAAGGAGGCACTTTCGAACAGCCTCCGGGACCGGTACGGCAAACGGCACGATACCCGTCTCTCGAAGGCCGCCCTCGAGACGCTTTCGATCATCGCCTATTCGCAGCCGGTTACCCGGGGAGAGATCGAGAGCCTCCGGGGCGTAGCCGCCGACGGAATGATCCGTCTTCTCCTCGACCGGGGGCTGATCAAAGAAACGGGTAAGAAGGACGCCCCGGGGCGGCCGACGCAGTACGGTACCTCCCGGGAATTCCTCCGGGCCTTTCGGCTCTCGAGTATCTCCGAACTGCCGAAGCTCGAAGACGTGGAAGAGGAGCGTTTTGCCCCCGACGAATAGAACCGCCGACGAATACCCGATGCGTCTCCACGTTTACCTCGCCCGGGCGGGTGTCGCTTCCCGGCGCCGAAGCGAAGCCCTGATTGCGGAAGGGGAGGTCGAGGTTAACGGCGAGATCGTCACGAGCCAGGGCTTTTTGGTTAACGAGGGTGACACCGTCCGGTACAGCGGAAGGCGGGTCGAGCCGGCGCAACGGAAAATCCATATTGCACTGAACAAGCCGAAACGCTACCTGTGTAGCAGTAGCGATCCCGAAAATCGGCCCCTGGCCATCTCCCTGGTGCAGCCCGATTTTCCCGAGCGGCTCTTTACCGTGGGGCGCCTGGACTTTCTCTCGAGCGGCCTTATTCTGGTAACCAACGACGGCTACTTTTCCAAGCGGGTCATGCATCCCTCGAACCGGGTGGAGAAGGAGTACGTCCTGGAGGCGAAGGTCCCGATTCCGGAAGAGCTTCTTCAGGAGTACCGGCGAGGTATCTTCGTCGAAGGCGTTCGGTACCTCCTGAAACACTACACCTACAAGAATTCCAGGAGGGTCAACCTCGTTCTCGAAGAAGGGAAGAACAGGGAGATCCGGCGTGTCTTCGAGACCCGCAAGATAGGAATCAAGCGTTTGCACCGCATCCGTATCGGTAGTGTACATCTCGGTCCGGTTCCCCCCGGGGGGTATCGTTTTCTGACCGCCGAAGAGGTCGCGTCCCTCGGGGGAGGACGCTAATGGTCGTTGCGATCGACGGGCCCGCCGGGAGCGGAAAGAGCACCATTGCGCGGTGCGTTGCCGATCGGTTGGGCTACTTCTTCGTGAACTCCGGGAACCTCTACCGGGCGGTCTCCTATTACGTTCTCTCCCGGAAAAGCGATCCGGCCGATACCGGGGAGATTCGCGGTGCCCTGAAGGAGATCGATATCGACTACTCTCCCGACGCCCTGCTGCTTAACGGTACGGCGCTCGGTGACGAGCTGCGCACCGGGGAGGTAGACCACTGGGTCTCTAGACACTCCGCGATTCCGGAAGTGCGGCGCCGCGTCAACGATATAATCCGGCGGAGCGTGGAAGGCCGGAACGCGGTTGTGGAAGGCCGGGACATGACCACGGTTGTCTTTCCCGACGCCGAATACAAGTTCTACCTCGACGCGTCCCTGGAAACCCGGGCCCGAAGACGTATGGCGGCGGGCACCGAAGGAAGCGTAGAAGAGGTGATGGCAAGGACGGAAGAAAGAGACCGGCAAGACCGGGAAAAGGCCGTCGGAAGCCTTAGGCGCGACCCCGATTCGACCTATTTGGACACCTCGGACTTGACCATAGAAGATGTTTGTGAGACAGTTATTGCTAGTATCCAAAAAAATTAACATCATTGGGAGTTTCTTGTAATTATGAGCGATCGAGACGCGTCAGGTCCCGAAACACCTGAACAACAGCTATTACAAGAGGAGCTGCAAGAAGAGTTCCTCAAGCCACTTGACGACTTGCAGTCAGGGCAACTCGTCGAGGGAACGGTTGTTCAGGTGGGAACCGAATATGCCTTTGTAGACATCGGCTATAAGTCCGAAGGGCGTATTCGTCTCGACGAATTTGATGAGCCACCAACCATTGGTGACACCGTTAGTGTTGTCCTCTTGAACAAGGAGACCGTCCAGGGCGGAATCAACGTTTCCAAGAGAAAGGCCGACGAGCGCGTTTCCTGGAAACTGCTCAAGGACGCCTTTCAAGAGCACAAGCCCGTTGAAGGAACGGTCGCAAAGTCGATAAAGGGTGGATTCGAAGTTCGTCTTTTTGGGGGCCTGAGGGCCTTCAACCCGATTTCTAAGATGGATGTTCACCGGGTCGAGGATCCGGAGGAATACGTCGGCATCAAGAGCAAGTTCCACATCGAGCGACTCTATAGCGATAACAGGGTGAACATCGTCGTCTCCCGCCGAGGATGGCTCGAAGAACAAGTCGAGAAAAACCGCGAGGAGTTCTTCGCCAATACGGACATCGGCGACGTCGTCGAGGGGACCGTCAAGTCGTTTACCTCCTTCGGCGCCTTTATCGACTTAGGCGGCTTTGACGGACTTCTGCACCTCAACGACATGAGCTGGGGCCACGCGACCCGTCCCCGGGATTACGTCCAGAAGGGCGAGGTGATCCACCTTCGGGTTATCCGGTTGGACACCGAGGAAAAGAAGATCAACCTCTCCTTGCGCCATATGACCGAAGACCCCTGGAACCGTTTCGAAGAGAAGTACGGCGTCGACCAGGTCGTTACCGGAAAGGTTACCAAGCTTGCCGATTTTGGTGCCTTTATCGAGTTGGAAGAGGGAATCGAAGGGCTTGCCCACATTTCGGAGCTCTCCTGGGTGAAGCACATCGATCATCCCCGGGAAGTCCTCGACGTCGGTGACGAAGTCGATGTGATGATTCTCGACTACGACGTTACCCAGGGCCGGGTTTCCCTCGGCGTCAAGCAGGCGCAGCCGAACCCCTGGAGCGAGATCGCCGCGTCGTATCCCGTCGGGATGACGCTCCGGCGCCCGGTAAAGAAGATTACCAACTCCGGTGCCTTCGTGGAGCTGGAAGAGGGTATAGACGCCTTTATTCACGCCGACGATCTCTCCTGGACCAAACGGCCGAAGAATCCCGGCGCCGTTTTGACCGAAGGCGAAGAGGTTGACTTTGTCATTACCGCGATCGACCCGGAGACCCATAATATTCGGGGGGGCATCAAGCAGCTCTCGGACGATCCTTGGGTCTCCCTAAAGCGGGCCTACGCCGAGCGGAATGTCGTAGAGGGTGAAGTTACCAATATTACCGACTTCGGCGTCTTTGTTCGGGTTCAGGGCGGTATCGAGGGGCTCATTCACAAGGCGAACCTGGTGGATCCCCGGACCGAATCTTACGAGAAAGCCGTAGAGAAGATAAAGACCGGCGACCGGCTTCAGGCCATCATTACCGAGGTCAACCCTGGGAAGCAACGGCTGGGGCTATCCGTCCGGGAAGTGGAACGCAAAGAACGGCAGGAAGAGCTGCAGAAGTACATCCACGACGATTCCGAAGAGGGAACGCTTACCCTCGGCGAGCTTCTCAAGGAGAAGGAAAAGAACTAGGCGCCGTACGGCGCCGAGGCCGCCCGACGAGGCATGTTTACCGCTCCCATAGACGCCGACAAGTTCGGCGTTTTCATCGAATTAAACAGCTCGATAAACGCGGACTACTCGGATCCGCACCTGTTGCTCGAGCGGATCGTCGACGCGGCTACCCGCCTTACAAACGCCGAGGCTTCGAGTCTCTTGCTCCTCGACGAAAAGAACCAGCGCCTCTACTTCGAAATTGCTCTTGGACCCCGGGGGCCCGAAGTGGAGCGTCTTTCGATCAACGTCGATGAAGGGATCGCCGGTTGGGTGTTTTCGAATAACACCGGGGTAATCGTCAACGAACCGGAGGAGGACGAGCGCTTTTACCGGGAGATCGGCAAGCAGGTTGGCTTCGAAACCCGTAGACTCATGGCGGTTCCGCTGCGCCTCGGGGAGCGGTGTATCGGTGTGATCGAGGTAATCAATAAGGTCGACGGGAGCGGTTTCGCCGCGGAGGATCTGACCTGGTTGGAGATCTTTGCGAATCAAGCGGCCCTCGCTATCCAACACACCCGCTCCTTGGACCGGGTCCGGAAGCGTGTCGACAGCCTCGAGGCCCAGGTGGCGGAGAGCCGACCCTTGGTGTATCGCAGTACCGCGATGAGCGAAACCCTTTCGATGGCCACTCGGATAGCCGGGACCGACTCGTCGGTACTGATTCTCGGAGAAAGCGGGGTAGGGAAAGAGCTCTTCGCCGAGTTTATTCACGGGCATAGCCTTAGGCGAAAGGGACCCCTGGTAAGGGTTAACTGCGCCGCCCTACCGGAACAGCTCTTGGAGAGCGAGCTCTTCGGCCACGTCCGGGGGGCTTACACCGACGCCATAAGAGACCGCCGGGGACGGTTCGAGCTTGCCGACGGCGGCACGATATTTCTCGACGAGGTCGGAGAGCTACCCCTAGGGGTCCAGGCCAAGATGCTCCGAATCCTTCAGGAACAGACCTTCGAACGCCTCGGCGCGAGCGAGTCGACCCGGGTAGACGTCCGAATCGTCGCCGCAACCAACAGTAACCTCCGGGAAGCGGTGGAATCGGGACGTTTCCGGCGGGACCTCTATTTTCGATTGAACGTGCTCCCCTTGCGGGTCCCCGCCCTCAGAGAGCGTCCCGACGACATCCCTCTTCTCGCCCGGCACTTTCTCCAACGGCACAATCGGGGAAGGGAGTTGAGTATCGACGGATTCTCCGACGAAGCCACGGAACGACTGCTCACCTACTCTTGGCCTGGGAATGTCCGGGAGCTGGAGAACGTTATCGAACGGGCCGTCGTGATCGCCTCGGGTCGTTATATTCAGCGGGAAGACCTTATGCTCAGCGGAGATGGGACCGACGAAAGAGATCGCTACCGGGGTAAATCGCTAAAGGAAGCAATCACGTTGTTCAAACGAACCCTTATTGAGAACAGTCTTGCACACCATGGCTGGAATCAAACGGCAACAGCGCGTACACTGGGCATTCAACGTACGTATTTATCGAGACTCATTAAAGAACTAGGAATAGGCAGGTAAAGATGGCAGGGAAAGAGGACGTTTCTTTCAGTACGAGGCTGATCGAAGCATTGAGCCGTTATCGAAAACCCCTTATCTGGGGGATGGCAATACTGGTTGTCGCGTTGATTGCGACCTTCGCGTATCTGGAAGTTCAGCAGCGTCGCGCCGAAGAGGCGCTTACCCGTGTCGAAGAGGCGGAAGACCTCTATCAATCCTGGGTCGACGCCCTGGAAGACGACGACTCCGCGGCAGCCGAAGATATTCGGGTCGAGCTTGAAACCATTACTCAGGAGGTCCTTGCGAAGTATCCTCGGAAGTACGCCGCCAATCGAGCGCGATTTCTCCAAGGAGAAATCTACCGGCAGTTGGAAGACTGGGTTAGTGCCGGTGAAGCGTACCGGGAGACGGCCGAGACCTTCCCTCGAAGTCACCTTGCTTCGGTGAGCCTCTACAACGCAGGTGCGGCCTTCGAAGAGGCCGGGGAGCTCGATTCCGCAACCGAGAGCTTCCAGGAGATTGAAGACCGATTCGGGGAGTCACCGTCGCCCCTCGTACCTCAGGCGGTGTTTTCTCTGGGGCGCATCGCCGAGGAGAACGGCGATTTTGCCGGCGCCGAGGAACACTACCAACGCCTTGTGGAGAACCACCCGGGGAGCAGTTGGACAAGCCTCGCTCGGAGCCGTATAATCCTGCTGACCGCCGAGGGGCGTATCAATTAGGCAACAGGAGTAGGGCTTTGCGCTTTCTCCAGACCAAGAGATTTGGCATCGTGTTTGGGCTGCTCGTGGCCGGGATTATCCTGGCCATGGACGCGGGAACGGCGATTATCGACCGTCTCGAGCTCCGGATGTTGGACACACACTTCAAACTCAAGACGACCTTCCGGGGCCAGGATATCCAGGAAGGCGTTCAACAGGTCGAGCGAAACCCGAATGTCTCGGAAGACATACTCATCGTCGGTATTGACTTTACGACGTTGAACCAGTTCGGGCAGTGGCCCTTTCCGAGGTACCGACACGCCGACTTGGTAAACTCCTTTGCACGGATTACCGACCAGTCTCAGCGCGAGAGGGCCCTCTTTCTCGACATCTTCTTTATAGAGCCTTCCGAAAGAGCCTTCAACGATGCCCTCTTGCGGGAGGCGATGCTGCAAAACGAGCGTGTCTTTCTCGAGACCATCCTCGAGCAGAGCGCACCTCCCCCGGGAGCCGAGGAAGAGCTCTTTGCCCGGCACGAGCGGCTGTACGACGCGGCGGGACGCATTACCCGGGTAGAAGGCGAATGGTGGAGCCTGCCCTACCACCTGGGACTCCAGCCCCCGCTCCAGCCTCTCGGTGAGGTCGTCGGCGGATACGGACACGCAAACTTCTACCAGGATTACGACGAAGTCTACCGGCGGCAAGCTCTGATAGCCCGCTCGAGCGAACTGATAGCCGCGTACCGCCTCGACGAGCTGGAACCTGGCTTCGATGTCGACGACGGACGCTTCGAGCGCCTTGCCTGGTTCGATCGCGAAGGCCGGGAGCACACGATCCGGACACCCCTTACCGCCGAATCGCTTGTCGAACTGACCCGGGAAATGGAGGAGCGGGCGCCCGAGCGGATCATCGACAGCGACAACGACGGGCAGCCGGACGACGTCTTCTACGTGGTCCGGCACTACCAGGACGAATTTATCCCGGCGATCACCCTGGCCCTTGCGGCGGACTACTTTAACACGCCCTTGGAAGAGCTGGAGGTCGTGATCGGCGAATACATACGAATTCCGTCGCCGGAAATCTTTGAAACCGAAGTAGGGGAGTGGGTCCCTTATCGCGACGAAATCGTCATTCCCATCGATGATGAAGGGAATATGTTGATCAACTTTATGGGCGTCCGGTCGAGCGCCGCCCGGGACGGTCACCAGACCTTTCCCGTGCGCCCGTATGCCGGGTACGCCGCGCGGGTTCCGGGCCCCGACCCGGCGACCTGGCCTCGGACCCGGGCCGTGGACAACAAGATCATCATGGTTGGGGCCTTCGCCCAGGGGATGGCGGAAGACGAGAAGACTACCCCCTACGGCCTGATGTACGGGGTGGAGATTCACGCCAACGCTCTGAATACCATCCTGATGAACCGGTTTATCGAGTACGCCCCCTACTGGGTCGACGCTGCGGTGCTGGTGGTGCTCTCGCTCCTGGTCGCCTTTCTGGCTTCCCGGCTGTCTACCATCTACTCATTCTTGGGGACCTTCATACTCCTGGTGGTCTTTTTCTTCGCGACGACGATGATCTTCGATACTCGCTCCTTTGTGGTCAACTTTACCGCGCCGGCTCTCGGGATGATATTTTCCTACTTGAGCGTGGTGCTCTATCGGATAATGACCGAAGAACGGGACAAGCGCCGAATCCGGGATATGTTCGGAAAGTACGTTAGCCCCCAGGTCGTCGATCAGATACTCGAGAACCCCCCGGAGCTCGGGGGTGTCGACAAGGAGCTTACGGTCTTCTTCTCGGATATCCGAGGGTTTACGACGCTCTCCGAGGCGATGACACCCCAGGAGCTTGTCAACCACCTCAACGTCTACCTTACCTCGATGACCGACATCATCCTGGATTTTCAAGGGACCTTGGACAAGTACGTCGGCGACGAGATTATGTGCTTTTGGGGAGCGCCGCTTCCCCAGGCGGACCACGCCTACCTTGCGTGTCAGTGCGCCGTTCGGCAAATGGAAGCGCTCAACCAGTTGAACTCTCAGTGGCCCGAGGACAGGCGGATCAACATTGGTATCGGCGTAAACTCCGGGGTGATGACGGTGGGAAACATGGGCTCCCTCGGCCGAATGAACTACACCCTCATGGGAGACAATGTGAACCTGGCCGCCCGCCTCGAGGGCACCAACAAGATGTACGCCACCAACATCATCATTAGCGAATACACCTACGGTTTGGTCAAGGACCGGGTGGTAGCCCGGGAACTGGACAACATCCGGGTCAAGGGTAAGAACCGGCCGGTCCTGATCTACGAGCTCGTCGACGTCATCGACGGGAAGGAAGGGTCGACATCCGCGGCTCCCACCTAACGGCGGCGGTTGTCCTCGTTTCGGCGATCTTGACCATGACCGGCTGCGGAATCGAGTCCATCACCTTCGTCGAAGGACCGTTGGAAGACGAGATAGACTCAGAGCTTTTTCTTGCGGAAATAACCTTCGATCATAACAACAGTACCGCAAACCAGAGCGACGACTTTCTCGGCTACGAGCTGTACTACAAGCTCTACGCGAATAACACCACCGACGACCCATACGTCGGCGATCAAAACAGCATTCTCGCGGAGCCGGTGCCCACCGGCATCGGCCGATTGACCAACCGCGGCTACCGGCGAATCATAAGGGGGCAACAGGAGGCCGCGATCCCAACGATACTGGTGACGAACAAGGGACTTGGGTACACCATTACGCTGGATTTTTTCGAATCTCCGGATGACCCGGAGGACGACGACGCCACGGCGAGCTGGAACGACGGTTCGCCGTCGGACGTTGACCTTCGGCGGAACACCCCCGGGGCCACCTCGGGTAGCTTCAAGAGTTTTTTCGGAGAGTACGAGGAAGACGACGAAGACGCGGACGCGGAGATCGTCGACGCGCAGGCGGACGGAGAGCTCGGGATCGCGATCTACGCCCTGGGATACGGAATCGAGGGCGGGACTTTTCGGCAGCTATACTCCGAGGCGGTGTTTCTCGGCTACTTGCTGCTGCAATAGAATGGGAAGAAGAACATGATTGCATACTACCTAGGCATCGGGCTGACATACGCTGTAATCGGATTCGGGGCTGCCTTGCTTTTCTACTTCGGCCTCAAGAAACAGTACCTCGGCAAGTTCTGGGGCGCCTTGATCGTCGGACTCATAGGAGCCTTCGCCGGGGGTGTCTTCGCCCTCGTCTTCGAGGACCTGATCGAGCGCCTGGCGAACCTCAACGATTCGGTGAATATCTTTCCGCCGATCATCGTCTCGACGCTGTTTCTGGTCTTCTTTGGGAGCATCGGCTCCCAGGGGCGGAAATAGGAGACGCGGAAGCCGGAGACACCCGTCAACCCGTCAACAGGGTTGTTGATACCCCTTCACTTCCGATAAGGGATATTCTGTCTACTTATGCGATACTACTCATATGATATGGGCTTTATCGGGGCTTGGCCCCCTTCCGAGATTCCTGGTATACAACCTCTGTGATGCCTGAATCCTCTCAGACGAATATGAATGCCTTCGGCGCACTCGTCGACGTTCTGCGCACCCTCCGGGGTCCTGACGGGTGTCCCTGGGACCGGGAACAGACTCCGGAGACGCTGAAGTCCTACTTGATAGAAGAAGGGTACGAGACGGTAGAAGCGATCAATCGAGGGGTCGCGACGGAGGTCGAAGAAGAGCTCGGGGACACGCTCCTGATCGTCCTTCTTATCGTTCTCTCCTACGAGGAGGACAAGCGCCTCTCCCTTACGAATGTTTTAGAAACGCTCACGACCAAACTGATCCGCCGGCATCCTCACGTCTTCGGGGAGAGCGCCGCGCGCACGAGCGGCGAGGTGGTGAAGCAATGGGAAGAGATCAAGCAGGAAGAGAAGCCGGAGCGGAAGAAGGGGCTCCTCGACGACATATCGCACCACTACCCTCCCCTCGAGCGTGCCCGGCGCATGCAGAAACGGGCTAAACGGGTCGGCTTCGATTGGCCGGAAACGCGTTACGTCTACGACAAGGTGGAGGAGGAGTTACGAGAGCTCAAAGCCATCGGCGGGGGCTCGTCGGACGGGGAGCAGGGCGCCCGGGAGGAAGAAATCGGGGATCTACTGTTTACCGTCGTCAACCTTGCCCGGCATCTCGGGGTCGACCCGTCGGTCGCCCTAAACGGCGCAAACGAGAAGTTCTACCGGCGGTTCAAGTCGATGGAGAGCTCCGTCGACGGTTCGACCTTAGACGGACTGGGCGCAGAAGAACTAGAGAAGCTTTGGGAGGCCGCCAAGGCGGTAAAGTAGTCCTCCCCGGTACCGTCGGCGCCCCGGGCCAGGCTCGAAACCCTGTGTATCGAAAGCTTCTGGTAGTCTTCTTCGAGAATGCTTAGAAGGGTCTTCTTGAGACCCCTGCCGCCGGCTCCGTCCTGAGAGTATCGCAACAGAAGGCTCTCGGAAGCGCCTTCGCCCTGCCTTCGGTGCTCCCTAGAAACGCACCATTCGGGCTCCTCCCGGTCCAGAAAAGTGAGAACCTTTCCAAGAGCCTCCGGGTCGCCCGAAAGACGGAAATCGCCCCCCCAATACATGCTCATCAACGAAAGACGTAAGGCGGGCGGTGGATAGAGAGCAGCTTTAGTCACCTCGAACCCCTCCGGGAGGGCCCCGTTGATCGCGGCCTTGAGCTCCTCCGCCGATGGGCCCGGGGCCGAAGCTCCTGGCTCACCGGATTCCGGAACCGATAGAAGCACCAGGGCGAGCTCTTCCTCCGAGGAGATACCCACCGACAGAGGTTGGGCAAACTGAAGCCGTGGCTTCGGGTTGAACCCCTCGGTAAAAGCAGCGGGTACCCTCCCCCGCTGGAATGCACGCTCGAAGAGGGCCATCGTGCTCAGGTGGGGTAGATAGGAAGCCGGACCACTCTTTCGGAACGCGAAAAGCAGCGTTCCCGTGGGTTTGAGAACGTGGTCCGGAGGGGCGGCTTCGTCGGGCGGCGCGGCGGGGAGCGTAGCCGGAACTTCCCCCGGAAGGACCCTGGGTCGCGTGTCCCGGTTACACACACCGCAGGGTTCCCGACACTCGGGAGCGCAATACTCGGTAAGCTTCCCCTCGAGGGAACGGCGGTACTCCCGCTTGAGAATCGAAGGGGCAACCCCGATCGAGACATCGTCCCAGGGAAGCGGGGCGTCGAGGCTTCGTTCTCCGAGGGTCTCCCCGAAAACGTCCCACCCGGCTGCGTCGATCGCGTCCTGCCACGCCGCTTTCCGGAAGTGCTCGTCCCAGGGATCCAGATAGCATCCCCGGGCGGCCGCGTCGAGGATCAACTCCCCTACTCGGCGGTCTCCCCTACTGATGACACCTTCCAAGGCCGAGGTAAAAGGATCCGGGTAGCCCATCTTGATGCCGAGCCCCTTGAGCAGTTGCTTGGTGCGGCGAAGCTGTGAGTCGGCTTCCGGAGGGGATAGCTGCCGGGCCCACTGGAAGGGAGTGTGGGGCTTCGGGACGAAGGTTGTGACGGTAACGTTCATCCGGACCTTGAGCCCGGAACGGATAGCTGCGAGGTGCTCGGCGATCTCTTCGGGTGTGTTTCGCCCCTCCCCGGGGAGGCCGATCATAAAGTAGAACTTCGCGACCTTCCATCCTTGTTCTACCGCCTCCGAGAGAACCTCCCGGGTACGCTCCCGGGGAACGAGCTTGTTTACGCTTAACTGTCCGGCCTCCGTCGGCGTCTCGACGGCGAAGGTGAGCCCGCTGCGGCGAACGCGCGAAATCTCCGCAAGCAGCGGCAGTGTCAGCGAATTGACTCGAAGGGAGGGCAACGAGAAGGAAACGCCCCGCCTTCCGTACTTCTCGTTTAGAAAGCGAAACAGCCCGAAAATGTCCCGGTAATCACCGGAGCTCAACGAAGAGAGGGTGATCTCCCGGTACCCTAGCTCGTCGACGAGGTAGGCTATCTCGGCATCGATGACTTCGACGTCTTTCATCCGGTACGGCCGGTAATAGACGCCGGCGCTGCAAAATCTGCATCCCTGGGGGCAGCCCCGCATAATCTCGACGACTCCGTGATCGTGGACCACCCGTTGGCTCGGAATTGGAGTGCCGGCAAACACCGGCTCCTTTCCAAAACCCCGCCAGACGGCTCTCCTGGCCCTCTGCGGCTTTCCGGAAACCCAGACGTGCGGATTCTCCTCCAATACCGACATCTGCTGTTCTCGGGTCGCCACGCGGCCGCCTCTTCCGGGGCCCCCTTTCCCGCGGCGCTTGATCTCCGCCAAGGACGCGAGTATCTCGGGAAAGACGCCCTCCGCTTCTCCGAGGAAGAGACCGTCGAAGAAGGCGGACCATGGAGCGGGGTTAACGGTACCGGGTCCGCCGCCGATTAGGAGGGGCGCTGGGGCGTTTTGGGGTGAGCGTCGCCGGGAGGCCAGGGGGTCGACCCGGCCGCTTTCCAACAACCCGACGAGGGTCGTCGCGGCAAGCTCGTATCCGATGGTAACGGCGATCAGGTCGACCTGCGAAAGAGGGGTTCGACTCTCGAGGGTAAAGAGAGGGATGCCTGCCTCTTTCAGCTCCTCCCGGAAATCCGGAGCCGGGGCAAATACCCTCTCGCAGGATACCCCCGGGGTGTCGTTGGCCATCTTGTAGAGCAAGCGGAGGGCGTAGTTCGACATCCCTATTTCGTAGAGATCAGGAAAGCAGAGGGCCACGCGAAGCGAGTCGGAGTCGGGTCGTGCTACCACCGAGCCGAACTCGCCACCGACGTAACGCCCCGGGTATTCGACCCGCATCAGAAGCGGGTGGAGATCCGAGAGGGAGATCACGAGTATCGAAACCGGTGGAGATAAATGCTCATCAGGATCCCGACGCTCATCATACCGGTCCAGAGGGCGGAACCGCCGTGAGAAAGGAAGAGAAGAGGTATGCCGGTAATCGGCATAATTCCCATCGCCATTCCCACGTTTACGAGAAAGTGAAAGAAGATAAGGCCGACGATCCCGGTGGCGACAAGAGAGGCAAAGCCGTCTTTGGCCGTAGAGGCGATGTGGAGGCCCCGGAGCATCAACACCAGAAAGAGTCCAAAGACCAGGAGCGATCCGAGGAAACCCCACTCCTCCGCCAGAATGGAAAAGATGAAGTCGGTGCTCTGCTGCGGAAGGTACTGATAATGGCTTTGGGTTCCTTTTAGAAAGCCCTTGCCGAATGGCCCCCCGGATCCGACGGCAGTTACCGATTGAATGATATTCCACCCGGAACCCCGGGGATCGACATAGGGGTCTAGAAAGACGATCAGCCGCATTATCTGATACTGCCGGAGGACCCGGGCGGTAGCGACTGCAGCCACCAGGCTCCCGCCGGCCAGAGAGGAGAGGTAGACAATCCAGTAGAAGTAGCGACGTTTCATTAGAAACAAGCCGACAAGCGCCAAGAGCGACACGCTGACGATGCTAAGGAGCACCAGACCGGTAATCCGCGGGTCCGTTACCAGCCGGACAATGGGCACGCTCTGCTGACGAATATGGGTCTCCCATGCCGGAAGCCCCGCGAGAACAAAGGTGATCACTCCGAGAACGACGACGTAGAGGACGTGACGAAGCTTCGCCCCGGCGGCAAAGGCCATGAGAAGATAGATGGGCGGAAACACCAGGGCCGTCCCTAAGTCCGGTTGAAGCACTACGAGTAGGACGGGCGCTAAGGTGATGGAAAAGCCGACGAGGAAGGTTGGTAAGCGGTCTATCGACTTTCTATGTTGATCGAGAAAACGCGCAAGAAGCAGAATGGTCGCGAGCTTGGCAAACTCAGACGGCTGGATACCGAGGTTGCCGATCCCAATCCAGGACCTGGCTCCGTTGACCACCTTACCGAAGAAAAGGGTAAGGACCAGAATTGCGAGAATGATGCCATAGACGTAGGGAGTGGTGCCTTTAAGTCTACTGTAATCGAGAAAGGACAATCCGACGAGCAAGACCAAGCCGGAGGATGCCCAAACAATTTGCCGGAGGTACTCCGTCGAAAAGAGCTCTCCCGTCGAGGTTATCCCGCTGGAATAGATAAAGAGGATGCCGATGACGATAAGGCTTAAGGTACTTGCGAGGATGTAGACGTCGAAGGCGAAGAGCGATCTCGAGCGCATTACATATACCAGAGGGGACGAGGTCCCCGGCGGAGGGAGGTGACGGTCGCATCGTAGTCCTGATCGGTAAAGATTCCGTGAAGGATGATGTTCGCCGCCTTCGGTGCCCACCACTCCCATTCGTTGGCGGCATCAACCAAGACGGCTACCACAACCCGCTCGTCGGGGTTCGAAACCTCGTACGGCGCGTAGGCGACAAACCAGGAGTGCCAGGTGTCCTCGGACCCAATCTCCCCGGTACCGGTCTTTCCGGCGGCCTCGACTGCCGGGGTCGTAATGACGACCTCGGCGGTGCCGTCTGTGATAACTCCCCGCATAGCCTCCCGGACGTGCCGGAAGGTCTCCGGGGACGCCGACATCTGAAAGAGGACCTCGGGCTCGGACCGCCGGATAACCTCGCCGGTCACCTGATCCCGAACCTCCCGCAAGAGTCTGGGAACGTACACCACCCCGTCGTTTACGATAAGCGACACCATATTCGCGATCTGGAGGGGCGTCACCGAAAGGTATCCCTGCCCGATGGAGAAGTTCGCCGTGTCGCCCCCTACCCAGGGACTGTTGAAACTCTGCTGTTTCCAGGTAGGTGACGGGACAAGGCCCGGAACCTCTCCCGGCAGGTCGACCCCCGTCGGCGTGCCGAATCCGAAACGGAGAGCGTAATCGGAGATCGTCTGGGCACCGAGGTACTCTACGCCCATCGTCCAGAAAAAGACGTTGGACGACACCGCGAGACCTTCGTAGAGATTGAGTGGGCCGAACCCCTGGGGGCGCCAATCGTTGAATACCCGGTTTCCCAGGCGGTAGGTTCCGTTTGCGTTAACCGTTTCGTTCAGACCGAAGACCCCCTCCTCCAGGATCGCGGTTGTCATGAGGATCTTCCAGGTCGACGCCGGAGGGTAGCTGCTCTGGATGGTTCGGTTTAGAAAGGGTGAATTTGACGAGAGACTCACCTCCCGGAAGGCTTCCGACCCACCCCGGCCGTAGAACCGGTTGGGGTCGAAATGAGGATAGGAGGTCATCGCAAGGATTTCTCCGGTGCTCGGTTTTAACACCACGACGGCACCGATACGGTCCCCCAGGGCGTCCACCGAGAGCTGTTGTATCTTTCGGTCGAGGGTCAATACCAGGTTGTTTCCGAGTTCCGGGGGAATTTCCTCGGTTTCTTCGCTCATTCTTCGCCCGGCGGCGTCGACGGTTCGAAACCGGCGCCCCGGACGGCCTTGGAGAATCAAGTCGTACTGCTGCTCGATGCCGCTCTTCCCTACGACCGAATGGGCGGTGTACCCGCGGTTAAAGAGAACCTGCAACTCTTCGGGGGTAATGTCCCCGACGTACCCGAGCACATGGGCGGTGGCCGGTCCCTGGGTGTAGTTCCGGATCGGTTTGCTGTACCAGTGAACGCCCGGGAGGCGCTCGGAGCGCTCCGCGAGATACGCCAATTGGGAGAAGGCGAGACCCGAGACAAGCTCGATCTCCTGAAAAGAACCGTAGAGCTCCGGAGGGAGCTTTTCGGTAAGCGTTTGGAGGTCGATCGACAGAATCTCGGCTATGCGCTCAAGGGTCTCCTGGTGCTTTCCCTGAGGTATCTCCCCCGGTGTGACCATCAGGGCAAATGAGTCGACATTGGCCACCAGTGGCACGTCGTAGTGTCGGTCGTAGATTTGTCCCCGTTGCGCCGGGATCGAGCTACTGCGGCGCTTCATGTGCTCCGCCCGAAGAGAATAGACGTAGCCGTCGACGACCTGGAGAGAGAAGAGGTGTCCGGAGTACACAAGGACCGAGAGAACGACCACCGCCGAAATGATAAGGAGCCGAAGACGGGTGAAGCCGCCGTCAAAACCGGAAAAACCACTCATAAACGTTGCTCCGAGCGAAGGACCGGTACGAGCTTGAGCACCGCGAAAAGGATGGGACCCAAGACCGCCGTGTATACTACCTCGATGGCGGCCCGGCCGGGTATCAATGGGTCGATACTCCCCTCGAAGGCGAAGAGAACCGCCAATAGAGAGCCGAGAATCAGCTTAAGTACAGTTGCACCCACCATCAAGAGAATCGGCATAAAAATCGGGTCGAGGAGCATTCGGTTGTGCGTCGTGCCCGCGGCGAAACCGACCAGGGTCCTGAGAAGGGCGTGGTAACCCGGGGGAGCCAAACTCAAGAAGTCCTCGGTCATACCCGCAACGAACCCGACGCTCTCCCCGACGAGGGGGCCGTGGTAGTGCGCCAAAAAGACCACGACGATCAGAATAAGGTCCGGTTGTACATTCCGAATCTCGAGGATTCTCAAGAGGTTCGTCTGCCCGATGACGATCAGAATTAAGAGGATACTTCCCGCGACAATCGTACGCATCACCGTTCGAATTCCGGACCTACCACGAAAACGTACTCCAGACGCCCAAAGTCTATCGCAGGCTCTACCAAGAGTTCCAGGGACGACTCGTAGGGTCGTGCCTGAATCTCGAGAACCGTTCCGATGACGATACCCCGGGGATAGAAGGAGTTCATTCCCGATGTAACGACAACGTCCCCATATCCCACGGCACTCCGGGCGGTTGCCGCGACAAACCGCATCACAATCCGCCGTCCGGCCGCCCCGCCCCCTTGAACGAGTCCCTCATGGCGCGATTCCTGCAGGCGTGCGGCGACAAAGAGGCTCGAATCGAACAATGGCATTACCTGGGCGTAGTTGGACCCTACCTCGACGACCTTGCCGACCAGTCCCTGGCGCCCATTCTGAATGGCCACAACCGCCATGTCACGCTCGATTCCAGCCGACGATCCTTTGTTGAGGGTAATCGTAGAAAAGTGATTGCTCGGATCCTTTCCGACAATCTGGGCGGGAATAGTGGAACCCGGGAGGGATTCGGCGTAACCCAGCTGCTCCCGGAGGCGGGCGTTCTCCCGTTCGAGCTCTGCAAGGTCCGCCGCGCCGGCTTCGAAGCCGCGCACCTGCTCTACCAACTCGAGATAGTCCCGGCGAAGCTCTCCGAGCTCCCGGACTGAGGTGATCGTAGAGACCACGTCGCGCCGGACCCGGAAGGTAAGCTCCTGTCCCGCCGAGAGGAGCGAGTGGAAAAGGCCCGGCCGTTCGGTTTCTTGTCTGGTGCTCAGTGCCAGCAGAACAAGGCAGACAGTTACCAACACGGCCAAGACAGCCGATGGTCGATGTTTAGAAATCGTTCCGCGTAAGTCCACAGACTACAGCTTGTTATACACCCCGCGAGAGCTTCGAGAAATCCCCTTTTCGAACTCGAAGTACATACCGGCACCGAGTGCCACGCAATTCAGGGGATCCTCGGCCTTAAAGCAGGGGACTCCGGTTTCGTTGGCGATAAGGGTATCGAGTCCTTTCAGAAGGGATCCTCCGCCGGTCATCACGATGCCGCGTTCTACGATGTCCGCCGCGAGTTCCGGTGGCGTCTGCCCCAAGGTGCGCTTAATCTCTTCCACAACGGCGGTAATCGGTTCCTGGAGAGCCTCCCGGACTTCGACGCTGTCGATTTCCAACCGGCGAGGTAACCCGGTAATGGCGTCGGTCCCCTTGATCTCCATCTTCTCGATCTTTTTGTCCGGAGACGCGTTACCGATTTTGGTCTTGAGGTGTTCCGCGGTCCCCTCCCCGATGATCAAGTTGTGGACCGTTCGCACGTGCTTCATGATGGCTTCGTCGAACTCGTCGCCACCGAGGCGAATCGCGTTGGTTACGACCATACCGCCGAGAGAGATAACCGAGATCTCGCTCGTCCCGCCTCCGATGTCCACGACCATGTGTCCCGCGGGCTCGAAGATGGGGATATTAGCGCCGATGGCGGCGGCGAGGGATTCTTCGATAACTTTGACTTCCCGGGCACCGGCCTTATAGGCGCTCTCCTCGACCGCCCGCCTCTCGACCTCGGTAATGCAGGAAGGGACCCCGATGACCATCCGGGGTTTCACGAACCAGCGACGGCTCAGGACTTTAGAGATAAAGTAGCGGATCATCCGTTCGGTGGTTTCGAGGTCGGCGATTACCCCGTCTCGGAGGGGCCGGATAGCTATAATGTCACCCGGGGTCTTCCAGAGCATTCGCTTGGCCTCTTCGCCGACGGCAACAACCTTCTTCGTTCCCCTCTCCACCGCGACGACCGAAGGCTCGCTTATGACGATACCGCGACCGCGAATGTAGATGAGCGTGTTGCAGGTTCCAAGATCAACTCCGATATCGTTCGAAAAGGCTCCAAACATAGTGCCGTGTTCCTTCTATTGCGAGATAAAGCTACCGTCCCCGGAGGGAACGAAGCGCCTCTTCGTGATTAGGATCGATAGAGATAGCCTGTCTCCATTCGAAACGGGCTCTCTCCTCGTCGTTCCGGGCCTGGTACACCAAGCCCAACCGATAGTGGGCGTCGGCGGCGCGACCGTTGTTCGCCAGGATTTCGCGATACTGTTCCTCCGCCTCGTCAAGTTTGCCTTGTTCAAGTAGAAGCGCTCCAAGACCGTACCGGGCCTCCTGTTCGAGGAAAGAATCCGTCGTCGCGGAAATCGCGCCGGAGAACTTCTCCTGCGCCTCCGGATAATCACCCACTCTCCGGTACAGCTGCCCGAGGGTCAACAAAATCAGATCCGAAGGGTTTCGCCCGAGGGCCTCTTCTAGGCTTCGAATACTGTCCTCGTACCGCCCTAACGTCTCGTACGCAAGGGAAAGGTACTCATATGAATCGTCGGCAACATAGCCGGCTTCTATAGCCTGTTCCATGTATTCCACGACCAGATCATGATAGAAAGGCCCCCGATGGAAGTAGCTCTTCGCGAGAACGTAGCTGACCTCTCCGTAGGCCGGTGGCCGGTCGAGGAGGAGCGCCCGACGGAGATGACGCGTCGCACCGGCGAGGTCGCTTTCGCGATTGTCCCGATCTACCTCGTTGACCCCCTGGTAGAAATGCGCGAAGCCCGCAAAGACCAACCCCTGAGGATCGAGGGGCGCCGTCGAGAAGATCTCCTCGGCGGCCTCGAGGACTTCTTCGTACCGCCCCGCCTCCCAGGCCTCCCTCAGGGATATCTCAGATTCCCCGGAAGACACGCCCGGTGCTTGCATCCGGGAGGAGAAGAGCAAGAGGGCTCCGCCAAGGAGGAGACCCCCGACGAGAAGCAATAGTGGTCCTGGAAACCTGCCCATTGGACCGCGTGTCGACAAGCCGGTGCGGGTGCTGAGTCGTGACATACGTACTCGGGCCATTTAACACGAGTTGGTGGCACTAGGTCAATGATGCAAAAGACCCCGGTGAATACACCGGGGCCATAAGATGTGCGGATCTATAAGCCGGGTTCTGTAGCCGAAAGGCTGGTTGTCATCTATCTGAGCGACCTACCCGCGGCTGTTTGGCGAGCAACCCTAAACCGCTGCTTGGTCTTGCTCCGGGCAAGGTTTACCCTGCGAAAGCGGTTACCCGCTTTCCGGTGGGCTCTTACCCCACCTTTTCACCCTTACCTGATCCTTTCGTCATGGACGCTAAGATTAGGCGGTATGTTTTCTGTGGCACTATCTCGCCGGGGAGCCGCTTCGTGGAAGCTGTCCCCCGGGCCGGGGGTTACCCGGTGCCCTGCTCTGCGGAGCCCGGACTTTCCTCTCCGGAGGTCTCCCCCCGGAGCGACAACCCGATCCGCACACCGTTTTCTTCCTGATTATTCCTCTTCTTCGTCTTCGTCCTCGTCTTCGTCCTCGTCGAATTCGTCGTCCTCGTCGTCGTCTTCGAGGTCGTCTTCCTCTTCTTCGTCGTCGGAAAAGTCGCCCGCCGGTTCTTCGTCGTCCTCATCCTCGTCGTCGAACTCTTCTTCCTCAGCCTCTTCGTCGTCTTCCCCTTCGTCGTCCGGATGGATTTCGTCCTCTTCCTCGACATCTTCTTCGTCGTCCCCTTCGTTCATTTCCAGGGGCTCTTCGTCGAGAATACTGTCCAGATCGAAGCCATCCTCGTCTTCCTCGACAAAGGATTCGATTACATCCGCAAGGCTCTCGCTCTCTTCGTCGGAAACGAGTGCGTCCTCATCGGTATCGACGTAGAAGACGATCTTGCTGCAATAGGGACAGAAAAGAATGGATTCTCCGGCGCGGACGTCGTTTACGAATTGGTTTGGGAGAATCATCTGGCACCCGGTGCAGACGCCTTTTCGGAGGGGCACGATGCCCTCCCCCTCTTTGCTCCGGAGAATCCGCTCGAACTTGAACAGAAGCTCCTCGTCGAGCCCGGGGGTAAGGCCGTTCTCGTCCTTCTTGAGCTCTTTGAGCTGCTTCTCTTTGGACTCGGTTTCGCTCTTGATCTTTTTCTGTTCTTCTTGGAGCTCTTCTTCCTGTTGCTTGATCAGATTCTCTTCCCGCTCGAGGCCCTCGGACATCTCTTGGAGAATCCGCTCCTCCCGCTGAAGATCTTTCCGGAGTGTCTGTTCCCTCTCGGATGCCTCCCGAATCTCCTTATCGAGGGCTTCATACTCCCGTTGAGTCTTGATGAGGTCCATCTGCTGCTCGTATCGCTCCCGCTCCCGTTCGGCCTCGAGCATGCGTTCCCGAAGCTCGGCGATGCGTTGACGGGTCGCCTCGTACTCTTCGTTCTTTTCGATATAAGACCGTTTCATGCGATTTACGAGCTCGGTCTTCGTCGAGAGAGACTTGGGGAGATTCTTTATCTCCGCTTCGATTTCAAAGCGCTTTGAAAGGACTTCCTGAAGGCCTTTGAGCTTCTCGATAATGTCCTGTACCACCTGCATTCTCCGTTATTGGTTGTCCAGATAATCCTTGAGGCGCCGGCTGCGTTTCGGATGCCGGAGCCGCCGGAGTGCCTTTGCTTCAATCTGTCGTATACGTTCTCGAGTAACGTTGAAGTAGAGCCCAACCTCTTCCAGAGTCAGGGAGTAACCGTCCTCGAGCCCGAAGCGCATTTTTAGCACTTCTTGCTCCCGTGCGGGAAGAGTAGAAAGCACGCTTCTCAGTTGTTCCTGCAAGAGGGTGAAGGCCGTTTGGTGGGCCGGATTCTCCACGTCTTTGTCTTCGATAAAGTCGCCGAGGAGGGAGTCTTCCTCTTCGCCGATGGGCGTCTCCAGGGAGATCGGTTCCCGGGCGACGTTCTTGACCGACTTGACCCGGCTTACGGTCCACCCCAGACGGTCTGCAATCTCTTCGTCGTTCGGCTCCCGCCCGAGCATCTGCATAAGCTGCCGTGATTCCCGGACCACCTTGTTGATCTGCTCGATCATATGGACCGGAACGCGAATCGTCCGGGCCTGGTCCGAGATGGAACGGGTAATCGCCTGGCGGATCCACCACGTGGCGTAGGTGGAGAACTTGTACCCCTTCCGGTATTCGAACTTCTCTACCGCTTTTATCAGACCGATATTACCCTCTTGTACGAGGTCGAAGAAGTGGAGCCCTCTGTTGGTATACTTTTTCGCGATGCTGACGACCAGTCGAAGGTTGGCTTTGATAAGCCGATCCTTCGCGGTTTGCATCATAACTTTGCCTCGGCTTATCTCCTCCGACATATGAAGGATTTCGTCGATAGTGTTCTCGAACTCCACTTCGAGGGACCGTAGGCGCTTGTCGGTCATCTGAATCTGGCGGATCTTCTCTTTTATCTGATCAGCCGTCAATCCGAGCTCGTTCTCTATCTTCTGGCGTTGGCCGCTTATCGCGAGACCCCGGCCAAGGGAGCGGAGTTGTCGAAGAGTACCGACGCGGAGCCGCTTTTCTATCCGGGACTGCTCCTGCTGGTATCGGCCGATTTTTCGCGAGGCCGAGAGAAACCGTTCGGAAAAGCTCAGGATCTCCTCGGGATGGAGCTCGACTTCCCGCAGCTCCTTGAGGAGCTTTGCCCGTTGCTTTTCGAGGGAGTCGTCTTCGAAGAAATTCTCGCCCTTGGCGACGATCCTGCTCTTCTCTTCGTTGTACTGACGGAGTCGCGGAAGAACATCCTTTAGAATGTCCCGGTAGAGGGCGTTCAAGCGACGACGATCCGCGAGGAACTCCGAGATCTCCTTCTTGGAGAGATTCATTTCCCGGGGATCTCGTTTGGAGAATGCACGCTGCCCGAGCTCTACGAATTGCGGGATGAGAATTCCGGAGCTTCGGACGACCTCCTTGATGATGTTCTCACCGTCCTCCATCTGCTTGGAGAGCTCGACTTCCTGCTCCGCGGTAAGGAGGTTCTCCTTTCCGATTTCTCGCAAGTAGAGACGGATCGGGTCGTCTACCGAGCCATCCTTGTCGTTGACGACTATTCGGCGCTTTCGGTCCTTCTTCGGGACTTCCGCAGCCTCCGGTTCGGATGAGACGTCTTCCTCTTCGAGAGTAACGTTGTGCTTCGCTAAGATGGAGATGACTTCCTCAATCTTTTCGGAATTAACTATCGAATCCGGCAAAAAATCGTTTACTTCGTCATAACTTACGCTCGATTTGTTTCGGGCATAGTCTATGAGGCGAAGAATTGCGGGATCATTTTGTAGTTCCGTCATTAACACGCACCCTTAACTTTTCCAACTCGGCGTCCAAGAACATTTTTTCTTGTAGTAACTCGTCGAGAGTATTCTGATCATCGGCAAAACCGCCGGACTTTAAGGCACTCTCCACCTTTTTTCGCCGCCGGTTGAGCGTCTGTCCCCGAAGTCGATAGACCGCGTCCCGGACAACCTTCTCGGGGTCGGAAGTAAACTCTTCCCCCGAGGCCCGAGCCGCGACGACCGTCCGGAGGGCTTCGTCGTCGAGTCGGGAAAGAACGACCTCGAGGCGGGTTGTGCCCCGGCGATATCCATCCTCCAAAACCGCGTAGAGCTCCCGGGCCTCCGGTGACTCGAGATCCTCGGAGGTTACCCACCGGCGAAAAAAGCCAAATTGCTCAAGGTTCGCCGCTGCGGCTACCATGGCCCGGAGGTCCAAGGGAAGCTCATCGGTTTCCCCTTTCGCTTCCGGGGTATGGATATCTCTCTCCCGGCCCTTCGCACGCTCGATGTCTCGAATAATCGAAGAAAGCTGTACGTTTAGCCTGTCGGCAAGCGCCGATAAAGTGGACTCCCTACGAACTGCAGAATTTATACTGTTAATATATGGTAAGAGTTCGGTTAATACAAATTCTTTGCCCTGTGGCGTTTCCGCGTTTACCTTGTCGATCACCGTGTCGAGGAGAGTTTGAAACACGTCGAGGTCGAAAGATAGTGCATTTTGCAGCTCCCGTACACCGCCGGAGCGCAGAATATCCGCCGGATCTTGTCCCGGAGGCAGTTTTACGGTGCGTGCCGCAAGCCCCGCCGCTTCCGCCACCCCGGCTCCCCGGGCGAGGGCCTTTGCCCCGGCTTCGTCGGCATCGAATACGATGACGACCTCGTCACAGAGCCGGCGAATTACCCGGGCCTGGTCTTCGGTAAAGGCGGTGCCGAGGGGTGCGATGACGTTCTCGATACCTGCCTCGTGGAATGCGAGTACGTCGGTATACCCCTCGACCAGAAACGCCCGGCGCTCCTTCCTGAGCGCCGCATTTCCCTCGAAGAGCCCATAGAGGAGGGAGCGCTTCTTAAAGAGGGAAGACTCGGGGCTATTGAGGTACTTCGGCCCTTCCTCCTTCAGGCGCCGGCCCCCGAAGGCAACGACATCTCCCGAATTGGACCGAATCGGAAAGACCAAGCGGTCGGCGAAGAGCGATCGCCTGGGGTTCGCCTGGGTAAAAAGACCCGCCTTATCGAGGGTGTCGTCATCGTATCCCTTCGAGGAGAGAAAGCGGTGGAGCCAGAAGGGGTCAGCCGGGGCGTACCCGAGTTGAAACCGCTTGATAACCGCTTCGGTGTGTCCTCGCTCCTCGAGATAGCCCCGGGCGTTTCCGCCCTGGGGAGTCTCGGTCAGAAAGTAGTGAAAGCTTCGGGCGATCCGGTTTAGAACTTCCCGGACGCTCTTGGTTCCTTCGTCTTCCGGGGAGCTCTCGGTAGCGACCTCGACTCCGTAGCGCTTCCCCAGAAACTCTACGGCTTCCGGAAAGGTCAGGCGCTCCATCTCCATGATAAAGTTGAAGATGGAACCGCCCTTGTTGCTGCTGAAGCAGTAGTAGAGCCCCTTCTCGGGACTCACGGAGAAGGAGGGCGTCTTCTCGTGGGTGAAGGGACTCAAACCCCAGTAACGGCCTCCCCGTTTCTTGAGGCTTACGTAGTTTCCCACCACCTCGACGATATCGGCTTTTCGAGATATCTCTTCTATGACGCCGTCGGGTATCCTCAACGTCCCCCCGTCAACGAATAAGGATAAACTCGACCCGACGGTTCTTCCACCGCTCCTCCAGATTCGTGTGAGGTACGATCGGCTCCGTACCCCCGCGGCCGAGAACGCTGAGACGTCGGGGGCTCAGGCCCTCGTCTATCAGGGCGTCCCGGACCGACTCCGCCCGGGCCCGGGAGAGGGGCTGGAGCTCTTCTCGCTCTTCCCGCTCGGTGCCGGTAACGTTTACCGCGTGTCCCTCGACCCGGATGTCGTAGTCGTCGTATTTCGTAAAGACCTCCACGAGACGCCGGAGAATAGCCCGGTTCTTGGCTCCTCGCTCGTCGGTGGGATCGAGAAGCAATTCCGGACTGTCGGGCTCGAAGGTAATATTCGAAATCTGTACCTTGAGTCGGTCACCGTCCCGGACGACCAGAATATCGACGGGTATCATCCCTTCGATCCGCCGGACGTTTCCAAGCGCATCGGAGATCGAGAACTCGTAGGGGTAGTCCTCGGCGGAGATGACAAGCTCTCCGTTCTGCGCTCGACCGTCCCAGATAAGCCGGTCGGCGGGCATGCCACGTCCGGAGAACTCCGTAAAGAAGGAGTCATTCCGGTCGAGAATCTCGAGCTGCCATCCCTGGATGGGACTTGCGTCGGTAACGTCGATAAATATGTTCAGTTCGTCGTCGACGCCGTCGTTGTCCGGCGAAAAGGGAACCGGCTCGAGGTCGATCGACACATTCGGCGGGGTAATATCGAGCTCGAAGGGTGTCGTTCTCCCGGTGGGCCTATTGCCTTTGGCGTACTCGACTACGAACTCGGCGGTGTAGGAGCCCTCCACCCGTCTGCCGTCGTCGCTTCTGCCGTCCCAGACGATCGTATTCGTCGCTAAGAGGGTGTCGCCCTCAAAGGTCCGGATAGCCCCTTCGGTCTCGTGGATCATCGAGAGGCGCCAGTCGTCGATGCCGTCGAGGACGTTCGCGTAGACGGAGAGTTCGATCTCGTCTACGACGCCGTCGTTATTCGGGGAAAAACCCGTCTTATCCGCGGTTACGAAAACGTTGGTCGGCCGGGTGTCCAGGGTTATCGCCGGAGAACGCCATTCGGTACTGTTCCCGGCTTCGTCGGACGCGGTGATGACGTAGGTATAAGTCCCGTCGGGAACCCGGTTTCCCGATTCGTCGGTCCCGTCCCAGGCGACATCCGTGACCTCTCCCTTCCAGAAGTAGGATCGCAAGACGCTCCCCTGCGCGTTTACTATCCGCGCCTCCCAGAGAGGCTCGTCCGTCGAGCTCTGCTCAATCCGGACCGTGTCCTTCCGGCCGTCCCCGTCCGGGGAAAAGAGGTCGGTCGACACGCTTGCGTCGACCCTCGGGGGAACCGTATCCACGACGAAGAAGTCCGTCTCCGCCTCTTCGACGTTCCCGTTGCGGTAGGTCACCGTTATGTCGCTTCGATAGCGGCCGTCTGGTACCGTGAGCCCTGCCTCATCCTCACCGTTCCAGGAAAAGGGTTCCCGGATCGGCTGGTTTCCCCGCGTCGTCCGGACGACGTTTCCGGCGGCGTTCCGTACGCGGAACTCGTAGCTGACGATGTCATCGTTCCGCAGTATCTGGGGGAATATCCGAATACGGTCCCGTGTCCCGTCGGCGTTCGGGGAGAAGGCGTCGAACTCGGCGGAGATTATTACCTCGGTTTCGCCGGTGTCGATCTCCAAGCCGATCGGAGCCGACCGGCCGGTGTTGCCGGCCCGGTCCGTGGCTGTCAGTCGGTAAGAGTACTCTCCGTCGGGTGCCGGCCGGCCGTCGGTCTGCCGGCCGTCCCAGGTAATGGTGGCCTCGACGTTCTCCCGCCACTCGTACCGCCGGACGACGTTGCCGAGACTGTCACGAATTTCACCGACCCAGAGCTCCTCTTCGGTAGCTTCCTGGAAGATGCGAACCCGGTCCCGTTGACCGTCGCCGTCGGGAGAGAAGACGCTGAAGTCGGACCGGACGGTTGCCGACGGGGGTGTTAGATCTATAACAAAAGACGGCGATGTCTCGACCGGACGGCTGCCGTTCTGGTAACGGACGGTAAGCCGGCCACGGTAGGAGTCCTCGGGCAACCGGTCTCCTTCGTCGTCCCGTCCGTCGAAGGAAACGGTCTCCGGCGGCGTCCGGAGGCCGGAATAGCGCCGAACCGATTCGCCCGCCGAATTCTCTATATCGACGGTCCAATCGACGATACCAGCGGTAACCGGGATATCGAGGTCGAGTACCACCGTATCGGCGACACCGTCGGCGTTGGGAGAAAAATGGCTCCGGTCGATCGAGAGGCGCACCGGAGTCGGCACCGTGTTGACGATGATGTTATCCAACCCGGTTTCGAATTCGTTTCCCGCCCGGTCCCGGCTCGAAAGACGATAACGGTAAACCCCGTCGGGAACCACCTCGCCCTGTCCGTCCTGACCGTCCCACCGCACCGCCTCCGGTGCGGCGTCGAGCCACTCGTATTCCCGAAGGACGTTTCCTTCGTTGTCCAGGAACTCACCTTTCCACCGAAGCTCGACGGATCCCGACTGGTCGAGCGGAAGCACATCCTTTCTGCCGTCACCGTCGGGAGAGAAGATGCGGTCTTCCTGCGTCAGGCGCTCGATCTCGGCCGAGGGAGGGGTGTTGTCCAGGGTGACCTCGTACGGGCCCTCTTCGGCGGCATTGCCGTTGTCGTCCCAGGCCTCCACCGAGAAGCGATAGAGTCCATCCGGCGCCACCGCTCCACCGTCGGTCCGTCCGCCCCACCGGAAGGTCTCGGGGATGGGTATCCCCTCCTCGACCGCGAGAAGGCGTTGTACGATGTTCTCGAGGGTACGATTCTCCGGGCGGTCTTCCTTATTGCGGATTTCCCGAACCAACTCCCCGTCGGAGTTATAGATCGAGAACCGGTATCCCATGACGTACCGCTCGTCGACAATCGAGACTGGGAACTCCAGGGCGTCCTGCACTCCGTCGTTGTTCGGAGAGAAATAGACCGCTTCGTCGTACTCTATATCAATCTCCGGAGGGTCTCGGTCGATAACCCCGAGTGGGGCGTTAATGCCGGTTCCGAAGGCCCAGATGCCGTCGTGAAGGGGCGCCGCGGCGGCCCGGGTGTGCAATTCGCTCTGGTTCCACCCCTGCTGGGAGATAAGCGAATCGTCCTGAGGAATGTCCGTCGAGAACTTTACCGAAAGCCCGATCGAGGGCAGAAGGCTCCGACTCTCTACGCCGTCGGTAAAGAGCTCCCGGACATCTCCCCTCCATCCTCCGAAGAGGGAAACCCGGTCCTGGATCGTAAGCTCAGTCCCGACGGAGAGGCGAAAATTCTGGAAACTCGGAAGGGACACGGCGGAGTTTACCTCGAGGTCCACGCCGTCCCGGCGAAACGGCACGAAGGAGATTCCCGTGGCCGGCGTAAACGCCGAAGGCACCCCGGTACCCTCTACCGGGTTGTACGGAATCCCCATTCGTAAAAGGGAGAGACCCCAGCGGAAATCCATCAGGGGGCCGAGGTCTCCGGGGATGTACATAATCCCGAGGTCCCCGGCTACCCCGAAATCTCGGGAAGCATCTCCCCCGACGTCGGTGCTCAGGCCGACACCGAAGAGAAGGTCCGGGTAGAGGTCCTTCGAAAACGAGGCCCGGAGTCCAAGGGTCGTACCCAGATCGATGGGGTCCAAGTCGGTCCGGAGAAACTGAAGGCCACCGGTTATTACCCCTGCGCGGGTGGGAAACGAGGCGGCAAGGTTGCCGACATGCCCCTGCCACCCTTTGTTGGAGTCTCGATCACCGAATCCCGTAAGACCGATATAGCTTGCGTCCAGGGTGGTCCGTTGCGTCAGACCGGAGGAGGCGGGGTTCATCGCGTCGGCCGTCGGTGATTCCAGCGAGGTAACCGAGAATCCTCTCCCCAGAAAGAGGGGCGAATAGAGGTCGTATCGGTCGTCGGCACCGGTGGGGGGATCGTAGGAGTATGCCGCCACCGGGGCGAAGACCATAGCCGAGAATACAAGAAGGCACGTAAGGCCGCTCAAGGTTTTCATTCATCCTCCTCCTGCTTGAGAACGTAACGCAACGCGGAGATCTTCTCCGGAACACGCGTCGGACCCTCCTGAAACGACTCTCCCTCTTCCACCGAAAGATGCGAGAAGAGCTCCCGCTCGAGGTTGTTGAATAGCGGGTGCAGTTCCCCCGGGAGAGCATCGCCGGATCCCTGGAGGACGGCGTAGAGTTGCGCGACCTGGGTCCCCGATAGGTAAATTGGCACGGATAGCTCCTTAGACGCTTATCTCCGGTCCCTCTTCGGCAAGGAATACTTCCAGGGATTCGTTACCGAGGCGTTGGGCGTACCAACGCGCTGCTTGGAGATTCTTGTAGAGCTTCTTGTCATCATACTGCGGTTCATGGTGAAACATGTACAACCTTCCCACGTGCCACGCAGTGGCGAACTCCACCCCGATACTGTAGGAGCTATGTCCCCAGTTGTACTTGTCCAACGCCTCCCCGAGGGTATACTGCGTGTCTAAGATTAAGACATCCGCACCCTCGAAGAAGTTACTGTTTTCTTCGGTGGTGTCAAAATCAGATCGTTCCAGTTCGACATCCGTGGCGTGAACCAGAACCCGGCCGCCGTCTTGAATCCGGTACCCGAAGGCCCCGAAAGGGTGATTCAAGGCGCGCCAGGTAATCCGGGCGCCGCCAATCTCGAGATGGTCTCCCTTCAGGACATGGAACCGTAGATTCGCGCCCATTTGCCCGGTCATGGTTATCGGAAAATAGGGGCGGGTCATCTGGTTCTCAAGAGTCTTCTGGAACTCGGGCACCGGGCTGTAGAAGTTTACCGTGTTGGCGGGGTTGTACGCCGGGGCGAAGAAGGGAAGACCCTGGATGTGGTCGTAGTGGAAATGGGTGTAGAGAATGTGATACTCGGTGGTCGTTTTCGGCTGCCGGGCGAAGTAGTTGGACAGACGGGCGATTCCGCTCCCGGCGTCGAAGATCAGCGACACACCACTCGAGAGACGAACCTCCACGCAGGCCGTATTGCCGCTTACCGCACCAAAGAGCCACGGCGGCAAGGAGGCCAAGAACCGCTCTCGGCAGGTCGCGTCGGCGATATCCGAAGGGCGTACCCGTTGTATGACGCTGGCAATCCGGCTCCGGATTTCGTCCCCTGTGGTCGGTGTCGGGTAGGAGCCCCGGGCGCCCCAGAAACGAAGAATCATCGGCCTACCCCTCGAGGAGTGGTTCCCTCCGGCGTTCTTCCAAGAGGGAATCAATGTCATCTGCGGAGTGGAGCTCTCCGACGTTTATGCCGGGACAGTACCGCCGCTCGGCGTCCCAATTAGCCCGGGACGCAAGCGTCGGGGACCAAAAGGGATAGGTGCGGCATTGAAGAGGACGCCCTTCGTACACCGAGCACTCGCCGTTTCGCCAAAAGACGCAGTCGAAGTTGGGCTGCTCCTTCAGCGAAAGGCGAGGAACCAAGGTGGTATGGACTTCCCGGCAGTAGCGTGCCTTTACTTCCTGCTCGGTGATCCCGAGGTAAAGGCTAAGACGGCGCAGGTCGCTCGCCGAGAGAAAGACATAACCGGAATCGAAGCGGCAACAGAGGGAACAGCGCGTGCAGGAAAACCGTAGCCCGTTCTTGTAGAAGCTGTTTTCGGTCATCGTCCCTGAGGAACGTAAGGGGTTATGTGGGGAGTGTAGGATTCGAACCTACGAAGGCGTATGCCAACAGATTTACAGTCTGCCCCCTTTGACCGCTCGGGAAACTCCCCAAAATGCATCCGGAAAACTATCACGAGGCACCCGGACCGTCAAGCCATCTGTCGGATTCGAACCGACGACCCCGAGATTACAAATCACGTGCTCTGACCGACTGAGCTAAGATGGCGTGCGGACGGAAGCTAATCTATCGGCAGCATTGGGTGGCTGTCAATTCCCGGCGAGATAGTATGGTGGGAAGTCCGTCGGGAGCCCGCCGAGCTCTTTCGGGACCGTAAGTATCTCGTTCCGTTCGTGGTGCACCGCGACGGTGTGCTCGAATTGGGCGGTTAGCGCTCCGTCGGCCGTCACGTAGGACCAGCCGTCCCCGAGAAGCTGAACCCTGCCGCTTCCGAGGGTGACCACCGGCTCGATATTCAGAACCATCCCGGCGACAATCTCGTCTCCTGTTCCCGCCTGGCCCGTTGCGGGAATCGACGGAGGTTCGTGGAGACTCCGTCCGATTCCGTGGCCGCTGAACTCCGACACGACGTTGCACCCAAACTGTTTGGCCGCCTGGGCGATAGCAAATCCGACGTCGCCGATCCGCCGTCCCGGGCGGCACATGGCCACCCCCGCTAGACTCGCACGCCAGGCGGCCCGCAGGAGGCGCCTCTGGTCCGGAGTCTCGCTGGTTACGACGTAGGTCCAGGCGCCGTCTCCCTTCCACTCCTGGATCCCGGCACTGACGTCTACGGTCAGAATATCCCCGACGTCGAGGGCTTGATCGCTCGGAATGCCGTGGGCCGCGACGTTGTTCACCGAGGTACAGACGGCCCCGGGAAAACCGCGATATCCCTGCTGGACGACCTCGGCATTGTTCCTTTCGAGAAAGCTCACGCAGAAGGACTCGATCTGTTTGGTGGTTATGCCGGGACGGATTACCGAAGGGAGTCCCCGAAAGAGCTTCGCAAGGAGCTGGGCCGGTTTGGCAAGGCGAAGAATGTCGACGGAGGTCTTTACGCTCATCGTCGAGCTTCCTCGAGTGACACCGATAGATCCGGCCTGAGGGAGGCGGCACCCTCGAGGTAGCAGTGGGCCGGCCGGCTCCAGTAGGCACGGCTCCAGAATGGGGCCCTGCAGAGAAGGAGAACCCGGACCGTTCTCGGGAGAGAATCAGGGTAGACCGGTTCCTGGGTACAGAAAAGGGGCGCCTTGTCGAAACCGCCTTTCCGGAGGGCCGTCGCGGGATTGGCATTCCGGAGATCTCCGGTTTGAGAAAAGACAACCTGAATAATCCGGTGCGGCAAGATGCGGTTCTTTGCCGATAACTCGCCAAGCAGTCTACCGACGGCAAGCTCCATCGCGTCCTTGCTATCTTCCCGGAGCTGGATCGCTCCCCGGAGGGCGTAGATCTTCATACCGCTCTCAATACTACGGATAGGGCCCGAGAAAGACTACCAGCATTTCTACCAGGAGCCAGAGAGAGGCACCGAAAAGTGCGGTAATTGCCCCGAAAACAAGGCGCCCGAGAAGCAGATGGTGTCTCTTGAGACTCCAGGCCGCCGCAAGAACCGTGTAATAGAGGCTTGCAATCGAAGAGACACCAGCGGCCGACTTTAGGAGCGTTAACAAGAGGCGCTGGGTGGAATCGAGAAAATCCTGGTAGCTTCCAATGATGTAGAGGCTCAGCGCGAGAAGAGCCAACACCAGCAAGAAAACCGAAAGACTCTCTACCAGGCGGAGCGCGAGAGAGAGGAAGGATCGGCCGTGGGAGTGATGAGCCTCTTGCTCCGTGGTCTTCATCGGCTGAGTTGAAAGCACCTTCGGTTTACCATACTATGAATATATGCCCGGGGCGAACGGCGAAGCGTCCGATCTATTGGATATCATCCGGAGACACACGACGTCCCTCGAGCCGATTCCAACCGATGTGGAGCCCTCCGGCTCCCTGGGTCGCGGAGAAGTTCGCACGGTTCTCTTCGATGTTTACGGTACCCTCCTTGTTTCCGATTCCGGAGACGTCGGAACGGCCCGGGAAACGGTGGGCTC
This sequence comes from Spirochaetaceae bacterium, assembly GCA_046541715.1. Lineage (GTDB taxonomy): Bacteria > Spirochaetota > Spirochaetia > DSM-27196 > PWMO01 > CAYPUT01. Next base: position 89,746 of record JBKHCS010000002.1, read on the forward strand.
CGACCCATTTACCCGGGCTCTTTCGAGTTTCGGCGAGAAGCACCGAGTTCGTAATGCTCCCGCGGCGGGAGAGGTGGCCCGGGACGGCTTTTTCGAGGAAATCGAATCGGAGCACACGGTCAAAATCGAAGGGGGGACCGACCATCCGGAGGTGGACATCCGGGAAATCTGGCGGAAGGTGTGGATCCGCCTCGGAGACTCCGGGCTTGTGGAATACGGCCCCCTAGCCGAAGCGAGCATCGAGGAATTGGCCCTCTACTACGAGCTCTACAGCAATCCGACCTACCCGATGCCCCGATCCCGGCAGACGCTTGAAGCGCTCCGGGACGCAGGCGTTCGCCTCGGGATTGTTTCGAACGCTCAGTTCTTTACCCCCCTGCTCTTTCCCGGACAGATCGGCGCAACGACCGAGGAGCTGGGATTCGAGGAAGACTTGTTGATGTGGTCCTTCGAAGAAGGTGTCGCCAAGCCTTCGGCCGATATCTTCGGGCGGCTTCTCGATAGGGTCGGCGACCTCGACCCCTCGACGGCGCTCTACGTGGGAAACGATATGCTCAACGATATTGCCGCCGCGGCCTCCTGCGGCTTCAAGACCTGTCTCTTCGCCGGGGATAGGCGGTCCCTTCGCCTCCGATCCGACGAAGAGCGATGCGCCGGCGTCGTCCCCGACTTGCGAATTACCTCGCTCGAACAGATTCCCGAGAAGATAAAGGTGACCTGACTATGAGAAAAGCAATAGTTATTCTGATTGTTCTTATTCTTGCCGGTGGGACGGCCTTCTACTTCGGCTGGGTCCAGTTTCGGCTGCCCCCGGGGACCGTCGGAGTGGTCTTTACCAAGACCTCCGGCTGGGACTCGGAGGTCATCGACGCCGGAGAGTTCTCCTGGCGGTGGGAGGCCCTGCTCCCGACCAATCTGACCCTCCATATGGTGGACATTGATCCGGTTACGGTGGGCGTCTCCTCCACGGGGAATCTTCCGTCGGGCCCCCTCTACGGCGGTTTTCTCGAAGGCTCGCCTACCTTCGAGTACGAGGTACGGTTCGATGTAACCTACCGCATTAACCCGGAGGAGCTTCCCCGACTCCTTGAAGAGGGTGTTGTCGAGGGGAGCGACGTTGCCGACTGGTACGATAGCATGAACGATTCCATCGAAGCAGAGGCCCTCGAGTTGGTCTCCGAGGCGATGGAGTCGGTGTCCGAGACGTCCGCCGGCGAGCGGGTCTCACTGTTTGCCGAGTCAATGGAGGAGCGCCTAGTCGGCGCCGTTCCGGATGCCGAAATAGTATCGGTTCTTCCCCGGCGGATTTCGTTGCCCGATATCGGCCTATACCGGGAGGCCCGGGAGCTCTACCTCGGAGCGATGGAAGTACGGGGGGAAGCAATCGAAGAGGCTATGGCATCGGCTTCCACCGAAGAGGTCTTCGAGGAGGCCCGCCTTGCAACGCTTCGACGATACGGTGAGGTGCTCTCGGAGTACCCCGTGTTGCTGGAGTATTTCAGTCTCGGAGCGGAAGAGGGAGTCGACCCCCTGAATCTCGGACGGCTGAGGCCCGAAGGGGCGCAGGAAGAGTAGCGAGGTCTTAACCGCCCTCCTCTATCGTAAGGAGGTGCATGATGGCCCGGCGGGCCGTCGATATGCGTTTCGCCTTCGCGGCGATCGTCTCGTCGATCGTTCCCCCTGCCAGGGAGGAGTGCGCGTTGAGCCGCTCCTTTACCGAGGGGCTCGCCGCCTCGGGGATCTCTCGAAGGAGGTCTTCGACGTGTTGTAGGTCGGATAACCCATCTTCTAAGAGCGTCTTGGCCTGACGATCTACCCCGGCGACGAAGTTGCGGTAGGTGGGATGGAGGGACGAATCCTTCTCCGCTCCGTGGCGGAGGCGGAACAAGGTCTTACCGTTTTCGAGGTCCGGAGCGAAAGTGCGGTCGAGGGCCCGGATACGCTCCCCAATGTCGACGAGTCCGTTTGTATGAAGCAAGAGGTCGTTCGCCGCCTCCCGGCGCCGAGTGGGAAAGAGCCGGGCGACGTGCCGGATAAACTCCTGGTCCGAGTCGGTAAATATAATCCGGATGAAGTTGTAGAGAATGTTGAGGGACTTAACGTACCGAATCGCCGGGAGGCCAAGTTCCCGTAGGTTTCCTACGGACATGGTCCCGTAGTGCTGGAAGGGAGGGGGATCCGCCGGAAAGACATCCTGAATGAGCCGGCCGATGGCCCCCATGCGAATATCTTCAAGGCGCTCGTCGAGTTGAGATAAAACCGAAATGTGGAGCGAATCGGCGTAGAACCCCCGAATGTTTAGAGACGGTAGATACGCAACGAACCGGTAATAGGGATCCTGCCTTATGTAGCGGATAAGGTCCCCCACCGGAACCGCCCGGCGAAAGCGGGAGACCGCCGCGATTAGCCGGTCGAAGTAGCCCTGTAACTGGTCGGTCTCCAAGGGGACAACTTCGTCATCCCCCGCGGAGAGATGAATCGATTCAAGAAGGTCCTTCGGAACTCGGTCGCCTTTTCCAAGGCGGGAGGACGCGTAGAGGGCATAGTACATCAACTCCAGCTTCTCCACGACCGCCGACGCAGCCGCCGGTTTGAAGGTCGGCTCGGTATCCTCCTGCGGTGGCTCGTCTCCGATCCGGACGCCGAAGGGACGGAAGAACGCCCTGTAGGGGAACAGGCAAATGTCCCGGAGGTAGTAGAGGGGTAGAAAGGCACCCTCCACGTGGCGGAACAGGTCGTCGTGGATTTCCCCGAGGTATTCCTCGATTCTGTCGAGGAGAAGCTCCTTCGGGGCGCTTCGGTCGTCCCGGTCGAGGAAGGCGTCCTGAAGCTCTCGAGTCGAGGCAAAGTCCTCCGGTCGGGACCGTGGCTCCGGGACACGCTGCTCGAGGAGGTGCCGGGCCACTCGACTGAGGCGCTCGTTTTCGTCCCAGAGAAAGTGGAAGAGGGGAATGAGGGGATAGCACTCCCGGTAAAGGCGGTAAAACTGAAGGGCGATCCCCTCCGAGACGGTTTCGGGTTCCGGCGCCTCCTCGTCGATACCGGTCGCCTGGATCCGTCGCCGAATTTTGGAAAGGCGATAGTCGACGTAGGCTCCTTCGATCGTCTTTCCGGTCAGAATCTGCCGGAACCAGAGGCGGAACCGCAGGAGCAGGCCGAGCTGGTCTAGATCCTGCCGGAGCATCGTGTTGCGCTGCTCGACGGAAATCTCGGTCTTGAAGATGCGTGGCTGGTTGACCGAGGTCAGGGCAAGGCTCTTGAGAATACGGTCGTGGAGTTTCTTGCGCTCGTCGTCGGTCAGGCTTCTAACCAGCTGGCGGAGAGTCGCGGTAGCCACGTCTATTGCTCTCCATCTTCGAGAGGCTGCACCATCAGGAGCGCCCCGGAATGAACGGATATGGACACCGTCGGAGCGGTGGTCTCGTTGCTGAGCCCCACGTCTCCGGGATACCAGGTAAGGTTGTCGAGGGGCCACCTGAGGCCGCTACTCTTCATGGTGCAAGGACCGCCTCCGAGGGGGAAGAAAGATACCAGCCGTCCCTCGCCGAGGTCAAAGGTATGTTCTCCGTCGAGGCGACTCAGGACGGCGTTGTGCGTAATCCAGAGCGAAGGCGCCGACCGACGATGAAACAACGATGTAAGGGCGAGAAGATGATCGATTCGGCCCCCTCCCCCGCCGACTACTACCCTGGTGATAATATCATTTTCATCCAAAAAAGCTAGGGCCAGTTCGGTATCCGTTAGGTCCTTCTCCCGGGGATAGCGGAAGACACGGTCCGGCGGCAAGGCGGACAAGAGATCGGTATTCTCTATCGAATCGAAGTCTCCGAGGGCGAAATCCGGGGACAGCCCGAGCCGTGCGGCGTTGTCGACCCCGGAATCCGCGGCGACCACAAGGTAGGGCGGGTCGAGAAACCTCCTAAACGTATCCCGAGAAGGTATCCTCCCGCCGGTAACAACGATTCCCACAGAGTCTCTGTTCATACACCTCTAACCTAAAACCCTAAAGAGCCGGATTCGTAATCCGACATTATGAATGAAATGCTTGTCAAGGCGAACAGGGATGTTCGTCACGATCGACCTTCAAGGAGGGTGCTATGATTATCAACCATAACCTGAGCGCGATGTTCGCCCAGCGGCAGCAAAAGTTCAACAACCTTGCTACCGACGGCAACATCGAAAAGCTGTCTTCCGGACTGCGGATTAACCGCGCCGGGGACGACGCTTCAGGGCTGGCCGTTTCGGAGAAGATGCGGTCGCAGATCCGGGGCCTGAGACAGGCCGAGCGAAACGCGGCGGACGGTATCAACATGATCCAGACGGCTGAAGGGTACCTGCAGGAGTCCCAGGATATCCTGCAACGGCTTCGGGAGCTCGCGGTACAGTCCGCGAACGGCATCTACTCGACGGAAGACCGAATGCAAATTCAGGTCGAAGTGTCGAGTCTTGTGGACGAGGTCAACCGTGTTGCCTCGCATGCGCAGTTTAACGGCATGAACCTGCTTACCGGGCGTTTCGCTCGGGAAACGGGGGAAAACTCCGTGACGGCCAGCATGTACTTCCACATCGGTGCCAACATGGACCAACGCGAGCGTGTGTTTATCGGAACGATGACCGCCCAGGGGCTCGGCATTCAGAGTGCCGACGGACTGCCCCATACGGCAACCTTTATTTCGATTTCCACCCCGGACAAGGCGAACATCTCTATTGGCGTTATCGATGCCGCTCTTCGGACCGTGAACAAGCAGCGGGCCGACTTGGGCGCGTATCAGAACCGTCTCGAGTACGCTCGGGTAGGATTGAGCATCGGTGCGGAAAACCTCCAGGCTTCGGAATCCCAGATCCGGGACGTCGATATGGCCAGCGAGGTCGTTAAGTTCGTTACGAACCAGATTCTGGTTCAGAGCTCCACCGCTATGTTGGCTCAGGCGAACCAGAAGACGCAGTCGGTTCTGCAGCTGCTCCAATAGGGCGACGCCTTTCGCATGCGTAAGGCAGCCTTCGGGCTGCCTTTTTTTTATGCCCGGTGGTGGCTTCTTTCGACGGTTGACAACTCGTTCCGTCGGCCCATAATCAACCAGCAGTGAAGCCCAAATTCCCGAAGGTACTCTTTGCTCTCGCCCACGTTTTTGCCGACGCAGGGTATGCCTGTTACGTGGTCGGCGGTGCCCTGCGTAACATAGCCATGGGAGAGGAGCCCGACGACTACGACATCGCCACGGACGCGGCCCCCGAGAAAGTAACGGAACTCTTCCGGAGAACTATTCCGACGGGGATCAAGCACGGTACCGTTACGGTTCTCTTCAAGGGCCGGACCTTTGAAGTGACCACCTTCCGCACCGAGGGGACCTACACCGACGGCCGGCGCCCGGACAGCGTCGACTATGTCGGGACCATCGAAGAGGATCTTTCTCGACGGGACTTCACGATCAACGGAATGGCCTACGACCTTGTGGAACACCAGTTCGTCGACCCCTACGGGGGTATGGAAGATCTTGAGAAACGCAGGGTAAGGGCGATAGGAGCTCCCCGGGAACGATTCTCCGAGGACGGTCTGCGTTTGTTGCGGTGTATTCGTTTCGCCGGGCGTCTTGGCTTCTCGGTGGAAGAGAACACCTTGCAGGCTCTCAAGGAGGAAAAGAGCCGGATCAGGGCGGTGTCCCCGGAACGCGTCAGGGACGAGTTTTCGAAGACCCTTCTGGCGAAGGATCCGAGGTCGGGTCTTTCGCTTCTGAGAGATACAGGGCTTATGGAGGAGTTTCTCCCGGAGCTCTACCGCACCCGGCTAACGCCCCAGGAGAGGGGTATAGACAAGAACGTTTTGGATCACTCGATTCGGAGCGCCGCGGCGGCCCCGGCAGAGAGCCTGACCCTGCGGTTGGCGGCCCTCTTCCACGATATCGGTAAGTTCAATACGCAGGAAGGAACGCCACCCGGTCCCCTCTCGTTTCACGGTCACGAGGTGGTCTCCGCCGAGGAAACAGCGTACGTTCTGAGGCGCCTCCGGTACCCGAACGCGGTTGTCGACGACGTATGCCATCTTATCCGTCACCACATGATACGCTACGACGACTCTTGGAGCGATGGCGCGGTTCGGCGGTTCGTCCGCACGATCGGCCGGGGAAACCTCGGTAATTGGTTTGCTCTCCGGAGGGCGGATGCTCTCGGTAAGGGGCTGCCGATCAAGGAGAGCCCGGGACTCCGGTCACTTTCGGATCGAATTGAGACCGTGCTAACCGAGGATTCCGCTCTTTCGGTGAGAGACCTGGCGATTTCCGGAGAAGACCTCGCCGCCCTGGGTATTCCCCGGGGGCCGGAAATGGGAGTGGTCTTGCGAGACCTTCTGGAAACCGTCCTCGACGATCCGGAGCAAAACCGACCGGAACAGCTAAAGACGATCGCGAAACGGTTCTACGAGGAACGGATCAGACCGGCGAGGGAATAGGACCGCCGAAAAGCGTCGCGGCCTCTATGGCTCGTCGGTTGCCCCAGGAGGCTCGCCACCGAGAGCCTTGAAGGCTATTCGTGCAGCTTCTTGTTCCGCTTCTTTCTTATTGCGCCCCTGCCCAGGACCGTAATTCTGGTCCTTGACCCGGACGTCGATCCAGAAGGTCTTCCGATGATCCGGCCCGGTCTTTTTGACGAGGACGTACTTCGGGTAGGTCTTGAACCTTTTCTGGACGAACTCCTGCAGGAGCGTCTTGTAGTCCTTCTTGTGCTTGTTCTGGAGAACCTTATCGATCTCCGGGACCAAGTACTTAAGAATAAACCTCTTTGCGCTTCCGATGCCGGAGTCGAGAAAATAGGCGCCGATGATGGCTTCCATGGCGTCGGCCAGGATGGCCTTCTTCGAGCGCCCACCGGAAAACTCTTCGCCCTTGCCGATCAGGATGAAGTTATCGACCCTAAGGTTTCGAGATATCGAGGCGAGGCTGTCCTCGGACACGACGAACGATTTGATCTTGGCGAGGTCTCCCTCCGCACTCTCGGGTAGCGTTAGGTATAGGTACTCTGCAATGACGAGCCCCAGCACCGAGTCGCCAAGAAACTCCAGCTTTTCGTTGTTTGCCACGGTGCCATCGGATTCGTTCGCAAAAGAACGATGACAAAAAGCGTGGTTAAGAAGCTCAAGCTTGCGGAATCGAATTCCCGCTTGCTTCTCGAAAAGCTGCAACTCCTTACGACGTTCGCTATCGACCTTCGGTGGTCTGACCTCCCCAATGTTTCGCGACAGTTTCAAACGCGAACCCCTTGGAGGTAAATATAAGAAAGCCCGGCGGCGCCGGGCTTCAATCGAACTCTACTTTTGTTGCGATTTCAGGAATTCTAAAGCGTCTCGGACGGTTTCGAACTCGTTGGCTTTCTCATCGGGGATGGAAACACCCATTTCTTCTTCAATCGCATAGACAAGCTCGTAGGTGTCGAGACTGTCGGCCCCGAGATCCTGTCGAAACGACGAATCCAGGGTAATCTTTCCCTCTTCCACTTCCAGCTTATCAGCAATAAGCTTCTTCATCTTCTCGAAAAGCTCATCAGCCATCGTATCCTCCTGTCGGACTAACCCAGCTCTTCCGGGTCGAATATTTTCTTACCTCGATAGAATCCGGACTTCATGTCGACGTGATGACGTCTAACCATTTCGCCGGATTCAGGAGAGGTGATGAGGGTCGGTAAGGACAACTTGGAATTTATACTCCGTCGTCGACGCGTACGCGCCTTGGAATGCTTCTTCTTTGGAACCGCCATGAAATTATGCCCCTCGCTTTTGGGATAATGGAGCCAAATCTACCGTAAGCCTACGGCTATGTCAACCTTGCCGTTTGAACCGTTCCCTAAGGCGCCGGGCCACATTCGGGGGCACCATGGAGGTAATATCCCCGTCCAACCGGGCCAGCTCTTTGATCGCCGTCGAGCGAAGAACGAAGTACTGAGGATCCGTGGGGATCAAGAGCGTCTCGATCCGGGAATTGAGGCCCCTGTTGATCATCGAAAGCTCAAACTCGTAGCTAAAGTCGTCCAGGGCCCGGACACCCCGGACCATGACCTTCGCCTCCTCCTCTTCGGCGCATTCGACGATGAGTCGGTTCCAATGCCGGACCCGGACGTTGTCGTAGGGTTGCATCATTTCGGAAACCATGTCGAAGCGGTCGTCCGCCGAAAAGGTATAGCTCTTCTGCGGATTCGACGCGACCACCACGACAATCTCGTCGAAGATTCGGACACACCGGTCTACGATATTTAGGTGACCGTTGGTCGGAGGATCGAAGGAGCCGGGGAAAAGCGCTCTTAACACGACGGCCAAGTGTAGCTGTCAGGCATTAGGGGGTCAACCAAAAGGACCGCCGAAGGAATGTAGGCTTGCTGACGCCGGGCTAATGGCCATACACTGAACGGGTGGAGTACCTGCGGGTAGTTCTGTTCGCTTGCCTTCTCGGTCTTCTTCTCCCCTCGCCTATGGAGGGGCAAGAAGCTCCGGACTGGGTGAGGCTCTATCCCGAGAACGATTTGACAACCGAGGAACAAGCGGACCGGCAGATAATGGTGACGATGGCCGGTTCGGGACGGAGAGAGGATCAACTCTACGCTCTCCAAGAGATCGAGCGCCTCGTGGGAAGCGGTGCCTGGGACGCCTCGACCCCCTACGCCCAGGAGGTTATCGGGATGCTTGTCCTCGGTGCGTATCGTCGCTCGGTCCGGCCGGAAGGTAGCGCCCCGGACCCGTCCATCCGGGCGCGGGGTGTGCGGCTTCTCGGTGCCCTCGGCGGGAGGCGCTCGGAGCTCCTTATTCGGGACATTCTTCGCTACGAGGAAGACTCGCACGTCAGGGCCGAGGCGGTATCGGTTCTCTCGCGCCTCCGTGTTGGCCTCGATCAGGAGCTCGCCGACCTGTTGATCCTGTCGATTCGGCGGGAGATTGCCGGAGAGCCGGACTACCGGTTCGTCTCGTCCCTCTACGATACTATCTATGTCGCCGACACCATCGGCGAAGGGGTTGAGGATCCCGATCTGTTCTACGCGCTCTTTGATCTGGTCGAAGAAGTTGATTCCCGGAGTCTTCGGGAAGAGGGGTATCGGCTGCTGAAGCACCTCGCGGAGCCCTAGAGCCTAGTGTGCCGAATCGATTTGTCTTTGGAGGAGCTCTTCGGCGAGTTTCTGGGCTATCCGGGTAATCGCGTCGTCGATGTACCGCTTGTCCCGGATTTTACGCTTCAATTGCTGGAGTCGTCTGCGGTCCGTCGGTCGTGCTACCCGTGCCATCTTTCTGGTTCGAACGCCCCTTCCCAATGCTCCACGTCCTCCGCCTCCGGATCCCGGAGAAGGATTACGTCAAACCTGATGTGGAGGGGCTCTTGCTCCCGGCGGCGCAGCAGGTAGAGCTGTGCGGCGGCGAGTATCCGGACCTGCTTCTTCGTCGAGATCGCGTGCTCCAAGGCAGACGCCGGCATTCCGCGCCAGGTCTTTACCTCGACGAAGGCGATCGTATCGCCCCTCTCTGCTACAATATCGACTTCCCCGCGTCGACATTTGAAGTTCTTTTCGAGTATTCGATAGCCTTTTGTTTCAAGGTAACGGCAGGCGCGTTCTTCGCCGAGGTTTCCGAGACCTCCGGCCATTACGCTGTTGTTCGATCGTCGCCGATATCCTTCGGATCCACGGCCTTGGCGATAAAGAGACGCTTGTCCCGGGAAAGCTCGATAATCTCCCCTTCGTCGTTCCGGTATTCCCGACCGTGCTCGTTGATCATGATCTTTACCCGGGGTTTCAAGGGTGCTTCGGGATTGTTTTCCAGGACCCGCCCGATGGCACCGTTGTTCAGGAGGACGATGCTCCCGATCGGGTAGATGCCCATCGTCCGGATAAAGACCTTTAACACATCCGGGTCGAAGCGCCGGGCATTGTCGCTCAAGAGGGCCCTCATCGCGGCGTAGCCGATCATCGAGCTGCGATACGGCCGGTTGGACACCATCGCTTCGAAAGAGTCTACGACGGCGATTACCCGGGCCGGGAGTATGATGTTCTGTCCGGCGATCCGCTTGGGATACCCCTCCCCGTCCCACCGCTCCTGGTGTTGCAGGGCGGCCAAACCAACCTGTTCGGGATACTTCATTTCCCGAGTAATGATCTTGTACGAATGGATGGGATGGGTACGCACGAGCTGGGCTTCTTCCGGACTGAGCTTGCCCTCCTTGTTCAGTATCCGGGTGGGAAGGCGGTGCATGCCGATGTCGTGGAGGAGTGCGGCGGTGGCCAGGTGAAGGAGCTTGTGCTTAGGCAGATTGAGGTGTTGCCCCACGAGAACCGATAGAAAGGCGCAGTTGAGGGCGTTCTCCACATAACCTGCCTGCCCCTGAAAGCCGTAGAGGATAAACTCTATAACTTGGGGCTTGTGATGATCGAGGGTTTGAAGCACCTTGTCGATGATTCCGTCTATCTCGGTGGTGTCTACCGGGTCCTGTGCCCGGACCTGCTCGTGAATGGCCCCGAGGCGCGCCCGAAGCTCGTTGTAGGTCTTGATGACCTCCTTGGTCTCCGGTGTCTTGAGCGCCTGCTGCAAGAAGGGATCCTGAGGTCCTTCCTCATCGGTTGCGATAACCCGACCCTCGGTTGTCACTTCGGTGATGTTCCATTTCTGGAGGCGCAGTAGATCTTTCTCCCGGATCGGAACGTTTTCCGGAACCAGGACGTTTGAATCGTCGATAAAGACAGGTTTGTCGAAACGCTGTCCGGCTTTTAGGTCCTCGGTTCTAATAGTTGTCATTTTTGCGCCTCATCGAGTGAGATGAGAAAGGCATAGACTTCGGCGACAATTGCGTAAAGGTCTTCGGGAATAACGTTCCCGGGGTCAAACGCGTAAAGCCGATCAGCCAGACTCCCCCTTTCAAGAATTGTAACACCGTTTTCCTCAGCAATCCGGAGCATCCGCTCGGCCAAATGGCCGGACCCTTTGGCGACGATTATCGGCGCCGGGAGGTCGTCTCGATACTCTAAGGCTACGGCTTTTTCCATGGGCTCCGAATCACGGGCGTTACGCCTCTTCGTCGATGGGCCGAATTATATCGGGGCTATACTTCGTTGAAAAGCCGTCGAAATCCTCGGGAAGGTTCCTGAAGGAGAAGTTCGAGAAGCCGAGGTTTTCGAGTGCTTTCCGGAGCTTGTCTTCGGCCCCCCGGTCCGGATCGCGGCGGGAGAAAAGGCCAACCGAACGGGCGGTTGCGGAAACGACGGCCCACTCGGGTCGATCTCCCGAATCGAAGCGGATCGCGGCCTCTTGCCACCGACCTCCCGCGTCAAACCGGATCCTGGCGCTCCCCTTCCAGTCGGTTCGGCCGTCGAATACGAGGGGTACGACGATCCAATGGTCCTCTCCGGTTCCGACGTGGTTGAATAGTTGCCGAAGAGCCCCGGCAACCGTCTGTTTCGCCGGAGACGCAGGCGCCGCGACCTCTTTCTCTTCCGGTTCGTCGTGGCCCGATCTTCGGTCCCGGGGCTGCTGTTGAAAAGGGGGACGGTTCCCCGAACCGGTCCCCGGTTCTCCGGAGAGATCGCCGAACGCTTCGACCGCCCGAGACGGGAGAGCGATGCCCTTTCGGTACGCCTCGACGATAAGGCGGGCGGTCTCTTCGGAGGGGCGGTGGTTGGGACCGAAGCCCCCCCGGAGGCGGCGCAGCACTTCGGGGTCCAGGGGCATTCCCGCCCGGATCATAGCCCGGAATAGCGCCGAGGAGGCGGCGTCCTCAGGAACACCGGCCTGACGAAAGAGCGTATGCTCTACGTTCGGAGGGTCAATTCGAAGGATGCTCGTCTTGCCGCTTCTACCCACGGTGGCCGTCAACCGCTGCCCCGGGACGAGACGGGTCGTTGTACGGGCGATAAGGCTCTTACCGGCAAGGCGCAAGAGGACGCGGTTGCCCGGTAAGAGGCGCATCACGTGTACCTCTACCTTCCCGCCGACCGGAGGAAGTTTAGATTGTTGGGAGTGGCCGAGTCGAAGGACCGAAGAGTCGACCGGCCGAATCAAGGCTACTCGGCGGCGGCGACGCGCTTCTGCTTACGCTGAATGCGCTCAGGAACTTTCGCCGCCTTGCCGACACGCCCCCGGATGTAGTAGAGCTTAGCCCGGCGTATGCGACCCCGACGGGAAACCTCGATCTTCTGGATCCTGGGAGAGTGAAGTGGAAAAACCCGCTCCACGCCGACCCCGTAGGAGATCTTGCGGACCGTAAAGGTCCGGCGGAGGCCGCCGTTCTTCTTCTGGATTACCAGGCCCTCGTAGACCTGGACCCGCTCGGTAAGGCCCTCAACGATGTTGAAGTGCACTTTTACCGTGTCGCCGATGGCGAAATTTTCCTTATCCGGAACGATTTGCTCCGTCTCAACTGCCTTAATCAAGTCCATCGTCTTGTTTCCCTTCAATGTCTCTCCGCCGGGCCCGGGTTCGGATGTTCCGTTCTTGGAGCCGCCAGCGACGGATTGCTTCGTGGTCGCCGGACAGTAGAATGTCCGGAACCAGACTCCCCCGGAAATTGCGGGGGCGAGTATAGTGAGGATATTCCAACAGGCCGTCGGAAAAGCTCTCTTCCTCCAACGACTCCGGGGTTATGGACCCTTCGACCAGACGAAACACCGCGTCGACGATTACCATCGCCGCGAGCTCCCCGGAGGAGAGTACGTAATCCCCTATACTCAATTCTTCATCAACATAGTGGTCCACTATCCGTTGGTCAATACCTTCGTAGCGACCGCAAAGAATAACGATCTCCGGAAGATCCGCCAACTCCCTCGCCCGCTGTTGACGAAAGAGGCGGCCCGAGGGGGTCGGGAAGATCACGTGTTTTCCGGAGGCGCCGACCGAATCGAGGGCCCGGGCCGTCGGGACCGGGAGAAGGACCATCCCGGGACCGCCGCCGTACGGTGCGTCGTCGCAGGTACGGTGCTTGTCTTCCGCGAAGTCTCGAATATCCACCAGCCGGTAGTCGATAACGCCGGCCTCCACCGCGCGACCGAGAATCGAAGTGCGAAAGTGGGTATCGAGGAGGTCCGGAAAGAGACTCAGGAGGGTGAATGTCACTCGAGAATCTCTCCTCCGATCACCTCGACCCGCCTCTTCTTGATATCGACGGTACCCACGTACTCCGCCCGAAAGGGGACGAGAACCGCCCGGCCCTCTTCGAGAAGGATCTCCAGAAAGTCGTCGGCGGGCCCTTCGATAACACCGGCAACTTGACCGATCTCCTCGGAGCCGCCGGCCGTCGTCGGTCGAAAGACGCGGCACCCGACCAAATCGGCGACGTAGTACTCTTCCTTGCCGAGGGGAGCCGCGTATTTCCGGTCGACCCAGGCTTCCATACCCCGAAGGGGGCCCACGGCTTCGGGGGTGTCGAATCCCCGAAGCTTCACGAGTACCCGCTCGTGAGCCTTCCGAAGAGTCTCTATTTCGTAGGTCGCTTCCAACGCGCCGGGGCGCACCGATCCCTCGGGATCCCTGAGCGTAAGCTCTTTGAGCCGGAGAAGGTGCCCGGTTTCGCCTGAGAGGCTCCGGAGCACGAACTCGCCGCGGGTCCCGTGGGACCTACCCACGCGTCCGACGGCGAGGATGTCCCGGCTTCCTGCCTTAGTCGAGGATCTCGAGAACGACTCGCTTTCCCGTTTTTGTCGCTGCGGCACTCAGGATGGTCCGTATGGCCTTGGCGATTCTCCCGTGCTTTCCGATTACCTTTCCGATGTCGGCTGCGGAAACGCGGAGCTCGAGAATGGTAGATTTCTCTCCCTCTATCATGTTTACGTCGACTTGGTCCGGGTCGTCTACCAAGGCCCGGGCGACATAGGCAACAAGTTCCTTTTCCACGTACAATCCCTAGGAGAGGTGGATGTTCTTCTTGTTGAGGAGCTTCCGAACGGTATCCGAGGGTTGGGCCCCCTTCTCCAGCCAGTCGCGAACACGGTCTTCCTTAATGGTAATCTGCTGTTCGTCGACTTCGATCGGATGGTAGAGACCGATCTCTTCGAGGGCCCGGCCGTCCCGGGGGGTTCTCGAGTCCATTACTACGATGCGATAGTAGGGTCGCTTTTTGCTGCCGAATCTCTTGAGTCTAATTTTTGTACTCATCTGCCGCCTCCTGTGCCAGCAAGAACGTTCGAATAGAGCTTCTTGTTCTTCGTCATCTTCTTCATCATCGACTTGAGTTTCTCAAACTTCTTAAGAAGCTGATTGACGTCATGAACCGATGTACCACTTCCCCGGGCAATCCGTTTTCTCCGGGGTGGACCAATTATGCGATGGTTTCGCCGTTCCTGGGGAGTCATTGAGAGGATTATCGCCTCTTCTTTCTTCATCCCCGTCTCATCTATTTCCTGATCGCCGAGTTGTCCCTTCATTCCGGGGATCATCTCAACCAAGCGTTCCAGGCTGCCCATTTTCCTTACTTGGCGAAACTGGTCAAGGTAGTCCTCCAACGTAAAGGTAGCGGATTGCATCTTTTTGGTAAGACGTTCCGCTTCCTTTTCGTCGATCGTCTCCTGGGCCCTCTCCACTAGTGAGAGAACGTCGCCCATCCCGAGAATTCGAGAGGCCATCCGGTCCGGGTAGAACGGCTCGAGGTCTTCGAGCTTCTCGCCGACACCGACATACTTGATCGGAACCTTGACCATCGACTTGATGCTCAAGGCTGCTCCGCCCCGGGTGTCCGAATCGAACTTCGTCAGCACCACCCCGGTTACACCGATCTCCTCGTTGAACTGGGCCGCGATGTCGACGGCGCTCTGGCCGGTCATCGAATCCGCAACAAAGAGCTTTTCCACCGGGGAGAGCTGCTTCGAAAGATCGGAAAGCTCGGCCATCAACTCCTTGTCGAGTTGAAGGCGCCCGGCAGTGTCGACGATCATGGTGTCGTACTGCTGCCTCTGGGCTTCCTTGAGGGCCGCCTTGGCGACATCCTTCGGTCGCTTGGCCCCGGTATCGGCGTAGACCGGTACTCCCGCCTGTTCGGCGAGGAGCCGCAGTTGCTCTATCGCTGCCGGACGAACGAGGTCCGCCGCCACAAGATAAGGCTTTCTCCCCTTCTTCGTCAGCTGCTTCGCCAGCTTGGCCGCGGTGGTCGTCTTACCGGATCCTTGGAGGCCCATCATTAAGACAACACTGACCGTGTCGGGGCCCTTGAGGTCGAGACCTTCGAAATCTCCTCCGAGGAGGCCGACAAGCCGGTCGTGGACGACCTTTATGAACTGCTGTCCCGGTGTTACCGACCTGATAACCGTTTCGCCGAGGGCGTCCTGGAGGGTTCCGTTTACAAACCGTCGAACGACGCGGACGTTGGCGTCCGCCTCGAGGAGCGCGAGCTTTATCTCCTCTACGGCGTCCTGGACGTTCTTTTCGGAGATGCTCTTTTTTCCGGAGATGCTCCGCGACAGGTCGCCGAGCTTTTCAGAAAGACGATCCAACATAAATAGAAAAGGTAATGGTACTTATAGCTTTCCGTATACCCGGTGTCAAGCTATCGCATTTCGGCTATCGAATTTCCAGAAAGTGGCGCCGGAGAAAACGAAGCCGTCTCTCCGCCTCGGGAGCTTCCCCGGAACCGGGATACCAATCGACAATTGTGTTGTAGAGGAGAATTGCCCGGCGAATGTCCGGGGTGTCTCCGTCGGCGTCGTAGCCCCGGGCCCATGCGAAGAGGAGCGCGGGCTCCGGCATCTCGTTCTGAAGTTCTAAGAGACGAAGAAAATCCTCGAGCTGTGAAATCGGTGCGCTGATTATCCGTTGCTCGACGAGGCCCTTCCGAGCGGCGGACCCGGCTTCCGACGGAAGGCGAAGGTTCTGTTCCCAGAAGTGGTAGGCAACCTCGTCGTAGCCGAGATCAATCGCAAGGGAGGCTATCTCTTGATTGAGCTCAGGGGAGCCCGCGCCGTCGTAATGGCGTAAGAAGCTTTGGAGGGCTTCCAGCCTGCGCCCGTCCGATAGAAGACTCCGGGCCTCCTGGTAGTCCCCGTCGCCGTCGGTCGTAACCTCGAGGGGCGGCCTTTCCTCCGGGGGTGCTACCGGAGGCGTGGCCTCCGGATCTCGATCGTTTAAGGCGGCGATAGCAGACGCCGAATCCGCGACACGTTCCGGTGCCCCTTCCCCGGGCTCCGAGACCGATAGCAGAAGAGTCGACTCCTCGAAGCTGCCGGTGACCATGTCCTGACGCTGGAAGCTCAAGAGAATCTCCCCGGAATCCCCGGGACGGAAGCGAAACAGGGTTTCCCCTGCACCGCTTTGACTCTCTAGAAGGTCGATGTCGGCGTCTCGGGGAACCGCCCCGACATAGATCCACCCGGTTCCCGGAAGGGATACGGCAGTAACCTCTCCCAAGGGAGCCCGGGTAGCCGGGAGGCCGGGAGAACCGGGATCTTCCGGCGCTGCTTCTTCCTGGGACGCGGGTGCCGAAGGGCCGGTCGGCGACGGAGCTTCCTCCGGTGGGACGGGCTCGGGAGGGGGCTCCCGGGACGGTGTCGGTGTCTGACGTGCGGTGGTTGGAGGTGCCGGTTCCGGGGACGCCGGGGAAGACTCCGTCGTGCTCTCTTCGTCGATCGGCGGGAGATAGTCCCAGGGCGAGCCTATCCACGAAAGGTCGGGATCAATTTCTCCGGTCCATTCGATTCGGCCTTGCCGGAGATGCCCCGAGGCGTCCGGGAGGGGCACTTCGGGTGAGGGAGGTGACTGTTCGGGGACGCGCGAGGGAAGCGGTGGCTCGGCGGAAGGGGATGTCTCTCCGGAGGTGCTCCCGTTTTGAGCCGGGAGGTACGCCGGGACGAACAAAGCCGCCAGAAACAGGGCCGCCGTGCCGAAGCATGCCAGAGAACGACGGCTGCTCACGGAATCGCCTCGAGCATCGATTCCACCGCTTTCTTACCCTCCACCATCAGATATTCTTCGGTAACAGTCCTCGGATCGGTCCAGAAACGCTCCTTGTCGCTCTCGGACCAGACTCCCCGGGGTTCCCGGTAGGGCCGAAACCGGTGTGACAGAAGACGTTCGTTCTCTCGCGGTAGGAGAAGCTCCGGCGCCGGGAGACGACCTTCCGGAACAGAGGGTATCGAGAGGCCGACCTCTTCCGGAGGTGCCTCACGACCGCCGCCTGCGGTCAAGACCGTTACGAGAACGGTAATAAGGGCGGTGCTGAGAACCAAGGTCGCAATCGTGGCGTTGCGCCCGAGGCGCATGCTATACCTCCACCGGATCCGGCTTGTTCACCCGAACGGATATTACCTTAGAGACGCCCGGTTCTTCCATCGTCACCCCCACTAGCGTGTTAGCGCTCGCCACGGTCTTTTTGTTATGCGTGACGACGACGAATTGGCTATGCACCGCAAACTCATGGAGGAGGGAAACAAACCGGCCCACGTTGCTTTCGTCGAGAGCGGCGTCTATTTCGTCGAGAAGGCAAAAGGGAGACGGCCGGACCATGTAGATAGCAAAAAGCAGGGCGACGGCCGTAAGGGAACGTTCGCCGCCGGAAAGGAGGGCAATACTCTCGAGCTTCTTACCGGGCGGCTGCACGAGAATCTCGACCCCGGACTCGAGGACATTGTCGGGGTCGGTCAACCGGACCTCGGCCCGCCCTCCCCCGAAGAGACGCCTAAAGACCGTGTGGAAATTGCGCTTTATTTTCTCGTAGGTCTCGAGAAAGAGTTGGGCCGATTCCCGTTGAATCTCCTGAGTAACGCGATCGAGGTCGCTCCGAGCCTTCTCGAGATCCTTCAATTGGGCGGTAAGGAAATCGTGGCGCTCCTTTACCTCGGCAAACTCTTCCGGTGCCATAAGGTTGACGTTTCCTAGCTCCCGTTGCTCCTGCTTGAGCCGGGAGAGGCGGTTCCGGAGGTCCCCCGGGGCGTCGGATATCTCGAAGAGGCGAGACTCATACTCCTCGAGGTGGTGGGAGTGGACATCGGCGAAGTTCTCGTAGAGGGTGCGGATCTCGGTTGAGGTTTCCGCGAGCTGGATTTGTACCTTTTCGACTTTGCTCTGGGCCCCCGCGAGGTTCTCCATGAGTCCCTTTACGGACTCTTCCTTTTCTCTGAGAGAGCTGTTGCTGGACCTTATGTTCTCCTCGAGGGAGTGGATTTCTTTACGGATCGTCTCCATTTCCCCGGCGTAGGCCTGTTCTTTCTTCTCCTCTTCGGCTATTTGCTTCTCGAGGGTCAGGCGGCGGCCATTCAACTCCGAAAGACGGCTCTCTATGGCCTCGAGGTTCCGCTGGTATTCGGCGAGCTGTTGATCGAGGCGCCGAAGGGAGCCGTGAAGGGATTCCCGCCGGGCTTGGGATTCTGCTCTGGTAATGCGGAGCTTTTCTAGAGTACCCCGGTATTCTTCGATCTTACCGGTAAGGTCGGCATTCTCCTGGGCGAGAGCGGCGTCGGCCTCCCGGGCCGCTAGAATCCGGATGCTGAGACTCTCGACGGCCTCGTCGATGTTCCTTTTTCGGGTCATGACCCCTTCCGGGGATACCAGCTCCCTCAGCGTTCGGGGAACCATCTGCGCGTAGGTCCCGAAGGCCTCGCGAAGGACCTGGTGCTGCCGCCGGGTCGTATGAAAGCTAGTACGGCACGCTTTTAGAAGCTCCCGGAGAGTGTCGGTGGAAGGTGTGCCCGGGCCGCCGAGGGTTTGGTCGAGAGTTCCGATTTGCGCGGAAACCTCGGTGTCGAGCATTCCGAGGGCGTCGGAAATACTCTTTTCCAATTCGGACACCGCAACCGGGGTAAACCCGCTTTCCTTCAATCCGGTATCCAACTGGGAGACGATTTCCTCGGCGAGGTCCCGGAGCTCCCGCTGGTAGCCCCCGAGCTCTTTCTGCCAGTTGTCGATATTGCTCCGGTGTTCCTTCTGCCGGCCCCGGTTGGACTTAAGACGCTCCTCGGTGGCACCGATCCGGGCGGCAAACTCGTCTATGTTCTCGGTCAGTTCGGCGAGGTCCTCCTCGGCTTCCGCGACGCGCCGGGTAGTCTCCTCTGCTTCTTTCCGTGCTTCCGAAAGGCGCTCGGCGACGTTTCGTTTCTGGTTTTCCTCGTTTTGCCGGGCACCGATGAGCTCTCCCAGGCGTTCCCGAAGCATTCGCAGCTGATTCGCCGCGGTGTTGCGGGCCAGTTCTGCTTGATAGAGCCGCTTCTGCCCCTCAAGGAGTCCGGATTCCATTTCGTTTACTCGGTCGAGGCTCGATTCGAGGGCTTCGTTTAACTGATCGATCTTCGCCTTTATCTTGTCCCGTACGTGGCGTTCGGCTTCGAGCTGAGAAGTCCGCTTGTCCCGATCCGACAGAAAGGTCCGGAGACGTAAGAGCGCCAAGTCGCGCTCGACTTCAAAAATCGAGCTCCTCAGGGTCCGATAGCGTTCCGTCTTCGCCGACTGCGCCTCGAGTTGACGGTAGCTTTTCTGAACTTCGCCGAGGACGCTTTCGACCTGTCTGACGTTCTCTTCGGTCCGGGAGAGCTTGCGTTCGGCCTCTTTTCCCTTCGCCCGGTACCGGGTGATCATCGCCGCCTCTTCGAAAACCTCCCGGCGATCCTCCGGCCGGGTCGAAAGAATCTGATCAATCCTTCCCTGCTCCATGATCGAATACGCGCCCTTTCCAACTCCGGTGTCGTAGAAGAGCTCCCGCAGCTCCCGGAGCCGGACCGGCGTCCCGTTTATCAGGTACTCGCTCTCGCCGTTTCGAAACAGGCGACGCTTGACGCTGATCTCCGAGAAGTCGAGGGGAAACAGACCCTCTTCGTTTCCGAGGGTCATGGTAACTTCAGCGACGTTGAGGGGCTTGCGGTTGTCGGTGCCGTTGAAGATGACGTCTTCCATCCGGTCCGCCCGGAGCGACTTGGTCGCCTGTTCCCCGAGGACCCATTTGACCGCATCGACGACGTTGCTCTTGCCGCAGCCGTTGGGCCCGAGGAGGGCGGAGACACCGTCGGTGAATTCTATACGGCTCTTGTCCGCAAAGGATTTGAATCCGAGTAGCTCGATGCTCTTGAGTAGCACTCCCCCTCCCAAGGTTAGATCGTTTCGAATTCTATCAGTCTATACGACGCCGGGTCAACGAGCGGGTCTTCCTTCTATCAGGTTGTGATAGCGTTCGGCAACGGTTTCGACGATACCCTTCCAGGGGATATAGATACTTTTCTGGGCTTCCCGGCCGACCGCTTCGATGTGCCCCGGTTGGTCAAGAAGTCTGCTCAAAACCGAAGCCATGGCATCGGGCTCGGGTTCGGTGAGAAAGACGTTCTTTCCTTCGGAAAACTCCTCGGCGGCGGAAGAACCCCGAGCCAGGACGGCGGGGCATCGAAACGCGGCGGCTTCCCGCATTACGAGGGGTGCGTTATCGTAGAGCGAGGGAAAGAGAAACAGGTCCCCCCGGGCGTAGTAGGCTTTTAGCACTTCCCGGTTGAGGACCAACCCGGCGAAGTGCGTAACCGGTCCGAGACCCGCGGCCACGACTCGCTTCTTCATTTCCCCTTCGGCGTAACCGGTGCCGACGAAAGCGAGGCGGAAATTAGCGTTAACACTCTTGAGCCTCGCCGCGGCGTCTATAATCAACCCGACGTTTTTTTCCCACCGATGCTGGCCGACGAAGAGAAGCAAGGGAGCCTCGTGGTTTCCAATCAGACGGGAGCCTTCCTCCCGGTAGCTCGCGTGCTCCCTGTCGCTGGGGATTTCCAGGTCGGTCCCGTTCGGCATGACAATTACCTGGCCTTCGTAGCCGTACTCCTTCAGGGTAGTCGCGGTCTTTTTGTTCGGGGCCCACACTTCCGATGCCTGGCGATAGAAGTGGACTATCTTGCGAAGCATCAGGTCGGCCAGCTTCTTTGACGGAATGACCATCAAGAAGTCTTCCCGATACTTGGTGTGAAACGTCGCCACCAGGGGAATTCCCCGGTCGCGGGCAACCCTGAGGGCAACCCTACCGGCGATAAACGGCGAGTGCGCGTGCACAAGGGCCAAGGGAAGGGATCGAAGGTTCGATCGGAATGTAAAACCAAGGGCAGGAACGCCGATGCGGTACGGCGTAATCCGGGGAAAGGGAACCGAGGGGTAGCGAAGCACGGGGAACTCGTCGCTGTCCTCGTACCCCGGCGCCGAGGGTGCAATGACCGCTGCGCCGCCGTGGTTTCGTGCCAGCCACCGAGCGTAGTTTTCGGCACAAACGCCGACGCCATCCATAATCGGTTTGAAGGAATCATTGAACTGACCGAACATATGGAGCTATCCTCGCCTTATCGTGGTGATCTGTGGTATCGACGAAGCGGGGCGCGGTCCCCTAGCCGGTCCCGTGGCCGCCGGGGCGGTTGTTTTCGGTGATGGAGAAGAGGCGAGAAGGCTTCTGGATCGGAACATACTCAGAGATTCAAAAGACCTCTCTGCCCTGACACGGGAAGAGCTCTCCCGAGAAATTCGAGCCTCCGCGGAGGTCTGGGGCCTCGGATGGGCCTGGCCCTGGGAAATCGACCGGCTAAACATCCATTGGGCCTCCCTTCTCGCTATGCGCCGAGCCTTCTGGGCTCTCTCCCTCGGGTTCCGGGGCAAAACCTCGGGTTCCGGGAGATGTCTGGAGGACGTGAGCGTCCAGGTGGACGGCCGGTTTACCCCGTCGCTTCCGGTCTCCTGCACTGCGGTGGTCGGGGGAGATCGGAGCGTGCCGGAAATCCAGGCTGCCGCCATTCTGGCGAAGGTCGCGAGGGACCGCTGGATGTGCTCCTACGGCCGATTGGATCCCCGGTACGAGTTCTGCTCCCACAAGGGATATCCTACTGCCGCTCACCGTCGTCTGATCGATCTGAACGGGATCTCCCCGATCCACCGTCGGAGCTTTCGGATGGGGCCCTCCGCATAAAACGCACGGCTTTATTCATCGCGTCCATGAACTCGTCTAGATCCTCTTGAAACACGACGACCTGGTGTCGTTGAAAATCGCTCTCTCCGTGTTTCTTGCTTTCGACGAGCGTTAAGAAGAGATCGCCGGTTCTGTTTTCTTTAACGTTAAAGAAATATGTTCTCCGTTCCCCGGCGGTGTTTGCCCGGGTCGAAAAGAGTTCGCCGCGTATTCCCATAGTTCTCCCTTCGACTCGAGTGTACGGCACCCCGGTAGTGGCGACAAGTCCTGGGGTATCAACAACCCTGTTGATTGAATCACGGTGAATCCTAACGCAGTAATAAGATG
>JBKHCS010000007.1:0-51402 GCA_046541715.1 Spirochaetaceae bacterium
GTGCTCCTGGTCCTCCCTGCTTTTCTCCTGGTGATGTTCGGCTACGCGATCAGCCTGGATGTCGAAAACGCGTCGATAGCCGTCGTGGACTACGACCACTCCCCGGAGAGCCGAAAAACGGTCGAAGTGTTGAGCCGGAGCCGCTACGTCGACGTACGCTTCCGCCCGGCGAGCCCCAATTCCCTCAACCGGCTCTACCGGGAGGGAAAGGCGCAGGCGGCGGTCGTGATTCCCCGGGGATACGGCGAGGCTCTTGCGGAAGGATCGGCGGCGTCGGTGCAGATTCTGATCGACGGCAGCGACGGGACAACCGGCAACACGGTTTTGGGGTACCTCCGGTCGATTATCGCCGAGGTTCCGTCCAAGATGGACGGGGACGGAACTCTCCGGCGCATCGACTTCCGTCCCCGGATATGGTTTAACCCGGAGCTCGAGAGCAACCAGTTCCTGATTCCCGGCCTCGTCGCGTTTATCCTTATCGTAACGGCGGTCATTTCCACCGCCCTCTCGGTGGTGCGGGAAAAGGAGCACGGATCCATGGAACAGCTCGCGGTGTCCCCCCTCTCTCCGTCGGAGCTGATCCTTGGAAAGACGCTGCCCTATCTTGTTGTCTCCTTCGTCATCGCCGTCTCCATCTTTGTCTCGAGCTATCTATTCTTTGATATCGTTATTGCGGGAAGCTACCTCCTCCTCCTCGGCGTCACGCTCCTGTTTCTCTTCGCCTGTTTGGGGTTCGGCGTCTTTATCTCGACCCTTGCGGAGACCCAACAAGTTGCCTTTCTGATCGCGATTCTCTCTACCTTTCTCCCGTCGTTTATTCTCTCCGGATTCGTCTTTCCGATTCGCAACATGCCGGTCGCCATTCAGGCGGTCACCTACCTGGTTCCTGCCCGGCACTATCTCTCGGCGCTTCGGGCCATCGTGCTCAAGGGCGCCGGTTTAGAGGTGATATGGCGGGACATCGTTCTTTTGCTTCTCTTCTCCCTGGTGATGGTCGGCGCCGGGAGCTACCGCATTCGCAAAGGGAGCTTCGACCGATGAAGGTCCTACCCTACTTGGTCAAGAAGGAGTTTCTGCAGCTTCGAAGGGATCGAAAGATGCTCCCGATCGTCTTGCTCGCGCCGGCACTCCAGCTGGTGCTCTTAGGCTATGCCGCGAACCTGAACGTCGAAGAGATTCCCACCGCCGTCTACGACGCAGACCGGAGCGCCGCGAGTCGAGCCCTGGCGGAGTCGTTCTTTGCCGGAGACCTCTTTGTTCCCATCGAGAGCACCAACGGCGCCCCGGGGAGTATTAAGCAGACGGAGGCGCTTCTGATGCAGGGCCGGGCGACGGCCGTTCTCTCGATTCCCCGGGGCTTCGGTAGAGCTCTCGGCGGAAGCACGGGACCCCGGGCCGCCGGGGGTAGCAATGGTGGCCCGGCGGTACAACTCCTCGTCGACGGAACCAACAGTACCGAGGGCATCGCCGCGGTAAACTACGCCCGGGCCCTGGTGGCGGATTTCGCCGCCGAAGGAGACGCCGCCCCCGGTGAATCCCGCGGCGGAGCTGCCAAGCGGACGGCGATCCGCCTGGAGCCCCGGATCTGGTATAACCCGGAGCTCGAGAGCCGGAACTACATGGTCCCCGGCATCCTGGCCTTGCTGCTGATGGTGATCACCATGATCTTGAGCTCTCTCGCCATCGTCAAGGAGAAGGAGCTCGGAACCCTCGAGCAGCTCAACGTTACACCGATCCGCTCGGGGCAGCTGATCATCGGGAAGCTCATGCCCTTCGTGATCATCGGGTTCGTCGACGTGGCGCTGGTGGTGACGGTGGCTCGGTTTTTCTTCCAGGTGCCCTTAACCGGTAGCGTGGCGCTCCTCTTCGGGATGTCCACACTATTCCTCGCGACCACACTGGGCCTCGGGCTTTTAATATCTACGGTCAGTGAGAATCAGCAACAGGCGATGTTGACCTCGGTCTTTTTCGTGATGGTGCCGATGTTCTTTCTCTCCGGTTTCGCCTTTCCCATCGACAGCATGCCCCGGATCATCCAATGGGTCTCCTACCTTCTGCCGCTTCGTTACTACTTCGTGGTCATCCGGGGAATATTTCTCAAAGGGTCCGGTATCGGGACTCTTTGGGTGGAAGGCCTTGCCATGCTGGTCTTCGGCGTGTCGATCCTTCTACTGGCGGCGCTCCGGTTTAGAAAGCGGCGCCGTTAGTCCCAGCACACCCGGGTCCGGCAGATGCCCGCCGGAGGCGCCGGTGCAGGAAACGGGCGATGCCGAGTGTGCCGAACCATCCATTCCACATACTGCTTCAATTCAGGGGTTCAGACGGCCGATTATGCGAAGCCCTTCCAAGGTCAGCCAGGGGTCGATCGCGTCGATCTCCAGAATTTCCTTAGCGAAAGCCCCTGAGAGACCACCGGTCGCGACCACGGCGACCTCTCCGGTGAGCTCCGCTTTCATCTTCTGAAGGATCCGGTCAACCAGCCCGGTGTACCCGATGACGATGCCGGACTGGAGCGCGTGGACCGTATTCTCCCCGATGGCAGACTCCGGCAGAACCAGCTCGACATCCGGCAGTTGGGCGGTGTGAAGTGAGAGAGCACGGGAGGCCGTCTTGAGGCCCGGGGCGATTGCGGCCCCTCGAAAGACGCCAAAGTCGTCGACCGCAGCAAAGGTGAGGGCGGTACCAAAGTCGACGGTGATGCAGGCGCCGCCGTAACGGTCGTAGGCCGCCACGGCGTTGGCGATAAGGTCGGACCCGACCTCCTCAGGATTCGGTGTCTCCAACCGGACGTTCAGCTTGATAAAGGGAGTGACCGTCAAAAGCGGCGCTTCCGAGAGAAAGCGAATCGCCTCCACGAGCGTCTCGGTGAGGGAGGGAACGACGCTCGAAACGACGACCCGGGTAATCCCGGCGGCGGCGATGCCCCGGGCGTCGAAGAGCCCTTTCAGGGTCAACAGGTATTCGTCGGGCATCTTGTCCGAATCCGTCCGGATCCGGAAATGCGCCTCCAACGCTTGGTCGGCGAAAAGCCCTAGGACGATGTTGGTATTTCCGATATCGACTGCAAGAAGCATAAATCTACTGTAGCGCAGCTATGCGGAGCACTTCCAGTCCACGGTGGCCCGAGGGTACCAACTGCGTCTATACTTGGAGAAGTGTATAGCGAGGCAGCAAAAGATTTTATCAGCGACGTGGCTGCGGCGTACCGGAGCAGCCCCCTCGAGGCCACACTTCTGCTTCTGATCGTCCTCGGAGGCATCGGGCTCCTCGTCTACTACGTCGTCCGGGAAAACAAGAAGTATCGGAACGAACGGCTTCGCCGGGCGCGGGAGATCTACACTGATCAGGTCGCCTCCCTGGAATTGACTCCCTCCTGGCAGGACGCCCTGGAAAGAATGGCGGCCTACCTCGACGAACCGCAGGAGAAGTACCTGCTTCTCGAAAACGAGGGGCTCTTCAATCGGACCGCGGGGCAGGCCATCGCCGACGGCTCGGTGCCACCGGACACCATCAGCGCGCTCCGTGTCCGTCTCGGCTTCCGAAAGAACCCCAACAGCCGGGTCTCCTCAACGGCGAGCATTCCGGAAGGCACCACCGTCTATTTGCGGCCGTCGAAGCAGGACGCTCCCATCCGCGGAAGGGTCTTGGCTCACGCCCCCCATAGCTTTCGCGTGGAGGTTATCTCGAAGGCCCCTTCCATTACCCCGGGGCGGAGCATCGAGGTCTTTTATCAGAATGCCGCGGGCATATTCCGAATCTCGACCCTGGTGCAGAAGCGAGAGGATAGAATGGTCTGGCTGCGTCACTCGGAGGAGTTGAGCCACAAGCAACAACGCCTCTTTTTCCGGCGCAACTACCAGGAACCGGTGACGGTAAAGCCGGTCCAGGGAAACTTCAAACCGCTCAAGACGACCTTCGTGGACCTCGGAGGCGGCGGGGCGAGCCTGCTGAACGAGACGAACGCCTTTCACGTCGGCGATATCCTCGAATTGGAGTTTACCTCGGGGGACGGTCAGCCGCTCCGGGTCTTCGCGGAGGTTCTCAGGCTCTCGGACAAGGGGCAAATCGCCCACACCAAGTTCATCTCCATCCGGGAACAGGTGCGAGACAGAATCTACAATACCATCTTTCGGACCCCGGCCAAAAAAGCTAGGAGACCGGGCCGGCAGACCGGGGACGCAGCGCAATCCGAATCGAAGCCAACAACTCCTCCGACCTGACCGGTTTGGTCACGACGCCGTCGATACCGGAGTCCACGGCCCGGTCGTTCCCGACGCCGGCGGGGTGCGCCGTAAGCACGACGATTCGCTGCCGCGGCCGCCCGGTCCGCCCTTCGAAACCCCGGATTGCGTCGACCACCTCGCGGCCTCCGAGGTCCGGCATCTCGACGTCCAGGAGCACCGCGTCGAAGAGCTCTTTCTTCATCATCTGCAATGCGTCGTTTCCGCTGTCCGCGCTGACGACCGTGATGCCTCCCTGCTCGAGAATGTGCCGGAGCACCAGCCGGTTGATCCGGTTATCCTCCACAAGGAGGACGTTCTTAGGCGTTTCGTCGAAACTGGGCCGCGATGCTTCGACGGTGCAGCGGAACGTGGCCCCGCCGGCCGGATTATCCTCCACCCATAGCGTCCCGCCAAGGAGCCGGACGAGCCTCTTGGCGAGGGCCAAGCCGAGACCGGTGCCCCCCTCTCCCCGGTCGGAGGGGCTACCGAAACGGCTGAAGGGCTCGAATATCCGCTCCCGATCCGCGGCGGGCACCCCGATTCCCGTATCTGCCACCGAGAACTCGAGGGAGTAGACGCTCTCCGGCGCCGAGGTCTCGACCGAAAGGGTAATTCCTCCGACGGACGTAAACTTGACGGCGTTGTCGAGGAGCCGATCGAGAATCTGCTTGAGCTTTTCGACGTCGATACGGAGCCGGGGGGGCACATCCCGCCCAACCCGGAGGGACAGCTCCAGCCCCCGGGAGTCCGCCGAACCGGCGAACCGTGCGAGAGTCTTCCGGAGAAAGCTGTCGATATCGATTTCCGATTCGACCACCTCCGGAGCGCTCGCGGCCAATGAGGAATAATCGAGCATGTCGTTGACGATGCGGATTAGCCGGTCCGATGTTTCCCGCAGGAGCTTCAGGTGTCCGAGCCGACGGGAGTCCCCGGCCTCTTCGATCAGAATGTCGACCAGACCGGCGATTCCCGTCAGCGGAGTCCGCAGCTCGTGGCTCATGTTGCCCAAAAACTCGCTCTTGGCGCGGCTCGCCTGATCCGCCCGCTCGAGTGCCTCGGCCAACCGGCCCCCCTGCTCCTCGAGGCGCACCCGGGCTGCCAGGCTCTCGGTCAGGTCCTCTTTGATCGCCACGAGTCGGGTCATGGTTCCGTCGGCCTCCCGGAACGGTGCGATGTGGGCCCGCTCGGAGAAACGACTCCCGCTTTTGCCCCGATTATGGAGAATACCCTGCCACGTACGGCCTTTGAGAACCGTATTCCAGAGATTCCGGTAGAAGGCCGCGTCGTGTTCCCCGGACTTGAGGATTCTCGGATTCTTCCCGATCAGCTCCTCCCGGGTGTAGCCGCTCAGCTCGAGAACGTGGCGGTTTACGTACTCGATGGCACCGTCGAGGTCCGTAATTATTACTGAGATAGGCGCCCGGTCGACGATCCACTGAAAATCGACGGGTCTTTTGAGGGTTTCTGTCTCACTCATCGGATATCTAGGAATATAGACCATAAACTCCATTATTTCAATTACTTCCGAGCTTGACCCGGAACTTTTCTCACCGTAGCTTCGACTCATGGCTACCATCTCCTTTCCCGACGGCTTCCTCTGGGGGGTCAGTACTTCTGCGTATCAGATCGAGGGCGCCTGGCAAGACGACGGGAAAGGGGTCTCGATTTGGGACCGATTCACGCGGCGCCCCGGGGCAATCCGGGACGGAAGCAACGGGAATGTGGCCTGCGACCACTACCACCGCTGGCAGGAGGACCTCGATCTCGTCAAGGGAATCGGATGCGGGTCCTATCGCTTTTCCATAAGTTGGCCCCGGGTGCTTCCCGAGGGGCGGGGCCGGGTGAATCCTCAAGGACTGGATTTCTACGACCGCCTCGTCGACGGGCTCCTGGACCGGGGCGTGGACCCCATGGTCACCCTCTACCACTGGGATCTCCCCGAAAGCCTCGAGGCGGAAGGCGGGTGGGTAAATCGCCGGATCGTCCGGGACTTCGTAGCGTTTGCCCGGGTAATGGTGAGACGCCTCGGCGACCGGGTTTCCAACTGGATTACCATAAACGAGCCGCTTTCGGTGGTCGGCGCCGGGTATCTCGCAGGAAGCCACGCCCCGGGCCGCCGGAACGTCGTCGCGGCACTCGGGGCACTCCATCATTTGCTCTTGGCCCACGGACGAGGGGTCGCGGCCATAAAAGAGATGCTTCCGGACGCCCGGGTCGGGATAGCGAATGCCTTTTCCCCGGTCTACCCGTTACGACGGAAGGATGTCAGAGTAGCGACCCGGGTGAGCGCGGCACTAAACCGGCTCTGTATGGACCCGATTCTCCTCGGCCACTACCCGAAGGAGCTCCAGGCTCTTATCGGCTTAATCAACCGTAGGATCCGGCCCGGCGATTTGGACCTGATGTCGACACCCTTCGACTTTGTCGGGGTAAACCACTATTCCCGCTACATAGCCCGGCGGACGTTCTTGCCCTTTATCGGGATCCGTCTGATGCGCCCGGTCTACGAAAACGTTCTCTTTACCGACCTCGACTGGGAGGTGTATCCCCAGGGGTTCTATGACATCCTGACTTGGATTCGTGACGAGTACCACAACCCGGAAATCGTCGTAACCGAGAACGGGGCGGCCTATCAGGATCGCTACGACGACAACATGGTCGAGGATGCGGACCGAGTCGAGTACCTCGAGCACTACCTTATAGCACTTAAACGGGCGATGGACCACGGGGTCGATGTTCGGGGTTATTTTATCTGGAGCTTGATGGACAACTTCGAGTGGGCTTTCGGCAAATCGAAGCGATTCGGCCTCTACTACGTCGACTACCCGACTCTCCGGCGAATTCCGAAGCGGAGCGCCGTCTGGTACACTCGCCTCTGCCGGACCAACAATTTCCCGATCTAAGAGCTCTTGAAAAGGGACGACACATTCGCAAAAAGCTTGTCGATTTGGTCCTTGAACTGCGTAACGACCTCCGGCTCTTCGTTATTCGCCAGGGGGCGCAGGTTCCGCTTTCTAAATTTCATGATCGCCTTATCGAGCTTATTGATCTGCTTCTCCAGCTTTCGCAGCCTTGTCTCGTCGACGGTGTCGAAGTCTCCAAATGCGTAGTCGAAGGTATCGTCGGTAACCTCGCCGTGCCGGGCGCGGTGGCGGGCTATTTGGACAACCTTGCGCATATAGTCCAGACGCCCCTCTTTCCGGTAGCGGCGGACGCTCACGGTTACCCGAACCTTCTCTAGAAAGACGAGAGGCACGTGCTCTGCGGCTCGCTTTACAAAATCGTGATCCTCGGCGAGTTTTAGGCTCTCGTCGAACCCGCCGACCGCCTCGAAGACGCGGCGGGAGACCATAATGCAGAAACCTGGTGCGTGTGGATCGCGTTCGAGGTTCAGCTTTACGAAGAAGTTGGCAAAGGAGTGCATAAACCGGTCGAGGTGGAGATTCGAGAGGGGTACGGTTTCGCAGGTGGCTAGCTCGGCGTTGCGCTTCTTCATCTCTCCGAGAGCCTGTTTGAGGAAGTGCTTCGAGAACTTGACGTCGGCGTCAAAGAAAAAGAAGTAATCTCCCTTCGCCTCGGCGGCCCCCCGGTTCCGCCCCTCCGGAGGGAGGCCCCCCGGTGCAAGCCGGGCGCCGTAGGAGGTCGCGATCTCCCGGGTTCCATCGTCGGAAGCGTTATCTGCCACAATAATCTCGAAACTCCGGAGTGTTTGGGCCTTTAGGCAGTCGAGAAGCTTGGGCAGATACTCTGCTTCGTTGTATGTTGGAACGATGACGCTGATTTCCGGGTTACTCATCTTTTTCAAAGTACTGGCCGACGAGTCGATCGTCCACCGGACCGGGGGTCACCGATGGTAGGCGCCCTCCTGGCATTTGTCGGCTACAGCCTACTCAACGTGGGTCAGGGGGTGCAAAAGGCGGGACTCGACCTAGCCTCCTCACGGCGGGCCCTCGGGTGGACCATCTGGTCGGTCGGCACCCTCTCTACTTCCGTCTCGGTGCTGGTCGTTCTGGGGGCGTTGTCGGTGGGACAGGTATCGGTGGTCGGCGCTATGGCCGGCTCCGGTCTCGTAAGCCTTACCATTTTTTCGGCGGTTGTCCTAAAGGAGCCTTTAGGACGACTCGACGTGGCGGGTATCGGCACTATTGTCGCCGGGTCCGTAATTCTGGGTCTACGGTCGACCGAGGCGGTCCCGGAAGACGTCCCATTTCTGCGGCTTTGGATCCTCCTCGGGGTGATCGGTGCCCTCGGAGGAAGCGTCTTTCTAACGGCTAACAAACGGGTACGGGGCTTTCTTCTCGCGGCGTGGGCGGGTGTTGTCGGGGGAAGCTCGACGGTCGTGCAGAAGGCGGCGGCGATAGAAACCGGAGCCTCTCCGACGTCGGCTGCCCAAAACGTAGTCGAAGCGATTAGCTCTCCCCTGACGGTCCTCTGGGTCTTTCTCTCGATCGCGTCCTTCGTGATTATCCAGTTTGCCTACAAGCGGGCGGCGGCAATCCACACCGTCCCGGCCTTCTCGGTCGCCTTTATGGCGGCGCCGGTTGTCGGCGGGGTCATCGTCTACGGAGAGACACTCGGGCCTCTGCAGTGGCTCGGGTTGACCGTCGTCGTCGCCGGCGTAGTGCTCCTCTCCCGGAGCAGTGCCGGCGGGACCTAATCCTTCTCGGCGATCCCGGCGACGAAGACCCCCCCGGCGGCATCCCGGAGAGCCCGGATGGAGAGTCCGGCGGCTCGGATGGTGCCTACCGTATCCCGGTTCAGGTGGCATCCCCCGGCTATCCGACGCCAGGCGGGAGTCAGCGAATCGAAAAGGTGCCCCCGCAACCGATCTCCGGGACGCACGTGTTCCATAAACAGATGGCGTCCCCCGGGCTTCAATACCCGGAAGAGCTCTTGGAGACCCTGAAGCGGATTCTCGACGCTGCAGAAGACAAGGTTCGACACGGTCGTGTCGAACCGTTCATCTTCGAAGGGCAGCGATTCCACCGACAATTCCCGGACATCCGCCGGAGTCGATAGCTCGGCCGCCCGGCGATCCAGAAGGGGACGGATCTCCTGATCGATGAGGGTAAGGGTGTGAACGCGCTGATAATCGTAGTACGCCAGGGCCGCACCGGTTCCGGCCCCCACTTCCAGGACCGTGCCGGATGCCTGGGGGAGTAGCCACCGGCGCAACTCGCCGAGGTGGAGAGCCTCGAGAGGAATCATCGCGGCGTCGTAGATACGGGAGTATAGGTCCGGCACGGCTACCTAAGGAAAGAACGCGTCACGCCCCGGGTAGTGGAGCTTCTTTCGAGCGACAGCCTCGGAGAAGATTGCGTAGCAGCAAACGGCCCGGGCCTTGAGACTCTCGCCCTGGTAGAGCTCGACGTCGAGGGTCGCCTCCTTCTTAGATTCCACCCCGACCTCCCCCCGTATGACCAGCCGGGGGCCGTCGACAAGTACGTTTTCGAGGTAGTCCACCTGCATGGTTTTGGTAAAGCCGGAAGTGCCCAGAACGACGGAGACGACCCAACTCGCAACTTCGTCCATCAGCGTGGCTTGGATGCCCCCGTGCAGAATGCCGTGAAAGCCTTGGAAGCGCCCTTCGGGCTCCCAGGTACTCCACACAGAACGCCCGTCGGAGTAGAATTGCATCCGCAATCCGAACTGATTCCCCGGTGCACACCCGAAACAGTTGTAGCCCTCGTAACCTTCCCGGGTGGCGTAGGGGTTCACGAGCTGTGTTCCGCGGGGCTCTACCATAAGATGCCGAAATCCCTATTCGGTATGGAGCCAGACCTCCGACGCTTTCGCGAAGGCCCGCTTTTTCGCGATCAAGAGATAACTCACAAACGCAAAGATAAGGTATACGACGCTAATACCCAAGGCGACCCAGAAATAGACCATGTTTCCGGTAACGTAGGTACGCAGAGGAAAGCTTATCGAGAGGATGAGGGGTATTACCAGGAGAAAGGTGATCCCCGAGGCGTAGGTGTAATCCCGGGCCACCGGCGTCTCGAACTCCGGGTCGATAACCCGGAGGAGCGCCAAACCGGTCGAGAGGGTTCCGGAGGAGACCCCGAAGATCAGCATCATCCTGTGGAACTGATGGTCTGCGAAAAGGCGGGAACAGAACCAGGGAACGATCAGAAAGAGCATGACGGTGGCGGCCACTGAGAGCAGCAGAATGGGCAGCAAGTATTGGGTGACGACCACGAGGGAAATCGCCGCGATAGCGCTGGTTACCATTACGTCGACCGACAGCCCGGAGATGCGGTTGAGGGTATTGTTGTCCAAAACGTAGTGGACCTTGAGCGCCTTGAGAACCTGCTTTACCAGAAGCCCCGAAAGGGCGGCGAAGATAAAGCTTACCCCCCAGAGATTGGTCGCGAACTCCGCCCCGAGGGGCCCGAGCATGGAAAGCGTGTAGGTGAGAAACCGCAAGAAGAGGTAGGCTAGGAAGTAGGAAACCAGCACGATGGAGCTGTTGAAGGTCATCGAATCGATGGCCTCGGTCTCCGTGGTCAGCGTAGAACCGAGCTTCTTCGGTCCATCCGGGGGATAGACCCCGGTCTTGATTCCCTGATTCTGGAGCGCCTCGCGGAACTGCTTTCCGATCCAATGGCGGCGGATACCGTAGTTGATGAGGAACACACCTCCGAAACAGGAAACCACGAACCCTAGGGCCGCAAAGGTTAGCCCGACGCTTCCGGCCCCGACAATCCCGGAGGCTTCCCAGCTCTGCCCGATAGCGAAGGCTTGGCCCGGACCCTGGGCGAATCCGAGGGGCAGCAAATACCCGAAGGGTTGGTAGAGATCCGGCATAACGGTACGAATTAGAATGAAGGTACCGACGAGACCGATAATAATCTGAACGGCGAACTGAGAAATTATGGCGACGCTGGTCGGAAAGTAGCCCTGTCCCTTCTTTTCCTGCGCCGGAGGCGTCTGACGAAGGGCCATCGCCACGAATGAGATGCTCAAGAGATGATACGCCAACTCTCCGAGACCCATCGAATCGATGCCAATATGTGGCAGAACGAAGTTATAGAGAGGAAGGAGCAGGAAACCCGCCGTCAGCGCATTCGGAATGAGGTACTTCTGGAAGAAGCGCACCTTCGCACGGATAAGAGTCGCTAAGATCAATCCCGATGAGATAAGCCCGAGGTCGATGAATACATGCCAGGAAAAGTTCACTGTGCCCTCCCGGTGCTGCGGCGAGAAATGCGCTAGTTGTAACCCTATTACTTGAAGTAGTCAACATTTCCTCGGTACCATCATAGGCCACCGTTCATGGCAGCTAAACGCGGAATTCGCGCCTACTCACTCTTCATACGACTTCTCCGCCTGTTCTTCGGCGTCTATCTCAAGCTTCGTTTCAATATGAAGGCGGAGAACCATGGGTTGGTTGCCCGATTGCGCCCTCCCTACCTGGTGCTTCCGAATCACGTCGGCTATTGGGACCCCTTTATGGTCAGCATCTTCGTTCCCCAGGCCATCCACTGGGTCGCCGCGGACGCCAATTTCCGGTCTCGGATTCTCCGGCGCCTCCTCGGGATGGTCGGAGCCATTCCGAAGGCGAAGGCGGTGACCGACTTCGAGGCGATCCGGTACATCCTCTCCGTCCGGGAATCCGGAGGAGTCGTCGGGGTATTTGCCGAGGGGCAGCGCACCTGGGACGGCATCACCTTACCGCTCCTCTACTCGACCGCAAAGCTCGTTCGCTTGATGAAGGCGCCGGTGGTAACGCCGATCTTCCTCGGAGGCTACTTTTCCCACCCCCGGTGGTCCTACAAGCCGCGCCGGGGCGAGCTGACGGTTCGCTTCGAGTTGGCGCTGACCGCCGAAGAGGCCCGGAGCTTCTCAGTGGATCAGATATACGAGCGGCTAACCGAGGCGCTGGCCCACGACGACTACGCGTACCAGTCGTCCCGGATGATCCCCTTCCAGGGCCGGCGGATTGCGGAAGACTTAGAGCACGCGCTCTTTGTCTGCCCCGGTTGCCGGGGTATCGGTACCCTAGGGTCCCGGGATTCCTACTACCGCTGCCGACGCTGTGGCTACGCCGTCGAGTACACCGAAACCGGATTTTTCACGTCGAAGGAAGAGCCGGTCTTCTCGACTATCCGGGATTGGCACCTCTGGCAATTGAGGGAGCTCCCAAATTTGATCGATGAGCTCGCCGATGCCTACCTGACCGATGGAGCGCCGATTCTCGAGGATTTCGATGTCGATGCCTCCCGGGGCTACCGAAGCAGCCGCCTGACGCGCCTCGGCCGGGGAACCCTCCGGCTTCTTCCGGACCGGCTTGCCTTTACCACTACTGCCGGGGCCGATGCCGGACCAAGGGCGTCCGGAGCGCCGGGGGCCTCCGGCGGGCCGGGGGCGGAACCCTTCGAGATCCCTCTGTCGGAGATTCGGGGTCTCAACGTGCAGCTGACCCGGCATCTAGAGCTGTATTATGGGGGACAGCTGTACGTTTTCTTCCCGGCAAACCGGAAGGTTTCCGCCTACAAATGGCAAAAGGCCGTCGAAATTCTTTCCCAACGCACCGCAGCAAAGGAGCAATAGCATATGTCCGGAACCATCGAACCTCGAGTGCTCAAAGGCTTTCGAGACTCCCTCCCGGACCAGGAGAGCAGCCGAAAGCGCGTCAGGGCCCTCTTGGAAGAGCTGTTTTCCCGTCACGGTTTCGTTCCCATCGACACCCCGATTCTCGAGTACACCGAGGTGCTCCTCGGCAAGGGCGGGGGGGACACCGACAAACAGGTATACCGCTTCGAAGACCACGGGGGCCGGGACGTCGCGATGCGGTTCGACCTTACGGTGCCCTTCGCGCGCTTTATGGCGCAGCATCGTCCGGAGCTCTATCTGCCGTTCCGCCGGTATCATATCGACAAAGTCTTCCGTGGGGAGAACACGCAGCGCGGCCGGTACCGGGAATTCGTCCAATGCGACTTCGACGTCGTCGGCGTCGATAACGCGAGCGCCGATTTCGAGATCATCTTGCTGATGGTACGCTCCCTCGAAGCGCTTTCGATACCGGCTTTCACCGTACACGTCTCTCATCGGGGGCTGCTCCGGGCCTTTCTCGCCAAACTCGACCACTCCGGAGAGGAAGCCGACGTGTTACGGACTCTCGACAAGCTCCCCAAGGTCGGCGAGGAGACAACCAAGGGCGCGCTTGCCGAGCTGACCGACGAGAAATCGGCAGAGTCGCTCTTGGCCTTTTGTCGGAGCACCGGAAGCTGGCAGGAGACCTTTATCGCGCTGAAGGAACATCTCGGGCCCGGCGAGCCGGCGCTCTTGCGCCTTGGGGAGATTTACGCGGCGGCGGAAAAGGTGGGCATCGAGGATCGATTGGAGCTGGACCCGGCGATCACCCGGGGTCTCGACTACTACACCGGCGTCGTCTTCGAGACCTTCTTGGATAAGCTTCCGGGGATCGGATCGGTCTGCTCCGGCGGACGGTACAACGATTTAGCGGGGCTTTACACCAAGGAGCACCTCCCGGGCGTCGGCTCTTCGATTGGCCTCGACCGTCTTCTGGCGGCTCTTGAGGAGCTCGGGGTCTCGGGTCTCGAGGGGGCCGCCCCGGAGATTCTGGTTCTCTGTCTCGATGAGAGCCTTATTCCCCACTATCACGCCCTCGCGGAAGTGGTCCGAAGCTTGGGGCTCGGTGCCGAAGTATACCCGGAGGCGAAGAAGCTTCCCCAGCAGTACGGCTACGCCGATTCCAAGGGCGTGCCGTACGGAATTCTCTGCGACAAGGAGGCGGCCGCCGCCGGACGGGTCCACCTTCGAATCTTTTCCGAGAGAAGAAACGTCGAGGACATTACCATCGAGGAGGCAGTCACGGAGGTAGCAAACCGGACGGCCGCCGAATGACGCTTCCACGCAGCAACAGCCACCCCGGCGGCGCCGGAAGCCTCCGGGAGCGCCAGAGGCAGCTCCCGGTCTACGCCCAACGCGAGCGCATTCTCTCGGCTCTCGAATCCCATCGGGTTGTCGTCGTCGAGAGTCCTACCGGCTCCGGAAAGACCACCCAGTTGCCGATTATTCTCGACGAGGCCGGGTACGGAGCCCGGGGAGTGATCGGCGTTACCCAACCCCGGAGAATCGCTGCGGTGTCGGTTTCGTCCTTCGTCGCGAAACAGCTCGAGACACCCTTGGGGGAATACGTCGGCTACAAGATGCGCTTCGAGGACCACACGACCGCCAAGACACGCATTAAGATCATGACCGACGGCATACTGCTCCAGGAGATCAAGGCGGACTATGCCCTCTCGGCCTACTCGACCATCGTCGTCGACGAGGCTCACGAGAGAAGCCTCAACATCGACTTCGTCCTAGGCCTTCTTAAGCGGGTCATCGAGCTTCGGCCGGATTTTCGCGTGGTGGTCTCCTCGGCGACCATCAACGCCGAGGTCTTCTCCCAGTACTTCGACAACTGTCCCGTCGTCCGGGTGGACGCGTCGATGTATCCGGTCCAGGTTATCTACGATCCACCGGCTCTGACCGGGAACTACGACGAGCTCATGTACAAGATCGCCGACATCGTCGGCCGGGGCCTCGAGGAACACCGAGAGGGCGACTACCTCATCTTCTTGCCGGGGGAGCAATCGATCAAGGACTGTCTTGGACAGCTTGCCTACATGCCCTTTTCCAAGAAGCTGCACCTACTGCCCCTCTACGGGCGCTTAAGCAAGGAGGAGCAGGACCGGGTCTTTCCGCCGGCTCCCGCAGGCAAGACCAAGGTGGTCGTCGCCACCAATATCGCCGAGACCAGCATTACCATCGACGGCATAACCACGGTAATCGACGCCGGAACGGCGAAGATGAACTACTACAACCCCCGGACCTTCACCTCTTCCCTGATCGAAGGGCCCATCTCCAAGGCCTCGGCCAACCAGCGGAAAGGCCGCGCAGGGCGAACGCGTCCCGGTCTCTGTTATCGCCTCTACACCCGGGAGGAGTTCGAGTCCCGCCCCCTCTTTACGATGGAGGAGATCTACCGTACCGACCTCTCGGAGGTGGTCCTTCGGATGGCGGAGATCGGGATTCGCGATTTCGAGTCCTTCGACTTTCTCTCGCCGCCGGGCCGGGGCGGTATCCTCGGGGCCGTAGACACGCTCTTGCTCCTCGACGCCCTGAACGAGGACAACAGCTTGTCGACCATCGGCAAGATGATGGCCAGGTACCCCCTGCTCCCGCGCCACTCCCGGGCTATCGTGGAAGCCATCGTCAACTACCCCGACGTCGTCGACGAAGTTCTCACCGCCACCGCCTTTCTCTCGACAAACTCTCCCTTCTTACTGCCCCAAGGCGAGGAGGTCGCTGCCAGGAAGGCGCACCACCGCTACCGCGACGATCTCGGAGATTTCGTCTCCTACCTCAAGCTTCTCGCGGCCTACGAGAGCTCGGAAAACAAGCAGAAGTTCTGCGAAACCCGGTACCTCGATCCCCGGGTGATGGCGGAGATCAAGAACGTAAAGGAACAGCTGGCCGCGATGGTAAGCGAAAGCGGGGTACCCCTGACCTCCGGAGGGCCGGTCGCCTCGTATCTCTGTGCCGTGGCCCGGGGTCTTATTCAGTTTGTCTGTGTCCGGACCGGGCGTGGCAACTACCGCTCCTTGACCGCCCAACGCATCATGATCCACCCAGGCTCGGTAATGTTCCGGGAAGACCCGGAGTTTATCGTCGCCGGAGAGATCGTCCGGACATCCCGAACCTACGCCCGGTCGGTTTCGCCCCTCGAGCGCTCCTGGATTCCTCGTATCTCCGAGAATCTGGCGTCGGAGCTTCTGGCGATCGGCCGTCCGGCGAGGGGTGGGGGAAAGAAGGGAAAAGCAGCGACGGAACCCCGGGATACCACGTGGCAGGTCGTTATCGGGGCGACGGTCTTTCGGTTGGAGCCGTACAAGGGTAAGAAGAAGGTCGCCGTGCTCCCCTGGGATCAGGTCCGGGAGCTGGTCGACCGGGAAACCGAGTTGCTGCCGCACCACAGCAACCTCCGGGGCAAGGTGATGGCGAACGGGCGGGAGTTGATGACCGGGATGCGCCTTCCGGAGATATTCCGGATAGCCAAAACGATGGACTTCGGCCGGATGATGCTCTCCGACCCACCGGCTAAGCGAACCTACCAGGTATTCAAGGACCCGGAGGCACTCTGCAAGCGACTCGGGGATCTTCTCAAACCTGCGCCGATCAAGAAGAGCTCAAAGCAGACGGGCTTTCTGACCCTCCACACCGACGAGCATGGACAGTACTGGATCAAACCGACCCGAAACTTCTATACCGCGGTCGACACGACGCTCTACAGCTTGGAGGTCCTCGCGGACGAGCTGCAGTCGGAGGAACCGTTGGCCGCCGATGTAGGCGCCGCGTACCGGAGAGTCGCCGCGGTCTACGACGAGTAGTCGGCGACCCCGAGCGCCTGCCGGATCTCCGGTTCCTCGAGGGTAACCAGCTCCTGCCGCCCGGGGCCTTCCTGAAGAACAAACTTGAGCGCCCCTCCGGCCGTCTTCTTGTCCCGGTACATCGCCGCCACCAGGGCGTCGGCGTCCAGGTCCGGGATTTCCAGGTCGAAACCGTACGCCTCGAGGATCCTACGGACCCGGAGGAGGTAGTCCTCGGAGCAGCGGCCCTGGGCCCGGGACGCCAGGGTCGCGCGATAGATTCCCCAGGCGACGGCTTCCCCGTGGGTGTAGCGAGAAAGGTCGGTTACCGCTTCGAGGGCGTGGGCGAAGGTGTGGCCGAGGTTTAAGGCAGCCCGGCCGGGTCCTGGTTTTGGCGCCCCCGGATCGCCGGCGGCGGCTCCCCGGGTTCCGGCACCTTCCCGGAAGTCCGCCGAGGCTATTCGCCCCTTAACCGTTACGCAGCGCCGGACTATCTCTTCGACTACCTTCGGATTCCGGGAGAGGACCTTGTCTCGGCGGCTTTCGAGAAGCGAGAGAAGCTCTTCATCACCGAGAAGCCCCGTCTTGATCGTCTCCCCGAGTCCACTCTTGTACTCCCGGTCCGGGAGCGTCTCTACCATCCGAGGGTCGACGATCAGGCGCTCAGCCGGGTAGAAGGTGCCGACCATATTCTTGTAGCCCCCGAAGTCGATGCCCGTCTTGCCTCCGAGAGCCGCGTCGACCATTGCGAGAAGCGACGTGGGTACAAGGACGAGGTGTATTCCCCGGGCGTAAATCGAGGCTACGAAGGCTGTCAGATCACAAATGACGCCGCCGCCGACCCCGACGAGGGTACCTCCCCGTTCCGTCCGCCGGTCGAGGAGCGATAGCAGGAGCCGATGGACCATGTCCCAACTCTTCGAGGCCTCCCCCGGGGGGACGACGATGCAGTCGGCCGGCGCGTATTGCCGGGTGTTCTCGTCGGCTATCCAGACGGCGTCCTCCGGGAGGAGGCTCTTATCCGGAGGGGAGAACGAAACCACCGTTTCCCGGTCTCCGAAGAGGAATGAGAGAGCTTGGTTGTCCGTCGCCGTGTTCATCGTCGACGACTATATCACATTGTGTTTTCTGCGGCTCAGCCGACTGCCGAAAGACCAATCTGCTCCAGGTCGCCCTGGAGGGAATCGACAATCTGCCGGACGAAGGGATCGACAATCGAATAGATGCGTTTGTTCCCCTTTACCTCGGACTGGACAATACCCTTGTCCTTCAGGATGGCAAGGTGTTGGGAAACGACCGGCTGGGGTTGCTTGAGGCAGACCCAGAGCTCGCTGACGCAGGGCTCCTGCTCCCGGGCAATCGCGCAGAGAAGCTTTAACCGTATGGGATGCCCACAGACTTTCAGCTTCTGGGCACAACTCTGTAGGATGGATTCGCTACAGTGTTCGTCGACACTACTAAGGTCAGGCAACATACCAATCTCCTCAACGGAGGTACCGTGCCTATACTATATATCTTTTAAGCTATGTAGTCAATGGAAGACGACCGGAAGGCCTAAGCCGACTTCTTAGACGACCCGGAGCTGTCGGCCTTAGGTTCGGAAGACTTCGCCTCGGACGACGTGGATTCCGAAGACTTGGAATCCGAAGAGGCGCCCGCCGCGGACGATTCGCTCCCATTCTTGGAATCGGCATCCGGTTTCTTCTCCGTGGTCACCATGCTCGAACCCTTGCCGTTCTTGCTGTCGTTAACGTAGAAGCCGCTCCCCTTGAATATTATGCCGATGCCTCCGCCTACCAGCCTCTTGAGAGAAGGCCGGCCACAGCTTGGGCACTCTTTCAGGGGATCCTCCGACATGCTCTGAAACGCATCGAAGTTGTGTCCACACCCGGCGCACTCGTACTCGTACGTAGGCACTGCTTGCTCCCTTTCTCTATCGACGTTAAGAATCGACGAGAATATAGCATTTTGCCGCGTAAGGGGCAATTTTTGACGAGTGCTCCCAAACGTGTCGTCTTTTTGGAAGGCGTCGGAGCCGCAGGCCCGGCGTCAGTAATCCAGGCGCACGGGTATTCCGTTCTCCGCTAGGTGCTTCTTGATCTCGGATATTCGGTACTCACCGAAGTGGACCATGCTCGCGATAAGCGCCGCATCTGCACTCCCGTCGGTCAGGACCTCCCGCAGATGCTCCGGTCGTCCGGCGCCGCCGGAGGCCACGACGGGCACGCCCACGCTGGTCGCGATCAGGCGCGTCAGCGGAATCTCGTAGCCGTTCTTAGTCCCGTCGGCGTCGATGGAGTTTACCACGATCTCGCCGGCGCCCCGGTCCACCGCCTCCCGGGCCCACTTGAGGGCGTCCCGGTCGGTGGCTACCCGGCCGCCGTTGATGTATACCCGGTACCCCGAAGGCATCTCCGAATCCCGCTGTGCGTCCATTCCGAGAACGATGCATTGGTTACCGAACTGCCGGGCGCCGGCGTCGATAATGTCGGGGTTCTTGACCGCCTGGCTGTTGAGGCTGACCTTCTCGGCCCCGGCCAAAAGAACGGCCCTCATGTCGTTGAGGCCGGCCAAGCCGCCGCCCACGCTGAAGGGGACGAAGATCTGCTCGGCGACCCGCCGGACGACATCGATCATGATGCCCCGCCCCTCGGCGCTGGCGGTAATGTCGTAGAAGACGAGCTCGTCGGCCCCGGTTTCGTAATACTCCCTCGCCATCGATACCGGGTCCCCGATATCGATATTGCCCTTGAATTTGACGCCCTTGGTGGTTTTGCCGTCCCGGACGTCGAGGCAGACGATGATGCGCTTCTGAAACACCAGACTCTCCTAGAGCTCGAGAAAGTTACGCAGAAGCAAGAGGCCGTTCTTCCCCGACTTTTCCGGGTGAAACTGCGTCGCGACGACGTTTTCCAGGGCAAAGGCGGCGCAGAACTCCCGACCGTACTCCGTCGTCCCGATACAGAGGGAATCCTCCGACGGATCCGGGTAGTAGCTGTGGACAAAATAGAATGATGAGTCCTCCGGCAACCCGTCGAAGACGGGGTGAGGGCTGCGTACCTTCAACGTATTCCACCCCATGTGGGGAATCTTGAGTCCCCGAGCGTCGGCGAACCGCCGGGCAACACCGGGAATCAGATCGAGACAGGCGACATCCCGTTCCTCGGAACGGCTAAGGACGATCTGACTCCCGAGACAGATGCCGAAGAGGGGTTTACCCCGGTGGGCGGTCTCCCGGAGGGCCTCCCCAAGCCCCCGGAGAGCGAGGACCTCCATCGCAGAGCGTGCCTCCCCGACACCGGGAAAGATGACGGCATCGGCTTTGAGGATCTGTTTCGGCTCCGGGGAGACGAAGAAGTCCGCTCCGAGGTGAGAAAGGGCGGTCTCGACACTCCGGAGGTTTCCAGCTTCGTAGTCAACGACCGCGACCTTCACGGTGCGTCTCCGAATAACCCGTCGGCCCCGCCGTACCCTGGAAGAAGCTCGGAGGAGAGCGCGAAGAGCTGGGATGTCTCGAGGGGTCCGGCGGTAAAGGTTACCAGGTTCTCCCGTTGGGCTACTTCGAGAAGCTCCCGGACGCGTCCCGGTTCCATATCCATCTCTGCGGCGATCCCCACGGCGAGAAGGCGCAAGACGGCCTCGAAGGCCCTCGCCGTGCGTTCGTTATCCAGGACCGCTTCCCCGGAGAGGTTCACCCGGGTAGCTCCCTCCTCGGCGATACCGGCGTCGGCGGCCGGTGTCTCCTCGTGAGCGTCCGCAACGTAGAAGCGCAGCTCCCGGAGGGGAAGCGCCCCGCTGAAGGGCGTCGAGACGGCGCCGCCCCCGGGGGAAGGCACGAAAGCGGCGATCGGTACCGAGGAGAATCGCTCGACGAAGTCCGGAGGCCAAAGAGAGACGCCGGGGGGCTCCCGGGGCAACTCCTCGGGGGTCCCGTTCCCGAGGACCAGGAGCCCGTCATCCGGGATGGTCAAGAGCCAAGGGCCGTCTTCCCGACGGAAGTAGTCCCTGCCGGTGGTGTCCGTCGCCTGGTGCCAGTCGTCGGAACGGCGGAGGGCCCGGGCTAAGCGCCGGGTGGGCAGGTTTCCCCGGACGGCGACGACTACCCTGCGCCCCTCGATGGCTTCGGGAGACGCCGAGCGCTCGGCCGGGGGTAAGGGCCCGGCGTCCCGGCCGACCGAGATACCGGCAAGATCGATACGACTTACCATCGCAGGACCGATGTCGAAGCTCTCGAGAAGAACGTACGCCAAATCTCCCCGTTCCCGAGGACTTATCAACAGGTAGAGAGCCTCGTCCGCCGGCAGGGGCAGGCTCTCCGGAACCGGGGCAAGGTCCGGTGCGGTACGGCAGGAGGAGAGAAGCACGAAAGCCGCCAGAGCAGCGAAGAGCACCCCTCGACGCCGGCCGGCGGTAAGACCTAGGCCCGTTTTATCGCGATGTAACACGCTGAGTCTCCCGCTTCGACCTCGGTGGCCGATTGAACTCGCTCCCACTTCAGATCCACCGCGAGGGTTTCGTTTACCAGGTAGTCCCGAAAGCTCTCGACGGCGTCTCTGACCCCGTTCTCCCCGTGGACCCAGAGGTGGATGCGGTCGGTTACCTCCAGCCCGCTCTCCTTACGCAGGTTCTGAACCGCCCGGACGATATCCCGGACGATTCCTTCCTGGTGTAGCTCTTCGGTAATCTCCGGATCGAGGGCCACGGTGAGCGATTCTTCGTTCAGGACCCGGAGGTTCTCCTTCTCCAGACGCTGCACGAGGACACTCTCGGTCGTAAGGTCGAGGGTACGCTTGCCGATGTCGATGTTCAACACCGTGCCCTCGAGGAGACTCTGGATCTCCTTCGAAGAGAGTGCCTCGATCTTTTGGGCGGCCTTCTTCATGTCTTGTCCGAGCTTCTTCCCGAGGACCCGGTAGTTCGGCTTGGCCCGATACTCGACGAGGTCGTCTTCATTCTCCCGGAAGACGACATCCTTGACGTTCAGCTCTTCCCGGATAATATCCTCCATCTCCAGGAGAACCGCACGTTCCTTCCGGTCGATAGTTACCAGGTGAATGGCCTTGAGCGGCTGCCGGATCTTGAGGTTGTGCATTCTCCGAATGGCCCGGCCCATGCTGACCGCGTGGCGGACGCTGTGCATCTTCCATTCGAGCTCGGCGTCCCGGCGGGACTCCTCCACCTCGGGATAGTCGCAAAGGTGGACCGAGAGCGGCATGTCGTCGGTTCGCAAGTTCCGATACATCGCCTCGGTCACGAAAGGAATAAAGGGAGCCGAGACCTTAATAAGCTGGAGAAGCACGGCATAGAGGGTCTGATACGCCTGCTCCTTGTCCCGGTCGTTCTCGCTACGCCAGAAACGGCGCCGGGAGCGCCGGATGTACCAGTTGTTCAGGCTATCGATAAAGGCGACGATCGGCTCGATGGCCTTCTGCAACTCGTAGGCGTCGAGGGAGGCGGAGACGTCGGCGACAAGGGTTTCGGCGGAGGAGAGAATCCACCGGTCTAAGGGGTTGTCGGGCTCCGCCGGGGCGGCGGTCGGCGTTACGCCGTCGATGTTCGCGTAGGTAACGAAAAAGGAGTAGGAGTTCCAGAAAGGAATGATGACGGTCTTCAACACCTCCCGGACACCGTCGTCGGAATACTTGAGATCTTCGGCCCGGACGACCGCGGAGTTCATCAAGAAGAGGCGCAACGCGTCGGCTCCGAAGTTGTCGATAATGTCCTTCGGGTCGGTGTAGTTGCGCTCGCTCTTGCTCATCTTCTTGCCGTCTTCGGCAAGGACCA
The DNA here is from genome assembly GCA_046541715.1 of Spirochaetaceae bacterium. Classification (GTDB taxonomy): domain Bacteria; phylum Spirochaetota; class Spirochaetia; order DSM-27196; family PWMO01; genus CAYPUT01. The sequence goes on from JBKHCS010000007.1 coordinate 22,388, forward strand.
GGCCGTTGGTCACACAGTTCTTGAAGGCCGGCTTCTTGTAAAGAGCCGCGGCAAGAACCGTCAGGGTGTAGAACCAGCCGCGGGTCTGGTCGAGCCCTTCGCAGATGAAGTCGGCCGGAAAGTTAGCTTCGAAGTACTCCTTGTTTTCGAAGGGGTAATGGTTTTGGGCGTAGGGCATCGCCCCGGATTCGAACCAGCAATCGAGGACCTCGGGAACCCGGCGCATGGTACCGGAGCCGTCGGGAGCCGGCCAGGTTATGTCGTCGACGTAGTGCTTGTGGAGGTCTTCGATCTTCCTTCCGCTCTTCTTCTCGAGCTCCTCGATCGACCCGATACACTCGACATGGTTGCCGTCGTCGGATTTCCAGACGGGAATCGGGTTTCCCCAATAGCGGTTCCGGGAGATGGCCCAGTCCCGGGCTCCCTCGAGCCACTTGCCGAAACGCCCTTCCCGAAGGTGGTCCGGAACCCAGTGCACCCGGCTATTGGCAGCCAACATATCCTGCTTGATCTTTTCGATGTCGACGAACCAGCTGGAGATCGCCCGGTAGATCAGCGGCTTCTTGGTCCTGTAGCAGTGGGGATAGGGGTGGAGGTAGTTCTCCCGGCGAACGAGCTTCCCCTTCTCTTTGAGCATCTCGATGATGGGCTTGTCGGCGTCCTTGACGAAGAGCCCTTCGAAGTCCGGGACCTCCTTCGTAAAACGGCAGTCCGGGTCGATGGGAACGACGATCGGGAGCCCCGAGTCCTTGAGAACCTCGTAGTCCTCCTCTCCGAAGCCGGGAGCGATATGGACAATGCCGGTACCGTCCTCGGTCGTTACGTAGTCCGCCTGATGCACCGCGAAGGCGCCGGATTCCTTTAGGTCCGCGAAATAGGGAAAGAGCGGCGTGTAGCGGAGCCCCGCCATCTCCTTCCCGAGGAAGGTGGCGATAACATCGTACTCCTCCGGCGAGCGGTAGTAGGCGGCAATCCGCTCTTCCGCAAGAATATAGTGGCTCTCGCCGTCCCGGAGGAGGGCGTAGGTGATACCGGGCCCGACCGCCACCCCGAGGTTCGACGGCAGGGTCCAGGGAGTCGTTGTCCATGCCAGGATAGCGGTGTTCTCCGGAAGGGCGGTCTTTCCGATGGAGCTTCCCGGATCCACGTCGAAACGGACGGTAATCGCGGGGTCGGTGACCTCTTGGTAGCCACCGAGGTTCACCTCGAAGTTGGATAGCGGCGTCGCAAGACCCGGGCTGTACGGAAGAATGTAGTAGCCCTCGTAGACAAGGCCCCTTTCCCAGAGCTGTTTGAAGACCCACCAAATGGTCTCCATGTAGTCCTTGTCCATCGTTTTGTAGTCGTGGTCGAAATCGACCCACCGACCCATCCGGGTGACGATCTGACGCCATTCGCCGGTATAACGGAGCACGATGGAGCGGCACGCCTCGTTGAACTTGGCGACACCGTACTCCTCGATTTGTGCCTTCCCGGATATCCCGAGCTCCTTCTCCATCTCGTATTCGACCGGCAGACCGTGACAGTCCCACCCGAAGCGCCGCTGGACCCGCCTTCCCCGCATCGTTTGATACCGGGGAATGATGTCCTTGATGGTGCCCGGCACGAAGTGCCCGAAGTGCGGGAGTCCCGTTGCGAAGGGGGGACCGTCGTAGAAGACGAAGTCCTCGGCTCCTTCTCGATTGGCGATAGACTGCTGAAAGGTATCGTTCTCGTCCCAGAAGTTCAGGACGTCTTCTTCCAACGTGGGAAAGCTGACTTTCGGGTCAACGGGATCGTACAAGAGTTCTGCTCCTCTATTAGGCTCCGGCGCTCCTCCCGGGGCATCAGGACCCCACGGGCGCCCCTCATCCTAGAGAAGCCGATTTGTCGCTGTCAAGCTACCGCAGGGAGACGATCGAAAGGTACCCAGCATCACCGTAGGAGGCAAGAGCACGGCTCCCGGCAAGGAGGCGCAGGCCGCGGACTCGACACGTCGCGGCGATAATGCGGTCGATCATGGTAAGCCCCTCCGCGGCACTAGGGGCCCCGGGAAGCCTGGCAGCTTCCGCGGCTATCTCCGGGGTCAACCGCTCGAGGGAAAGGCCAGGGATATCGAGGGCCTGCTCGACCCAGGCAAGGAGCGGAATCGAGAAGACCAGGTCTCCCTGTTCTTCGAGTTGCGCCATTTCGAAGAGCGATACGTCGCAGAGCCGCAGTCCCCCCGCGGCCTGGGCTTCCTCTGCGGCTTGTTGCGCAAAGAGACCCACCCGGCCTTCGGCGCCGTCTAAGAGCAGTATAAGGGCCCGAGTGTCTAAGAGAAGGGGGCTTGCGCCCCCTTGCAGAGGAGTAGTCACTCGAGGGCGGACTCAGCGAGAACGGCAAGCCCCTTCAGGCGGCCGAATAGCCGAGGCTCGTGGCGCTCCTCTACAGGTACCATCTGGGCCACCGGCCGCCCCCGCTTCGTGATGAGAATCTGCTGACGCGTCTGCTCGACGTGGTCCATGAGTTTTAGGCATTCCGCCTTGAAACGTCCCGCCGGAATGGTCACTTAGCAGCCTCCCAGTTGCCTTCCGCTAACATGACGTTCACCCGGTAAAAGTGACTATAGTCATTATACTATGGTCATAATGCTTGTCAAGGGCTTTATTCGGCTTTCTTCGATTGCCGAGTGTCTCCAGGTGCCGTATATTCGGCGTAATTTTGGCTTTAACTATTGCTTTGTTTTCCGACGCCTACCCGCCGGAAGTAAACGGCGTGGCCACTGCTGTTGTTCTAATAAGGCGCGAGCTGCAACGCCAGGGACACACCGTTTACGTATTCTGCCCAAACTACAATCGTCCCACGGACGACGAAACGGGTGTCTTTCGGTTCTTTTCCATCCCCTTCTTCTTCAAGGCGATGCGGAATCAGCGGTTCGTCTTTCCGACCCTCAAAGACTTCCGGCGCTTGAAGCATCTCGGTGTAGACATCATCCACTCCCACGTCCCCGGCACTATCGGGGTTCTCGCGCTCCTCGCGGCCTGGTGGTACCGCATTCCCCATGTCCACACCTACCACACATTCTACGTTCGCTATACTCACTACGTGCCCCTTCCGAAGAGCCTCTCGGTCCGGGGTGTCAAGTGGATTACCCGGCACTTCGGTGGAAGATGCCAGCGAGTTATCTGCCCGAGCCGACAGATTCGGGACGAGATTCTCTCCTACAACATCGACTTTCCCCTAGACGTGATTCCCACAGGCATAGACCTCGAGCGCACCGAAGCTTTGGTTCCGGAAGAAGGGATCCGCCGAGCCCAGGCCCTTCCACCGGAGCGCCGAATTCTGACCTTCGTCGGCCGCCTTGGATACGAGAAGAACCTCGAATTTCTCGTAGACGTCACGGCCGATCTAACCGAGAGAGGGTACGATCTGACGCTTCTCTTTGTCGGCGACGGGGATGCCCGGACGCGGATCCGCGAGACCGCCGAGAAACGGGGGATAGCCGAGCGTATTCGCATTACCGGCTACGTGCCCCGGGAGTCCGTCTTCTCCTACTGCCGCGTTTCGGACCTCTTCGTCTTCGCGTCCATGACGGAGACACAGGGGCTCGTTCTCTTAGAGGCGATGTCCACGGGGCTCCCGGTGGTTGCCATAGACGCGATGGGGGTGTCCGACCTCCAGGCCGATGAAGTCGGAGGGCTTCTCTCGTCACCGGACCGCCGGGAGTTTGCCGATAAGGTGGCGCTGCTCCTCGATAACCGGGAGCTTTATGAGCGAAAGCGCCGGGGGGCCGTCAACAAGGCGCGCCTCTGGTCGACCGATCCGATGACCCGGCGCCTGGTCGCCTGCTACGAGGAGGCAATCCGGGACTACCGGATCCACGGCCTCCCGCGGTACCATCGCCGCAACTGGGAGCAGGATCCCCTTCCGGAGATTCAATGGCCTCCTGAAACGCCGAAGATGACACGCAACTGAATTCGCGTTTACCCGCCAAATGCACTATATTCTGAGCTAGAAACCACTGAAGGGGGAGCACATTCTATGCTTCGAAAACCCTGGAGACTCTTAATTCTCTTGGTAGGGCTTTTTGTACTCTTTGCGTGCGCCACTGAGCCGGAGGCGCCACCGGAAGAGCCGGAGCCCGCACCCGTCGAAGAGCCGGAACCTCAAGAGCCGCTACCCGTTTCTCAGCGGGCCGAGGCCGAAGAGCTACGGGACACCATTTTAGCCTACGATCTCGCCGAGTTTGCGCCTGAAGACTTCGAAGCCGGAGAGGAGAACTTCGAGGCGGCGGAAGCGGCCTTCGAGATCGACAACGAGATGGCGCGGCAGGAATACGAAGCCGCCGTCGACCGATACAACGAGGTAATCGACGCCGGAATAGCGGGCTTGCGAGAACGGAAGACCGACGAGGTCTTGACCGCCAAGGCGAGAGCCGACGAGCTTCGCGCGGGTAGAGCCGTCCCGGCCGTCTACGACCGGGCTGAACGGGCCGCAGCGGTCGCGGCGGGTAACTTCGAAGAGGGCGAGTACGTCGAGGCCTACCGGGTCGCCGAAGAGGCGGTCGAGCGGTACAACGAGGCCTACAGGCAAGCCCTTGAGCTTCGGCAACAGGCCCAGGCGGCCCTGAATAGAGCCGAGGAGCGGGGCCAACGATCCCGGGATCAGATCGACGAATACGAAGACGATCTGCGGGAAGCCGAAGACGAGCTTGGAAACCGGTAGAAGGAGGACGCCATGAAACGAGTACTACTTATTCTTGTGGGGATTACTCTGGCATCCCTCCTTTGGGGCCAGAGTCTTCTGACCGACAACCCATACTATCGAGAGGCCGAAGAGCTCAAGCAACAGGCTCGGGAAGCCATCGAAGATGGTCGCTACGAAGAGGCTATCGAGCTCTCCGCCCAGGCCGAGGAGTACCATCGCCAGGCCGAGGAGTGGGCCGAGCTGCAGGTACTGCGGTACCGGGCTTCCGGCTGGAAGTCGAGGGCAGAGGAGCGGCTGGAGTACGCCGAGAGCATCGACGCTCCGGAAAACTTCCCCCGGGAGTTTTCGAACGCCGAGGACTTCTATCAAGAGGGCGAAGGACTTTTCTCCGACGAGGAGTACGGCGAGAGCATCCAGCCTTTCCGGAATGTCGTCGAGGCCCTCGAGGGCGTAAGACCGATCCGGACGGTAGAGCCCAGACCGGAGCCGGAGCCGGAACCGGAACCGGAGCCCGAGCCCGAGGAGGCGGTTCTGCCGGCCTTCTACCGCGTTCGGCTAATCCCGGACCGGCGCGACAGCTTCTGGCGCATTGCCGAATACGACTTTGTCTACGGTGACCCCTGGTTGTGGCCCCGTCTCTACGAGGCGAACAAGGACATCCTTCACGATCCGGACAACCCCGATCTTATCCACCCCGGAATGCTCTTTGAGATCCCCCCCCGGGAGGGAGAGGAGCGAGAAGGTATCTGGAACGAAACGCAGGAGAACGAAGACGGCGGTCGATTCGCGCGGTAGGCCCTTCGGCCGACCGTCTTCGGTCGGCAGTCGAACAGGCCGCGAAGTCCCGGAGGCTTTGCGGCCTTTTTTATGTGTACGCCCCCCGGTCCAACGAGCCCCTACCCCGCCGCTTCGAGCTCCCGGAGGTATGCCGATAGCCGGTCGACCTTTAGGCGCAACTCCTCCCCCTTCTGCCGCTCCTTTTCGACGACTTCCGGGTCCGCTTTGGAGACAAAGCCCTCGTTCGAGAGCTTCTTTTCCGTAGCCGATAGCTGCTTCTCGAGCTTTTCCGACGCGCGCTTGAGCCGATCGACCTCCGCCGAAACGTCGATTAGCTCCCGGACGTAGATGTAGACTTCAAAGCCGGTTCCGACTTCGGTTACCGAGCCGGCAGTGTCGGGCTTCTCGTGGGAGAAGGAGACGCTCTGGGCGCCGGTCAGGAGCCGGATTAGCTCCTCCTCCGCCGCTAAGAAGTCGGCGTGAACGAATCCGGCGTCGGTGCGGACCCGGAAGTCGATCTTCTTCCCCGGCGGAATGGTGAACTCGCTTCGAACGGTCCGGACGAGGCGGACAAGCTCCTGAAGCGCCCCGAAGGCGGCTGCCGTATCTTCGTCGGCTCGCCCCGGGTCCACCGACGGAAAGGGCGCGACAATAATGGCCTTGCTCTTCGGTGCGTCCGGGAGCTCCGGCAGCTGCCGGTAGATCTCCTCGGAAAGAAACGACACGAAGGGATGCATCAGCCGGAGGCTCTCTTCGAGGACGTAGAGGAGGTGAGAGATGCCACGGTTCCGCTCCGCCGTATCTTCGGAATAGAGCGAGGATTTGGACGCCTCGATGTACCAATCGCAGAAATCGTTCCAGAAAAACTCGTAAATAGCCGAGCTCGCGTCGTTGAAGCGGTACGAAACCATCGCATCTTTGACCCGGCGGGTGGCATCGTTGAGGCGGTGGTAGATCCACCGGTCAACGGCCTTGCGTTCCAGCCCCTCCGCCGAAAGGACCTCGGCGCCCTCGAGGTTCATGAGGATGTAGCGGCAGGCATTCCAGATCTTATTGACGAACTTGCTCCCGAAGTTGAAATCGTCCTTGTCCAGGAGGATGTCCTGCCCCGAGGCGGCCAGAAAGGCCAGGGTAAACTTGTGGGCGTCGGCGCCGAACTCGGCGACCACCTCCAAGGGATCGATTCCGTTCCCCAGGGACTTGGACATCTTCCGCCCCTGCTTGTCCCGGATGAGCCCCGTAATGTAGATGTCCCGAAACGGCACCTCCCCCATGAACTCCAGGCCGGCCATGATCATTCTCGACACCCAGAAAAAGATGATGTCGTACGCGGTGACCAGCGCCGTCGTCGGGAAGAAGGTGGCGAGGTCCTCGGTCTGTTCCGGCCAGCCGAGGGTCGAAAAGGGCCAGAGCCAGGAGGAGAACCAGGTATCCAAGACGTCTTCGTCCTGCCGGAGGGTCTTGCCCTTGTGCTCCGGCTTCGTCGTCGGGTCTTCACGACTCACGATCATTTCCCCGGACTCGTCGTCGTACCAGACGGGAATCCGGTGTCCCCACCAGATCTGCCGGGAGATGCACCAGTCCCGAATGTTCTCGAGCCAGTTGGTATAGGTATTCTCCCAGCGTTTGGGAAAGAACTTGATCTTGCCGTCCCGCCAGGCCTTGTACGCCTTGTCCGCCAGGGGACGCATCCGAACAAACCACTGGTCCGAGAGGTAAGGCTCGACGACGGTATTGCAGCGGTAACAGTGGCCGATCTGGTGGTTATGCTCCTCCTCGCGGATGTAGAGGCCCGCCTCCTTGACGTCCTCGACGACCCTCTTGCGCGCCTCTTTGGTGGAAAGCCCCCGGTAGGGTTCCGGAACGTTCTCGTTGAGGGTTCCGTCGGGGTTGAGGATGTTCAGAAGCTCCAGGCCGTGGCGCTGGGCAATCTCGTAGTCGTTCGGGTCGTGTCCCGGGGTAACCTTGACGGCGCCGGTTCCGAACTCCCGGTCGACGTAGCTGTCGGCGACGATGGGAATACGGCGCCCGACGAGGGGAAGGATGACGTGCTTGCCCACCACTTCCTTATAGCGATCGTCCTCGGGATGGACCGCGACACACATATCCCCAAGCATCGTCTCCGGGCGGGTGGTGGCAACCTCGATTCTTCCGGTACCGTCCTCTAAGGGGTAATAGTAGTGATGGAGCTTCCCCTGGACGTGCGCGTGCTCGACTTCGTCATCCGAGAGTGCGGTTCCGCAGGAGGGACACCAGTTGACCAGGTAGTACCCCCGGTAGATAAGCCCGCGTTCGTAGAGGGAGACAAAGACCTCACGGACCGCCTTGGAGAGACCGTCGTCGAGGGTAAAACGCTCCCGGCTCCAGTCGCAGGAGGCGCCGATCTTCTCGAGCTGCCGGGTAATTATCGAGTGATGCTCTTCCTTTACCTTCCAGGTTTCCTCGACGAAAGCCTTCCGGCCGATCTCCCGGCGGGAGGTGCCCTTGTCTCGGAGCTTGCGCTCCACGACGTTCTGCGTGGCAATGCCGGCGTGGTCGGTCCCGGGAACCCAGAGGGTCGGCCGCCCGAGCATCCGGTAGTAGCGAATCAGGATATCCTGGAGGCTGTTGTTCAGACCGTGGCCCATGTGGAGGACCCCCGTAACATTCGGAGGCGGAATGACGATAACGAAGGGCTCCGCCCCTTCCGGTACCTCCGACGGATCCGGCGGCGCAAAGTAGCCCCCTTCCTTCCACATCGCGTAGATACGGTCCTCGAATTGGGTATGGTCGTAGGTCTTGGCAAGCTCTACCGCTCTCAATGGCGCCTTCATGGGTACCCTCTCTTCTCTTCGGTTGACGCAGGATGGTAGCAAAAAACCCCGGAGGTCGCAATTTACTTGCTCGGTGTTCCCCGGGGCAAGAGCGACGACGGAGTCCCTCCCCGGCTCCCGCTGCCGGCGGAGCACGGCGCCGAAAAAGAACTCTAAAATTAATGTTTTAGGGGTTTTCATTCTTCCAATAGCATGTTATAGTTTACAATATCTAATTTCGCTAAAAGAACCCGGAAACCGATCGGTGCGGAAGATGATGATGATTTTGACCAGACGTAGGAGGATGCTATGGCTATAGCTACCGGTACTCACCAGTACCTGACATTCACCCTTGATAACGAGCAGTACGCTGTGGACGTTGCCAAGGTCCGGGAGGTCCTCGAAGAGACCCCCCTCACGAAGATTCCCCGGATGCCCGAGTTTATGAAAGGCGTCATCAATATCCGGGGGAGCGTCGTTCCGGTAATCGACCTCCGGTTGAAGTTCGGGATGGAAGAAGGCGAACGGACCGTCGACACGGCAATCATCGTGATGGACATACACGCCGAAGATACCACCATCACGGCGGGATGCTTGGCCGACTCGGTTCAGGAGGTCATCGACATTCTCCCGGACAACATCGAAGGTGCTCCAAAGCTCGGCACCAAGGTAGACACCGAGTTTATCCAGGGAATGGGGAAGCGGGACGACCACTTTATCATCATTCTCGATATCGACAAGGTGTTCCAACAGGAAGAGCTTCAAGCCGTCGAGGCCGGCAAGCGACTCGCCGACACCAGCGCCAACTAGTCCGCACGGATAGCCGTCCCGCCGGCTCAGACCCGGCGGGACGGCGGATCCGGCTTACCAAGCAAAAGCATTCACACCCCGGCCACTTGATCCATTCGGGCTTACCTCCTATCTTGCACCCTTGTAAAGGAGAAGCATGGCGGAAAAAGTTCTTGTCATAGTCGAGTCTCCCACCAAGGCCCGGACCATCAGCCGCTTTCTGCCCAAGAACTACGAGGTCGAGGCGAGCATTGGTCACGTCCGGGACCTCCCTCAGACGGCGGGAGACGTTCCCAAGCATCTAAAGGGAACCGAATGGGGGCGTCTCGGCATCAACGTTGAGGAAGGCTTCACCCCTGTCTACGTGACTCAGAAGGGTAAGTCCAAGATTCTGACGCAGCTTCGGAAGAAGGTTAAGGAAGCCGACGAAATTGTGCTCGCGACCGACGAGGACCGGGAGGGCGAGAGCATCTCTTGGCATTTAGTCGAGGTCCTCAAGCCCAAGGTGCCGGTCCGCCGGATGGTCTTCCACGAAATAACTAAGACGGCCATCGAAGACGCCTCAAAGAACTTCCGGGAAATCGATATGCGGTTGGTGAAGGCCCAGGAAACCCGGCGCCTCTTGGACCGTCTCTTCGGCTACACCATCAGCCCCCTCATCTGGAAGAAGATCGCCTACGGCCTCTCTGCCGGAAGGGTCCAGTCGCCGGGCTTGCGCATGCTTATCGAGCGCGAACGGGAGCGGATGCTCTTTAGGAAATCGGTCTACTGGGATCTCAAAGCCCAGCTGGCGGAGGATGAGAACACCGAACGGACTTTCGAGGCCCGGCTGGTAAGCATTGCCGGGGACCGGGTCGTCGAAAGCCGGGATTTCGACTCCAAGACCGGCGCTCTCCGGAACAACCGGAGTGTCGTCGTCTTAAGCGAAGAGGACGCTCGGGCCCTCGCGAAGCGACTCAACGAGAAGCCCTGGAAGGTCGACTCGGTTTCCGAGAAAGAGAGCGTCTCCCGGCCGGCGCCTTCGTTTATCACGTCGACACTGCAACAGGAAGGCAACCGAAAACTCGGCCTTTCGGCTCGGGAGACCATGAGAACGGCTCAGCGGCTCTACGAGCTGGGGCTGATAACCTACATGAGAACCGACTCCCCTCACCTCTCGGGACAGGCGATTGCCGGGGCCCGGCGGACCGTCGAAGAGCTCTACGGCAAGGACTACCTCTCCGAGAGGCCCCGGCAGTACAGCTCCAAGGCCAAGGACGCCCAGGAGGCCCACGAGGCTATTCGCCCCGCCGGGGACAAGTTTCTCCATCCTAAGGACACGGGGCTCCAGGGTCGGGAGCGGGCCCTCTACGAGCTTATCTGGAAGCGCACCGTCGCGACCCAGATGGCCGAGGCGAAGAAGCTCTCGGTGTCGGTTCGCCTCTCTTGCGACGACACCGAATTTGTCGCCAACGGCACCCGGATACTCTTTCCCGGCTTCTTGCGAGTCTACGTCGAGGGAAAAGACGATCCCGAGGCGGTCCTCGACGACCGGGAGGTTCTGCTTCCGGAGCTCACGGAGGGACAGGAAGTATCCTTGCGAAGCCTCGAGCCGGTAAGCCACGAGACCAAGGCGCCTCCCCGGTACACCGAGGCGTCCCTCGTCCAAAACCTGGAGAAGGAGGGCATCGGGCGTCCCTCGACGTACGCGAGCATCATCAGCACCCTCTACGAGCGGGGCTACGTCCGGAGGCAGGGCACTTCCCTAGTACCGACCTTTACCGGGTGGGCGGTTATCCAACTGCTGGAAAACCACTTCCACCAGCTGATCGAGTACGGCTTTACCTCCGATATGGAGACCGCCCTCGACGAGATTGCCGCGGGAGAACGGGACTACTTGGACTACCTCAAGGGCTTCTACCTCGGGCCTGATGGGCTAAAGCAGAAGGTGGACACCCGGGAGGCCGAGATCGATCCGGAGAAGTCCCGGACGATAAGCATGCCCCTCTCCCTGGACCACACCGAGATAAAGATCGGACGCTACGGCCCCTATCTGATCCATCAGGAGCCGGCAAACGGCGAGGTCCACGCCTCGATCCCGGAAGAGATTGCCCCGGCGGATCTCGACGACATGCAAATATCCGAGCTCATCGAGATACAAAAGAACGGCCCGAAACCGATCGGAACCCACCCCGAAACCGGGGAGAGCATCTACTGCCTGGTCGGACGATACGGACCCTACGTGCAACTCGGCGAAGCCACCGAGGACAAGCCGAAGCCGAAGCGGGCCGGGGTTCCGAAGGGGATGAAGGCGAGTGACGTGGATGTACCGACGGCGGTAAAGCTCTTGAGCCTTCCCCGGGTTCTCGGGGTACACCCGGAGACGGGGAACGAAATCGTCGCCAACATAGGCCGCTTTGGGCCCTTCGTCGTTCACGACGGTGACTTCCGGTCTCTCAAGAAAGACGACGACGTCTACACGATCGACCTTGCAAGGGCCTTAGAGCTTCTCGCGGAAGAGAAGAAGGGGCGCGGCGGGCGCTCGAAGATGCTCAAGGATCTCGGAACGGTGCCCAAAACCAAGAAGAAGCTCGCAGTCTACGACGGGAAGTACGGGCCCTACCTCAAGGTCGGTACCAAGAACGTAGGGATCCCGAAGGAACAGAAGGAACAAGCCGCGGATCTATCCCTTGAAGATGCCCTGAAAATCGTAGAGGCTGCAAAGAAGAAGTAGGAGGCATCTCGAATGAGCGAATCGGATAGGTCACAGTCTCTCGAAGGACAGTTCCTCATCTCCGAAACGGATTTGACGGACCCTAACTTCTTCCAAACCGTGGTCTTGATGATCTCTCATAACGACGAGGGAGCCTTCGGCTTGGTAGTAAATCGCCGGGCGGAGGCCAATCTCGGGGACGTGGTCGACGGATTCGACGAGTCACCCGCGAAGGATATTCCGATCTACGTCGGAGGACCGGTGCAACAGCAGTTCCTCTTCGTCCTCCACTCGGGACTTCCGGAAAACCTGCGAAGCGAACACTCCTTGGCTCCCCTGGAGAACGTGGTATTCGAGCCGGTCTTCCAGACGCTGGAGGAGTACCTAAAGGTCGAATGGGCCGCGTTGCCCGAATCGTTACGGCCGAAGATCCATCTGTTCGCAGGGTACGCCGGTTGGGCTCCGGGACAGCTCGAGGGCGAGCTCAAAGAGAGCGCCTGGACGACCCACCCCGGCAAAGCGGAGATCGTGTTCCATCCCAAGCCGGAGGAGGGGTGGAACAAGGCGCTACGGGACAAGGGCGGTATCTACTGGGTGGTTGCCGAGACGGGGTACAAACCCTCTATTAACTAATTACCTAATCCGTTAATTACCTAATCCGTCTACTACCGGAGCCGTTAGCTTATTCGGCGCTGCTCTCTGCGAGTCTTTTCGATCTTCTGCATCTTGCGGTAGTAGCTCGCCTGTTTCTGAATCTCTTCGACGTCGGCTACGTGAATCCGATTCTCCATCGCCTTGAGCTTCGTATTCCGCAAGAGCTCTTTCAGCGCCTGGGTTCCCTCGTTCATCGGGAGGCCCACCATGTTGATGAGCTCCTTGGTGCCGAACTCGAAGGTGTAGGCCTCTCCCGGGCGAATCTGCACCCGGGCCTTCTCCAGTTGAATAAGGAGCGCGTCGTAGAGGCGTCCAACCTTGTCGCTCAAGAGCGTATTCGCGAGCTGTTTGTAGATAAACCAGATGCGTTCCGCCAGAAGCTGGGTCAGCCGGGCGATAATCTGCGGCTGAGTCGAGACCATCCGGGAAAAGTTCTCCTTGTTCACCGCAAGAAGAACGGAATCCTCGTAGGCGATGGCCGAGGCGGACCGGGGCTTATTCTCGATCAGCGACATCTCGCCGAAGATATCCCCCTGCTTCAAGACCGCCAAAAGGACTTCGTTGTCGTTGACTATCTTCGCAATCTTGACGGAGCCCTTCTGAATGATGTAGAGCTCCTGTCCCGGCATGGTTTCGGCGAAGATCATGGTCTCCTTAGGGTAGGTCCGGGTAAAGACCTTTTCGTCGCCGTCCAAATAGACCGCCTTTGCGTAAGGCTTGATCTTCATCAGCCGTTCCCGGGCGGTCTGGATATTCTGGCCGTCGGGGCAGTACTTCGTGTACTGGTAGTAGGCGTAGTAGGCCTGGTTGTACTGGCTCTGCCGGGCGTAGTACTCACCGATGTAGAACAGGTGATTGACATCCGCTTCGGCGGTGTGCTTAAAGGTCAGGCGCGCCAAGGCCTCGTCGAGGTAGCGCATCCGCCGGGAGAACGCTTCGATAATCTTGATGGCGACCGGAGTGTTCTTTTCGATTAAGTAGGGGTAGTTGTCCCGGCTCACCGATATCAGGGTTACGTCGGTCAACGCTTGGGCGGTCTCGATGTGGCTGTGGGACGACATAGTCGAGACGACGCCGAAAAAGTCCCCGGGGCCGAGGACGTTCCCCCCTTGCTCCTCTACTACCTCCACTTCCTTGCTTATTGCGACCTTGCCGGAGCGGATAATATAGAAGTTATCGGCGTTTGGTTTGCCTTCAACAATGATGTAAGCACCCTTGTTGAAGTTGACCATTGCAAGCTGTATGGGGTTGGCCATTCCTCTTCTCGACGAGCTATCTACCCAGAGTATAGGGAGCGCTCAAAATCTTTGTCAATGAAAGCTCTAAGCCCCGGGTGCCAGGGGGAATTCCCGGGCGAAAGCCCGAACCGAGCTTTGTACTCTCTCCAGAGTATCGGCATCTCCCCGGGAAGACAGCACCTCTAGAATATAACTTCCTACACGCTTCATATCTTCCTCTTTCATTCCCCGGGTGGTTAAGGCAGGAGTACCGATCCGAACCCCGGAGGTTACCAGGGGGCTCTTGGTGTCGAAGGGGATGGCATTCTTGTTTACGGTGATGTTCGCCCGGTCGAGGAGTTGCTCGGCTTCCTTTCCCGTCAAGTCGAAGGGGGTTACATCCACGAGCATCAGATGGTTATCCGTCCCGCCGGTAATCAGCCGGGCTCCCCCCTCCGCAAGTGTCTCGGCGAGGGCCTTAGCGTTGGCCAAGATCTGCGCTTGGTAGTCCTTGAACTCCTGGGTCAACGCAAGCTTAAAGGCAACCGCCTTCGCGGCGATTATGTGCATCAAGGGCCCGCCTTGGATGCCGGGCATCACCGAGGAGTCGATAAGCTCGGAGTACATCTTGGTCCGCCCGGATTTCGGGGCAACGACACCGAGATTGTTTTCGGTGTCCTTACCGATCAGAATCATCCCCCCCCGGGGGCCCCGGAGTGTCTTGTGAGTCGTCGTGGTGGTGAAGTGGGACACCGGGACCGGGCTCGGGTGGAGCCCTGCGGCAACCAGACCCGCGATGTGGGCCATATCCGACATCAGGTAGGCGCCGATCTCGTCGGCAATCTCTCGGAAGGGGGCAAACTCCAGAATTCTGGGATACGCCGAAAAGCCGGCGACGATAATCTTCGGACGGTGCTTCCGCGCTATCTCCCGCACCTCGTCGAAATCGACCAAGCCCGTTTCCCGAGAGACCCCGTACGTTACGATCTTGTAGAGTTGACCCGAAAAATTGACCGCGGCACCGTGGGTCAAGTGCCCTCCGTGGGCCAAGTCCATCCCGAGAATGGTATCCCCCGGCTTGAGAACGGCGAAGTAGACGGCCATGTTGGCGCTGCTCCCCGAATGAGGCTGAACGTTCGCGTAGTCTGCGGCAAAAAGCTCTTTCGCCCGGTCCCGGGCCAGGTTCTCCGCCATGTCTACGTACTCACAACCGCCGTAGTAGCGCTTCCCCGGGTAGCCTTCGGCATACTTGTTCGTCAGAACGGTGCCGGCAGTTTCTAAGACCGCGGCGCCGGTAAAGTTCTCGCTCGCAATTAGCTCGAGCTTTTCCCGCTGACGGGCTTCTTCGAGACGGACGATTTCGGCGATGTCGGGGTCGTGAGTAGGAAGGTACTGCAACGGTTACTCCTTCGGGGGGTACTCTCCAATAATCTCAATATCATACCAACGCGTTCGGTGAGAATCAACGTTTCCCACCAGCTCTTCGTGAAAGAGCTGTAGAGAGTAGTGCTCCTCCACCCGGTTCCGGACACCGTCGGGATGCACCGGCCGGGGCACGGCTATTCCTCTGCTGAACACGATGCGGCGGGCGTCGAGGGCACCGAAGTAGCTCTCCAGGCGCTCGCCTTCGGGAATCTCCTCGGCGTAGAGCCCCGCCTCGAGCGCCGGATCCACCGGCACCCATCCGATTGCAGGGACGTAGAACTCACCCCAGTAGTGCCGCCGGGCCTCCTGCCCGGCGCCGTCGTCCCCGGGCAGGACCAGAACCCCCGCCTGGATGCGGGCAGGGAGCCCCGCGCCCCGAGCGAGGGCAACGAAGAGGGCCGACATCGCTCGGGAGTTGCCGCTCCCCTCTTCTATCAACTCCAAGGCGCCGATACTCCGCTCGGTGGCCAGGGGTGTATAGCTGTCGGCAACATATCGAAAGAGTCGGCGCCCCACCTCGAAGGGGTGATTACCGGGTGCGACGAGGCGCCGGAGGAGCGCCAGTACCTCCGGCGAGTCCGCCGGCGACAGGTCGTCGGGGCCGCCGAACTCCTCGATGAGCTCCCGGGGCATGTCCAGGCTGAGGGTAAGCCGCTCGACGTCGGTTCGAATCTCGTACCGGTCGACCAGAAAAAGACGGGTTACCCTTCGGGTCTCGGCGCTGTCGAGGACCAACCGGTAGACGGACAAGCCGTCCACCCGGTCGAAGAGCGGTCCTTGGCTCTCGGAGACGAGCTGGACCGGTCCCTGTGCCGGGCTAATCTCGGGGGAGGAGAGCCAGAGGTAGAGCGCCGGGGGCCCGGGGATCCCGGCGACCTCGTCCTCGGACGGCGGATCCGGGAGGATAATCCGATCGACTTCCACGGAGACCAACACGGCGTAGCTCCGGGGATTGGTATAGTCGTTACCGCCGAGGGGCTGGGGAACCTCGAATGCCCGGCTTTCGCTTTCTCCCTGGGCCGTTCGCACAAACAGCGGCCCGGTGGCCGCCCCATCCGGGACCCGCAGAACGACCCGGCGGTCGGACCAGGAGAGATACTCCCAGCGAGCCGGGGTGACGGTCCGGTCTCCACCGGGGCCCGCCCAGGCAAAGTGAACGCTGCTGTCCCTCCGGTCGCGGCCGAAATGGCGCCCAACCAGGGTTAGAACCTCCCCCACCTGTGCCCGGACCGGGTCCACCGAGCGAACGAGGGGACCGACGCCCCGGCGGTCGGTTACCGCCAGGGAAGGGAGATCTTCCGAGAGGGTTACCATTGTCCCGTTACTCCGCCGAGAGCCCCGCTGGACGTAGACGAGCCCGGAGGACCGATCCTGCGGGAGCCGAATCGTAATCTCTTCGTCCCCCCAGGAGAGATAGGCGTTAGAGGGAAGCGCTTGGCCGGATAACAAGACTCGGGAGCGTCCCCGGTCGGCACCGAAGTGCTCCCCGGAAACGACAAGACGGACCTGGCCGCCCCCGGTTTCTAGGGTAACGTCCTCGACCTCTGGGTCTCGGCCGGTGCCCCACATCAACAGAGCAAGGGTTAAGAGCAGGAGAGCGAAGGCGAGGCCGGGGAAAAAGAGCGTCCGCTGTCGGGAAAATGACCAGAGAGAAGAGAGATTCATGCGTTCTTAATGCTATCCGGGCGCTTCGGTGTACGGTTCGACGGTAACCTCAAGCTCGATATTGAAACTTCCTGTAGCGTCGCTGTCAAGGGTCACATCGAGGGGTGTGCTCCCGAGGGGCAGAAAGATGGCGGGCTCCCCGAGGCTGATCGGAAGAGACTTGAAGGAGCTCCGATACTGAACGTCCGTCTCCGGGTCGTCGTCGGAGATCCAAGTTTGTCCCTGGGCTACGAGAAGGATGGAATCGTCGTCCTCCCGGTACGGGGTAAAATTGGCAACGACTACGATATTGCTTCCGTCAAGACGAACGGTTACGGTTCGCCCGGAAATGGTTACCCGGGTCAGTTCCATATCCCACACCGTTTCCTCGTCGTTCTCGGTAATTCGGGCGGTAATATGGATTCTCAACGCCTTATCGTTGAGAAGATCGAAGGCGTCCTCCTGTTCCTGGCCTGTCACTGGAAGGGCGAGAAAGGAAAGAAGGCCGAAGATGAGCGTTCTTACGAGCCTAAGCCGCATTAGCCGTTACCATCGGGTCCCTTCGGGATCCGGCCGATCTCCGACGCCCGGATAAGGGCGGGTTCGCCCCGAAGACGAAACGTCGGGGAGTCCGGAAGCTCGATTGTCACCTGGTCGAGCATATCACGCCGATTCAGCCAGTCCAACATCTCTTGAATGTCGAGCTGGTCGACGGTAATGGTAAGATCGACGTCCGGGGGCGTCGGAATATCCGCCACGTCGTCAGGGGATGCGACAGGGAGAATCAGGCTCCGGAACGCAAAGACACCGACGGTCACCAGCACAACCGCAGCCGCCGCGAGGGCCGGGAGCGGAACGGTAATTCGGCGTTGCCAGACTGTCGGGTGCTGAGGAACGTGGCGTTCGAGGCGACGGAACACCTTCTCCCGGGTTTCCTCCTCTCCGGCTACCGGGGTTGAAAGATGCTCCCGGAGGAGCGCGAATCGGCGATACCGCTTTTGCGCTTCCTTGTCGTTCTCCAGCCGTCGTTTTACGATGCCGGCGGTCACATCGTCGAGCTCGTTATCGAAATAGGACGAAAGACGCTGATACTCATGGGACATATACGTCACTCTCCTTAAGGAGCGTTGTGAGCCGTTCGCGGGCCCGAAATACGCGAACCTTTACGTTGGCCTCGGTAATCCCGAGTGTCTCCGCAATGTCACGGTAACTAAGTTCACCATACTCTTTTAGAACGAGTACTGATTTTAATTTATCCGGAAGTTTTTCTACGGCAGCCCGCACCAGGGCGGAAGCTTCCCCTTTGAGCACGGCGGTTTCGCCGCTTTCCGAGGGGTGGGAGGGCTCAAAGTATGCGCGCTGATACGCGCGTCGTTCGCGGCCTCGCCGCTTCTGGTAGTTCAAAGCCAGGTTCTTGGTCACCCGTATGAGCCAGTACTTCGCCTGGTTGGCATCGGGGAACGATCCGTCACGTTCCACGTACCGAACGAAGGCTTCATGACACAATTCTTCGGATACCAGGACATCTTCGGTTACGCGGAAGGCGATCCGATAGACAATCGGAAAGACTTCGTTGTAAAGAGCCCGGAATTCCGGTCCGTTTAAATCGCGGTAACGCATTAGATAAACAACGTACTCGAGGGAGGGTTACACCCTCTTCGCCCGCTTCCACCTGGTTCCGCCGGGCAGATCCTCAAGCACTATTCCTTTCTTAAGTAGTGTGTCACGAATTTCGTCGGCTCTCTGGAAACTCTTGCTCTTTCGAGCCTCGTTTCGCTCCTCGATCAGAGCCTGGATGTCCCGATCGACAAGCTCTTCCGCGTCTTTTCCGGCGGAGGCGAGCTCCAAGGCAAAGAGTTGGTCCATCCACTCGGCCAGCTCGAGGCGCTCCCGGGCAAGGAGCCCCTGGTCTTTGACCACCGTCCAGAGGACGGCAAGGGCCTTCGGCACGTTGAGGTCTTCGCATAAGCTCTCGAGGAACTGCCGCCGGTATGCGGTAGTCCGGTCCTCGGTGGCCTCCGTCTCCCCGACTTCCCGCCGGAGCAGATCGAGCCGATCCATCAGGTTCAGGCGTGCGTTCCGGGCCTGTTGTAGGGCGTCGAAGGAGAATTGCAGCTGGGTTCGGTAGTGCCCCCCGAGACAGAAGTAGCGGTAGTCCAGGGGATCGTACCCCTCCTCCACCAGGGAGGAAAGGGTAAGGAAGCCCCCCTTGGATTTCGACATCTTCCCCGAATCCATTACCAGGAACTCGCCGTGAAGCCAGTAGTGTACCCACGTATGCTCGGTGACCGACTCGGCTTGGGCGATCTCGTTTGTGTGATGGACGGGGATGTGGTCGACGCCGCCACAGTGAATGTCGAACTCTTCACCGAGGTACTTCATGCTCATGGCGCTGCACTCGATGTGCCATCCCGGGTAGCCCCGGCCCCAGGGCGAATCCCAGAGCATCGCCTGATGCTCGAACTTCGACTTGGTGAACCAGAGAACGAAGTCCCGGGGGTGCCGCTTGTTCGCGTCGACGTCGACCCGGGCCTTCTGCTCCTCCTGCCGATCTAAGAGCGCCATCTTCCCGTACTCGGGAAACTTCTGAGTATCGAAGTAGACGTTTCCCCCGGCCTGGTAGGTGTATCCTTTGGCCTCGATCCGTTGGATCAGGTCGATCATGTCTTGAACGTGGTCCGTCGCCCGGCAGGTGACCGTCGGCCGGAGAATGTTCAGCGCGTCGGTGTCGCTAAAGAAGGCGTCGGTAAAGAACTCGGCGATGTCCCAGACCGTCTTGCCCATCTCCCGGGCGCTCTTGATTATCTTGTCCTCTCCGGCGTCGGCGTCGTCGGTTAGATGGCCCACGTCGGTGACGTTCATGACGTGCACCACCGAATAGTCGAGCATCTCGAGGGTCCGGCGCAGAGTGTCTTCGAAGACGTAGGACCGCAGGTTGCCGATGTGGGCGTAGTTGTAGACCGTGGGACCACAACAGTACATCTTCACCTCGCGGTCGTGTATCGGCTTAAAGTCCTGAACGCTGCGACCTTGAGTGTTGTAGAGGCGAAGAGTCACGTTTCATCTCCTGTCGGTGGATTCGAGTGCGCCGGTTGTATATGATGACCTGGTGCCAAGCGTACGGAATATCCTGGAAAAGATCAACGTGAGCTCACCCGTGCGCTTCGACGAGCCGATGAGTCGCCATACGAGCTTCAAGGTCGGGGGCCCGGCGGACATCTACGCCGAACCGCGGACGATAGACGATCTATCCATCATCGTTCGAGAAGTCCGGCGCCTCGGGTTGCCCCTCTTTCCCCTCGGCGGAGGGGCGAACATTCTGGTCTCCGACGCCGGAATTCGGGGTGTCGTTGTCGATATGCACAACTTCGACGAGCTAACGATTGTCGAACCGGCGGCGCCGGAATCGGAGACCCCAGCCGGAGCATTGGTCCGTGCCGGTGCGGGACTCGCGATCAGCGACGTCGCCGCGTGGTGCGCCGATCGAGACCTCGGAGGCCTCGATTTTCTGTACGCCATGCCCGGGAGCGTCGGGGGTTCGATCTGGATGAACGCCCGGTGTTACGGGGTTTCCATCGACGAGGTGCTCCGGGAGGTAGACTACGTCGACGTGACCGGGGAGCGCCGGACCTATCAGGTTGACCGGACCGACTTCGACTACAAGAGATCGCCCTTTCAGAAGCAGCCTTGGATTATCGCTTCCGGGGTATTCGCGCTGCGGCCGGAAGAGTCGGCCGACCTCTGGCTCCGGATGAAGGAGCATCAGGAAGACCGGACCGGTAAAGGCCACTTCGTCGCCCCGTCGGCGGGAAGCGTATTCAAGAACAACCGCTCCTTCGGAAACCCGTCGGGAAAGATAATCGACGATCTAGGCCTACGAGGTTATCAAATTGGCGGCGCTCGGGTCTCCGATAGCCACGCGAACATCATCGTCAACACCGGAACGGCAACCGCCCGAGATATTCGTCGGCTGATAGAGTACGTCGAGTCCGAAGTCCTCGCTCAGAAGGGGCTCAAGCTCGACCGGGAGGTCCTCTATGCCGGGGAGTGGTCCGAAGATTGGGGCCGGGAGGCGTACACGTGAACCCGTCGATAGCTGCCAACCTAAAGGAGTATCTCGATATTCTCGGCGACCAGGAGCTCCGGAGCGCCATCGCCGATATCCCGGTCCACGATCTATTGACCATCTGGGACTACTTGGAGGACGAGGAGAAGACCCGGGTGTTTCTACTCCTGGATCTGGAGCGCAAGGTGCATTTGACCACCGAGCTCTCCCAGCCGGATCAGGAGAAGTTGATCCAAAATCTCCCGATGGACAACATCCGGGCCCTCTTCAGAGAGGTCGAGCCGGACGACCTGGTAGATATTATCCAAGCGGCGAAGCCGGAGGTCCGGGAATCCGTATGGAACTCCTTGAGCGACTCGGCGAAACAGGAGACCAAGTTTCTCCTGCGTTTCGACGCGGACGACGCTGCGGGGCTGATGACACCGAGGTACCTGGCCATCCGTTCGACCCTTACCGTAGGGCAGGCCCTGGCGTTTATCCGCTCCGCCGGCCGGGACGTGGAAACCGTCTATTACATCTACGTCGTCGATCAGCTCCGGCGGCTCATGGGGGTGGTCTCCCTAAAGGACCTTCTGTTCCACGACGATGTCGAACGGATCGACGATATCATGGTCCGGGACGCCGTGACCGTCCGGGACGACATGGACCAGGAGGAGGTCGCTAAGGTCCTCGAGACCTACGACCTCATCGCGATCCCGGTTCTCGACGACTACAACCGGCTTCTCGGCATTATTACCTTTGACGACGTTATCGACGTTATCCGGAAAGAGCAGACCGAGGACGTCTACAAGATGGGCGCCATGGAGGGAAGCCTCGACCGCTACACCGAGTCGTCGGTCTGGCAGCTCATCCGCCGGCGGATTCCCTGGCTGATCATCCTCTTGATCGCCGGGACCCTGACCACCAACGTGCTAAACCATTTTCAGTCGATTATCGTCACCGCGGCCTTTCTGGTCTGGTTTGTTCCGGTAATAACCCAGACCGGCGGCAACTCGGGAACCCAGAGCTCGACGCTGATGATCCGAGGTCTGGCAACCGGAGAGATCCGGTTTCGAGATATCGGAGAGGTCGTCGGAAAGGAGGTCCTTGTCGGCGCGTTGATGGGGGTGGTGCTCGGTGGGGTTCTCTGGATCCGGGGGGTATTTCTGCCGCCGGGAATCGGGGAGCTTCAGGCCCTCGCCGTCGGAGCGTCCCTAATTTTTGTCGTGCTCTTTTCGACGGTAATCGGGGCGGTGGCACCGTTGGTTATCTACCGCCTCGGAATGGACCCCACGGTAATGGCGGGTCCCCTTATGGCCACCGTCATCGACGTCGCCGGATTGACGATCTACTTTCAAATCGCCCGGTTGATCCTTCAGCTCTGACCTACAGGCTTTAGAGCCTTATTTCCTGGACGAACCAGATCTCGACGAACCAGATCTCTAAAGGACGCTTCGGCTCCCCTTCTCTTCCCGGCTCCGGCCAGGTGTAGCTTCCCTCTAGGCGCAGCTGCCCGCGGTCCCACTTCCACTCTGCCTCGAGTTCGACCGTCGGGACAAAGGGCCCCTCCTCGGAAACCCAGTCGACGCTCCCTCCGAATGCCGCCCTTCCGGCGGCGGCATTCCCCGAAAGCTCCAGCCTTCGCCGGGCAGGTCCGACGTAGCGGCGGGAATACTCCGCTCCCAAAACCGATTCGAGGGCTCCGGAGACTACGGCACTTCCCCCGAGGACGACCTCCCGTTGCCTCTCGACCGTCGAGCGGCCGCCGGCGTCCCGGTCCCGGATTGCCCTCCCCTCCCACCGCCCCTCGGCCTCGAAGCGGAGGCCCGTTCCGGGACGGTCGAAGAGTACCAGCGTTGCCTCCGCCTCAGTCTCGTTCTCCCGGGCGCCGAGGGAGCTGCCGTCGATCGCCGGATGGCTCCTCCGGTAGTGATGGCCGAGCTCTAACTCAGCCGGTTCCCCGGGAAGACGCACGACTGCACCGAGCCGGTCCTTCGAAGTTCCGTAGTCCCCGTCGGGCTCGGCGTAATAGCCGCCTTGCCTCCCGGCTAACGCGACCGCCTCTACCACCTCCCGTGCGTAGACGTACCGCAGAAGTAGGTACCCCCCGGGAGGAAGCCCCTCGGAAAGAGACCCTCCGAGAAAGCTCTTGAATCCCGAATCCCTGCCGTTGATCTCGAAGGTTGCGCTTGCGAGGGTTAAGGGGCCGCCCGGGCGGGGACGTTTCTCGGCAAACCAGGAATCCTCTTCGGACCCTTCGAGGCCCTGGGCGTCGGTTTCCGTGACCATAGCGAAGAGCTCGGTTCGAAGGCGGGGACCCCGAAAGGGGGCTGCGTAGAGGGACCCGGTCGAATAGCCGGCGCGGCTCCGGATTCCCGAGAGCTGGAGCCGCTGTTCCCAGAAACGCAGCGAGAGGGCTTCCCGGGAAGCGGGAGAGAAGGAACCGTCGAGGCGGAGCCGCGTCGCCTCGGTAAGCGCCGACGAAGAGGCGCTGTAGCCGAGGGGGTTCCCGACGACCCGGTGGAGGCCCTGCTGTTCCACCGGACCGGCGAGGAACAGGGGAGATGCCAGGCCGACCGCCTGGTAAACCGGGACTCCCGGGAGCGCTTCCGGGGAGGCGTCCCGGACGTCGATTGCCAGAAGCCGGGTCCGATACAGCTCTATCGAAAGGCGGTTTGAATAGCGGTAGTCACTCGAAGCACCTAAGGTGGCGTCGGCGGCGAAGTCGGGCGCCGGAAGCGCCACCTCCGAGAAAAGGAGAAGCAGAGTGGCCATTGCAAGAACGGTCGAGGAACGATACGCCGGCATTCACTCAGAAGTACCGCCCTAGGTTGCCCGGTGCTTCAAGAACGTCGCTATTCGGAAAGAATGGGGACGGACTCCGGGACGCCGCTTTTCAGGGAGAGCTTTTTTCCGTGATGCCGGATAACCAAGCCCGAGGCTCCTTCTGCGGCGTAGACAACCTTTTCCTGGGCGATATCGACACGGAGGGCGTTACCGGCGACCTGCAGGGTAAAGGCCAGCCGGTCCCAGGCTCGGGGAAGTCGAGGGGCAAAGGAGAGCTCACCGGCGTAATCGCGCATCCCGGCAAACCCGTACACCAGGGCGAGCCAGGTACCGGCCATGTTCGCTATGTGCGCGCCGTGGTCGACGTTGCCATTTACATCTTCGAGATCCATATTCGCGGTCATTTTGAAATAGCGGTAGGCGAGGTCCGTGTAACCGACTTCCGCCGCGACAATGCTTTGGATACACGGCGAGAGGGAGGAGTCGCCGGTTGTCAGGGGATCGTAGAAGTCGAAGTTCCGTTTCTTTTCCTCCGGCGAGAAATGAAACCCTTGGAGAAAGAGGGCGAGGACAACGTCGGGCTGCTTGAGGACCTGGTACCGGTAGATCGTCAAAGGGTGATAGTGGAGAAGGAGGGGGTAGCGTTCCTTCGGGGTGCCTTCGAAGTCCCAGGGTGCCTTGGTCAGGAAGGTATCGTCCTGGGCATAGATGCCCTTTTCCTGATCCCGGGGAATAAACATCGCCTCGGCGGCCGACCGCCAGGCGCCGGTCTCAACGTCGGCCAGCTCCAACTCCCGCCGGAGGCGGGTCATCGTCTCAGGGTCCTCCTCGGCCAGGCGCTCGACGATCGCCGCGGCGGTCGCCAGGTTATCCCGGGCCATTAGGTTGGTGTACGTGTTGTTGTTGACCATGGCGGTGTACTCGTCGGGCCCGGTGACCTCGTTTATACAGAACCCCCTCCCCTCGACGTAGTCCCCGAGGTCAAGCCAGAAGCGAGCGGTTTCGATGTACATCTCCGCCCCGTAGCGATAGAGGAACTCGCGATCCTTGGTCGCGTCGACGTATGTGCGCAGGGCGAACATAATGTCGGCGTTTATGTGGTACTGAGCGGTCCCCGCGGGAAAGTAGGCCGAAGCCTCCTCGCCGTTAATCGTACGCCAGGGGTAGAGGGCCCCTTGCATGTGGAGCTCTTTCGCCCGACGGCGGGCCTGAGGCAAGGTGTGGTACCGGTACTCCAAGAGCTTCCGGGCGATATCCGGGGAGGTATAGGTGAAGTAGGGAATCGAATAGATCTCGGCGTCCCAGAAATAGTGGCCCTCGTAGCCCTCGCCGGTCAGGCCCTTCGCCGCAACACTGCTCTCTCCGTTTCGTCCCGCTGCCTGTACCAGATGAAAGAGATTAAAGCGAACCCCCTGCTGAATCTCCGGCTCCCCCTCGATAATGACATCGCTCCGCTCCCAGTAGTCGGACAGCCACCGCTCCTGCTCCTCGGCGATCGACTCCACGCCGACATCCCAGGCGTGGTCGACGCTCCGTCGTGCGCTGGGAAGCAGCTTTCGGGAGTCTTCTTTGATGGTGGTGTAGTAAGAGAGAAGCTTGGTAAGGCGAATCTCCTCCCCTTTCCCGGCGGAAATCTGGTAGCGATGCCAGACGTCCCGCTGCGACTCCTCCGGCAGGCAGTGATAGCGGCAGTTGGTCCGGAGCCGGTTCGCCATCATCGTGACAATCGATAAGCGACTATTCCGGGTAATGTGGCGGAGGCTTCCGTAGACGGCGTCGATGCGCCGGCTTCTCAGAATAAGGGCGTCTTTGGAGAGGGAGGCGCCGATTCGGGGGTCGTCGTACCCCACTTCCGGCTTGGAGCGGCCGATAAGGCTCGAGACGACGGTTAGCTGTATCGGATCCGAAAGAAGGGTCACCCGCCAATCGATAAGCGCCAAATGCTCCTGGGCAAAGGAGACGAGGCGCAGAGTGTTCAGGTGAATTCGTACTCCAGAGGGCGACTCCCATTCCAGTTCTCGACGGAGAAATCCCCCCCGGAGATCGAGAACGCGCCGGTGGGAGAGAACCCGCCCCGTCGCAAGATCCAGGGGGTCGTCACCGACGTAGAGCTCGATGGAGGTGCCGTCGGTGACGTTGAGCATCCGTTGCCTCCGCCGGGCGAGGCCGTAGGCCGGCTCCGCGTAGACAATGCGCTCGGTGTCGTAGAAGCCGTTGATAAAGGTGCCGGCCCGGGAAACCAGGCGCCCCTCTTCCAGGCTTCCCCGGATACCGAGATAGCCGTTCGCCAATGCAAAGATTGTCTCCCGGGCCCGCATTTGCTCCGGATTGAGCTCTTCTTCGGCTATTTCCCATTCGGCTACCGGAAATTGGGGGGCGTTTACAAACTCCGACACCCTAAAGACCTTAATGCCGCCTTCTACAGGGGTCAACACCACCGAGATGACGCTTGATCTTTAAAAGCCCTCCATGAGATAATGGAGAAAATCTGCGAGACACTATCCCTGGAGGCAATATGCTCATTCTTACCCTGAACTGCGGTAGTTCCTCGGTCAAGTACCAGCTCTACGACTGGGAGGCTCGGGAAGCTCGAGCCGGCGGTATCGTGGAACGGGTAACTCAAGAGGGCTCGGCGATTACCCATCGCGCGGCGGGAAAGGATGAGTTCCAGAAGAAGAAAGATTGCCCCGACCACAAGGTTGCCATCTCCCTGATTCTCGAAACGCTCTTGGATCCGGAGCACGGCGCCATCTCGGACATTACAGACGTTCGCGCCGTCGGCCACCGGGTAGTCCACGGCGGAGAGAAGTTCGCCCAATCGGTCGTTGTCGACGATGAGGTTCTGAATGTCTTCCGGGAGATTCAGGGGCTTGCACCTCTCCACAATCCGGCCAACATCATGGGTATTGAGGCCGCCCGGGAGGTGCTTCCGGAGGTTCCCCACTGCGCCGTCATGGATACCGCCTGGCATCAGACCATGCCGAAGCACGCTTACCTCTATGCCGTGCCTTACGGCTGGTATAAGGATTACAATGTCCGGCGGTACGGTTTTCACGGCACCTCATTTCTCTACACGGCGAAACGGGCGGCGGTCCTTCTGGGAAAGGATCCCTTTGAGACCAACCTGATTATCGCCCACATCGGCAACGGCGCGAGTATCAACGCGGTCAAGGACGGCGTCTCGGTGGATACTTCGATGGGTCTAACGCCCCTCGAAGGCTTGATCATGGGAACCAGAAGCGGCGACATCGACCCCGCCATTCCCTTCTACATGATGAACGCCGCCGACATGGACGCCGACGACGTGGAACGGACCTTGAACAAGAAGAGCGGTGTCCTAGGGATTACCGAAAAGTACGTCGACCGCCGGGACATAGAGATCGCCGCCAAAGACGGTGACGCCCAGGCAGCCCTGGCAATCGATATGGAGTCCTATCGGATAAAGAAATACATCGGCGCCTACACGGCGGCGTTGGGCCGGGTCGACGCCTTGGTGTTTACCGCCGGGGTCGGCGAGAGAGGCCCGACGATCCGGGAAAAAGCAACCGCAGGTCTCGAAGTAATGGGCATCAAGCTCGACAAGAAAAAGAATGCAGCGTCCAGGACGAAGAACGCCGAAACCGTCATCTCGACGGATGACTCCTCGACCAAGATTCTCGTCATTCCCACCGACGAAGAGCTGGTGATGACCGAGGACACCTACGCCCTCCTGCAGGGTACCTACGACGCCCACACCAGGTTTACTTACTCCTTCCAAGACCCCGACTACTTCAACAAGGAGCGGGAAGGCTGCGTCGACGAGGATATTGAGAAAGTCGAAGGGCTTAAGGACATCCTGGCCGGAGAACGCCGCACCGGGGTTCCCCGGCCGGAGGAGTGCTAACCCCGGACCAGGGGTTCGACGGCGAAGGGGAAACCGGCTGCCGGAAGACGCCGGTGCAGCAGCTCCGCGAAACCGTTCTTTACCTTTAGATAATCGTCCTTCGGGAACCAGACGCCGTAGAGAATCTGCACTCCGTAGGAACCGAAACCCTTGATGACGTAGAGCGGTTCGGGCTCCCGGAGGAGGGGCGGGAACTCCGAGGCGACCTCGCCGAGTAGCTCCTTGAGACGCGGCAGATCCGCGCCGTATTCGACGACGAACTCGAAATCCAGACGCCGAATCGGATATCTCGTGATGTTGACCACCTCGGTCTTGATGATGGTCTCATTCGGGACCCGGACGAAGCGGTTATCAAAGGTCCGGATCTTGATGGAAAGAAGATCGATCGACTGGACGATGCCGGTAATGCCGGTGACGGAGATGATGTCGCCTACGCCAAAGGGCTTCTCGGATATCAGGAAGAAACCGCTGACGATGTTGGAGAAGCTGGTCTGGGAGGCGATTCCGATGGCGACGGCGAATATTCCCGCGGTTCCCAGAAGCGCCGCAAGGCTAAGACCCAATTGAGAGAGAACGACCATCAACACCAGGACAAAGCCCGTATAGTTGATGGTTTTGCGCAGAAGCATCGCCGACTGGTCGCTTACTCGACGACGTAAGAACCTCCCGACGCTAAACGCGAACAGCCGCACCGCCAGGAGGCTCAGGGCCAGGGCGGCGAGCACTCGGAGGGCAGTGAGGACGCTCTCGGTATCGACGAGGCTCGTAATTTCCGCGGGGAGAAAGCGAAGCATCAGTTATAACTCGATATGCGCTGGATAAGATCGATGCCCCGCTTCCACCAGCTATCCTCGTCGGGATTCCGGGGGCGACCGAGAACCCGGCGGCCCGCCTTGTCCTTAAGTCGCTCCCGGCCTAGAGCGAAACTCATTTCCCCATCCTTCTGTAGCACGTTGAGCGTGGCGTTCGTCGTAAGTGTCCCATCGGATTCCTGAAGCAGCGATAGCTGGGGTGATAGCACCACCAGCTTCTGTATGCGCGCTGCGGCACCGGCGGTGTTGCGGATTCGCAATGGAGAGACAATTCGGCCGTCCCATTCCTCGGGGAGCGGCCGTGGCGCCGATTCTTCGAGGGAAGAGGAGAGAGAGTAACAAAGCCGTCCCTCGGCGGCGCTTCCGAGCCAGGTTCGTCCGAGCTCGATAATGGGTATCTCCTCGAGGGGTGGCAGTACCTGGGTGTGGTCGGGGGCGAGAAAGGAAAGAGCGAGGACACCTGGAATCAGCGCGAAGAGCTCCACTTCGGCTCCGGCCGCGACGTACACCGGCACATCCGGAGTAACGACCACCGGAAGGTCCGGGAGCGCAAGGGAGAGCTGGAGCACCTCGGAGCTCGAGTCTCCGACGTACCGCCGCCAGAGCACGTCCGGCCGCGGACCGTCGGTGCGCTCTTGTTCGGTGTCCCTCCGGCAGACGGCGTAGTCGACCCCGGAAGCCCTACGACGGAACAGAACGGTCAAGGGCCCGAAATCCGCCTCTCCTTCCTGGGCGGCGGAAACACGAAGCGGCAGGTCCACCAATCGGCCCGCCTATTCGGCCGGTTTTTCCTCGGTCTCGGCGGCTTCCTCGGCGGCCTCTTCGGCGGC
>JBKHCS010000058.1:0-17017 GCA_046541715.1 Spirochaetaceae bacterium
GACGGACGGGACCTACTACACCGGATGGGACACGCTCTTGAACCGCCTCGAAGCGGCACTGCCGGAGGGTACGATCGACAGAGGCCGGGACCTAGAGCATCTCGAGGTAGGACCAGAATACGTAACCGCCCGCTTCCGCACCGGGCCCCCGGTTACCGCAGACGTGCTTATCGGTGCCGACGGCATTGGGTCCCGGACGCGGCAAATTCTCGATCCCCCCGCAATCCCGGAGTTCGCCGGATACGTCGCCTACCGGGGAGTTGTCCCGGAGAAGGAGCTCTCGGAGGCGTTCCGACCCGGGATGGCGCGCTATTTCAACATCGTCGAGATGTCTCACGGACAGTTTCTCTCCTACCCGATCTCCGGACCCGAGGGCCGGACGGGGCCCGGGGAGAGGCGGATAAACTGGGTTTGGTACGTTCCGGATTCCCAGGATGCTCCGGAATCCCTCCGGGACCGGCGGGGCGTCCTCCACCGGTCGACCGTTGCCCCCGGCTTGGTACGGGAGGATGTGAAGAGCCACATTCTCGGTATCGCGGACCGGGAGTTTCCTCCTCAGTTCCAAGAGCTCGTCGCAGGAACGGAGGAGCCCTTTGTCCAACGGGTCCTCGATATGATGCCCCGGAGGATGGTTTTCGGGCGCGCGGTGCTCGTGGGAGATGCGGCGAGTATCGTACGGCCCCATACCGGAAGCGGGAGCGCAAAGGCCGTCGAAGACGCAACGCGCCTGGCGGATCATCTCGCGGCGGCGGAACGTATCGACGAATGCGCCGCGGTAGAAACGCATCTGGCAGCCTGGGAGGCGGAACGTATCTTGCTAAACCGGAGTCTGGTCGAACGCGGCCGGACTCTGGCGTCGGAGTTCGGTATCGATGAATGAAGGGGGGTCGTTAACCGATCTCCGGGTAGACCTGGCGGCCCGGGGTGACCTCTCTCGAATACCTCAGCTAATGCGCTACTTTCAAGCCTTCGACGGAGGATACGGGGAGGGAGACCGCTTCCTCGGGGTCCGGGTACCGGACTGCCGGAAGGTCGCCCGGCGCTACCGCCGGCTACCTCTATCAGCGGTCACCGAGCTCTTGACCTCCGGCTACCACGAGGAGCGCCTGACGGCACTTCTGATTCTGGCCGACCGGTACCGGAGCGCCGGAGACTCCGGGCGTCGCGAGGTGCTGGATCTCTACCTTGAGCACAGAGGGCACGTCAACAATTGGGATCTGGTGGATACCTCGGCGGACAAGATCCTCGGCCGGGGGGTCCTCGACGGTCTTGCCCCCGAGAGTCTCATCGACGAGTTGGCCTCCTCCGGGAGCCTCTGGGACAACCGGATCGCGATGCTTTCTGCCTTCGCGTTTATTCGGACCGATCGTTTCGAGCTTCCTCTGCGTATCGCCGGGCGCCTTCTCCGGCACCCGGAGGAGCTTATCCACAAGGCCGTCGGATGGATGCTACGCGAGATTCTCGACCGCGATCCGGAGGTCGGGATGCGCTTTGTCGAGGCCCACGCCGCGGATATGCCCCGCACGATGCTGCGCTACGCGGTCGAAAAGCTTCCTAAAGCACAAAGAGACCACTTAATGCGGCAAAGACGATAACCCGGAGGAACATGGTAAGGCCTACCGTGGCGCCGATACTCTTCAGCCAAAGTCCCCCGGCAAGGCCGCCGAGGACTCCGGTGACGACCGACCAAACAACAAAGCCTGCGGCGTCGAACATTCCGAAGGAGATGTAGAAGAGGAGAGAAAGGCCGAAGCCCGTAAGGACACCGACTATAAGGTGGTAGAGAAGGTTCTGCTTCACGCACAAGAGGGTACCGCATTGGTACTCGAGAGATCTACGCCTGCACGGCGAGAAGGCCGGCACGGTGAGAAGGCCGGCACCGCTCCCGGGGGAGCATGTCTTAGGCCGATCGCCCCGAACCACGCCGGTTCCGGACTGTTCTCACGGGCCTGCCGTCTCCCGGAAGTAGCACCAGAGCGTCTCCTTCGGCGGCGGAGCAACCACCTCGACCCGGTCCCCTGACGTCGGGTGGGTCACCTCGAGGCTCAGCGCGTGGAGGTGGATGCCTCCCCCGGGGTTTGACCGCCGGGCTCCGTACTTCAGGTCGCCCTTTATGTGGACCCCGACTGCCGCGAGTTGCGCCCGGATTTGATGATGGCGTCCGGTAAAGAGGTCGATTTCGAGAAGGGCGTACCGATCCGACTCCGCCACCAGGCGGTAGGCGAGGCGCGCCTCCTTGGTACCGGTTCCCTTCCGGTCCAGGGCCCTCGACTTGTTGGCCCCGACGTCGTGGAGCATGTGGTGTTCAAGCACCCCTTCCGGCTTTTCAGGAGGCGACTCGACGACCGCCCAATAGACTTTTTTCGTTTCTCGATCCCGGAACTGCCTCTGGAGGTCCCGTTGAGCCGCCGCCGTCATCGCGTAAACGAGGCAGCCGCTCGTAGGCCGGTCGAGGCGATGGACGATTCCGAGAAACGGGCGGAGGCTCTGCCCCGAGCGCTGCGCCCGGTAGAGGGCCACCTGATCCGAGAGGGCCGGGTTGCCGGTATCGTTCGACTCCGACAGGACTCCCGGAGGTTTGTTCACCCAGACAAGCGCATCGTCTTCGGCAAGAATCGGGGGGCCGGGCGTCTCTGTGCTCATCGGCGCAGCGTCTTCTCCGCGATGTAGGGAAGCTTCTCGAAAATCGAGTGGACCTTCCGGTACTCGGCGACGCTCAAACCCGCCCGGAGCCAGATATCCCGGAACAGACGCCGGGTAACCCCCGGGTCGTGATGCCGAAAGTAGCCGAGGTCCCGAAGACAGGTTACCACGGCCTCCGAGAGCTCTTCGGCGTCTTCGGTCTGTATTGGGGTGTGCCCAATATCCCGGGACTCCATCTGCGTGTAAAGCGCGTAGCTTACGATCTGCACCGCGTGGGAGAGGTTGAGGGAGGGGAAATCCGGGGAGGTCGATATGGAAACGACGACGTTGCAGAGGTCGAGCTCTTCGGTAGAGAGGCCGCTCTCTTCGTTGCCGAAGACGACGGCGACCCGTCCCTCCGGACGCCCTGCGAGAAAGGCGCCGAACTCCTCGGGGCTAAAGCGCCGCTGGTTCCGCTTGGATCCTAGGCGACGAGTCGTCCCGGCCACGAGCTGAGCCCCGGAGACGGCCTCTTCGAGGTTCGTGAAAAAGCGGGCTTCTTCCCAGAGGTCCCGAGCGTGGACTGCGGTATAGCCTACTTCGTGGCCGTCGTAGTCTTGTCGGTTGCCGACAATAGCCAGCCGGCGAATACCCATCGTCTTTGCCGCTCGACAGGTTGCGCCGATGTTCCCGCTGGTCTTCGGATGAGAAAGGACAATTTCGATCTGTGATCGCTCCACCACTGCAGTATAATAGGGGAGTGGCTGATTACGTCTACGAGGAGATGGGCCCCGACGAACAGGAGCTCGATTGGTCGGTAACCCGGCAGGTCATGAAGGACCAGCAGCTCTTGTCGACCCTTCTCGACGCGGAACAGGGCGGAGAGAAGCACGCGATCGTCGCCTTGGTTTCCCAGGGAGAGCTCAAGGAAACCTACGTGAGTCCCGAATCGGCGGTAAAGGAGAAGTTTCCCTTTAACGCGCTTCAGGACGCCTTCGACTTCTACGTCCCGGGCCACTCGGTCTGTCTGGTTATTCTCCGGGATCAGAGAGTCGTCGTGTCGGTCAACGGTTTGTTACCCCGCTTCTAATGAAACGCTTCCCGGAACGTGGTATACTCCGGAACAACTATGAACTCGAGGGCGGAAAATATGCAGAGTGCGGCGTTCTACGTAAAGATTAAAAAGGATCTCAAGAAGGCGTTCGAGGACTTCTTTCCGTACATGTCCTCTCACTACATAAGTATGAGCAAGCTTTTCGACAAGAACAAACGGTATCCCGTCTTGGCGGTCGAAAAGGTCGCGGTCTTTACCAAGGACGGGGCGGAAACCGAATCCGCCCGGTTCCTCGTTCCTTCCGAAAACGGAAACTTCATCTGGATTCAATCCGAGCTCTTTACCTTCGCCGGCTTCGATCCGCAACCTCCGGTGGACGAATAAGCCCAAGCTGCCCGTGCCCGGGATTCCCGTTCTTCTCGACACCGACATCGGCACCAGCCTCGACGACACCCTCTGTCTTGCCTATCTGGCGGGGTCTCCCGGCTTCGAGATCGTGGGTGTTTCCACCGTCACCGACCGAAGCGGTCACCGAGGGGAGTACGCCCGGAGCATTCTCCGTCATTACGGTGTCGATGCGCCTGTGGTGGCCGGCGCCGAGCGGTCCGTTTCCGGGAAGACCATGCAGCCGAAGCTCCTCTCCGGCCTCCCGACGGTCCTCTCCGAGCCCCCGGACCCCCCCGGTCGGCCGGGCTCCTTCGCCGCGCTCTTTACTGAGACGCTGTCTCGATACGGGGAGGATCTGGTCGTTCTCTCGATCGGCCCCTTTACCAACCTGTCGGCGGCGGGGCTCGGCGTTTTGGGGTCCCGGAACCCGTCGTCCCGGCCCCGGCTCGTTTCCATGGCGTCATCCTTATCCGGGGAGATCGAGTGGAACGTCTTCCTCGACCCGGAGGCCGCGGCGGACGTCCTGGCCCCCGGGCCGGGCGCTCCCTCCGGCGGCGCGTCCCCCTTCCGGGAGAGAACCATCGTTCCGATCGAAACGACCCGGCGCATGACGATGACGGCGGAGGAGGCGATGGACCGTCTACCCCGGCACCTTACCGCGCCCTTCGGCGACCTCTCGGACCATCCGCGCCACCCCGGCGAGGTCGTTCTTCACGATCCCCTCGCGGCACACATTCTTCTCGCGCCTGAGCACTGCACCTACCGTCCCGGCGTACCGGAGATTGTCCTCGGGACAGATCCCGAAACCCGCGGCAGAAGCCGCTTTCGGGAGGCCGGAGCCCTCGCCGCCGGTGAGCAGGTCGCCGGACAGGGGAGCGTCGTGGCCGCAGTGGACGTCGACCGGGAAGCCGCCCTCTCGGCGATTCTTTCAGCGCTGGCCTAGGGGCGCTCCACCCGACCTGCCGCGTTCCGTCGTCTTGCCTCTCGGGCCTCTCTGTGGCAGAGTTCTCGCCATGATTAAGCTACCTGTTACCGGCGAAAAGGCCCCCTACACGGTACGGCCGGGGAAGATTTTGGCCCTCGGTCTTAACTATCTCGACCACATCGCCGAGAGCGCATCGGTTCAAGTGAAAGGCTTTACCGAAAACACTCCGGAGGAACCGGTGGTCTTCAGCAAGACGATCAACACCATCTGCGCACCCGGAGACCCGATTATTCTTCCCGCGATCGTAGCAAGCTACCGCTTCGACGTGCCCCGCACCGACTACGAGGCGGAGCTCGCGATTCTCGTCGGGAAGCGCGGAAAGAACATTTCCGAATCGGATGCCCTCGACTACGTGTACGGTTACACCTGCGCGAACGACGTCAGCCAGCGCAACATCCAAAACGGAGACCGGTCGGGTTGGTTCCGGGGCAAGTCTTTCGATACCTTCCTTCCCTTGGGCCCGGTGGTCGTTCCCGCGGCGGAACTCGCGGACCCTCAGAAGCTCGCCATCCGGACGCGGCTAAACGGCAAGGTCGTTCAGGATTCCAATACCGAGCAGATGATTTTCAAGATCCCCGAGATTATCAGCTTTCTTTCTCGGAACTTTACCCTCGAGGAGG
Source organism: Spirochaetaceae bacterium (assembly GCA_046541715.1). Lineage (GTDB taxonomy): Bacteria > Spirochaetota > Spirochaetia > DSM-27196 > PWMO01 > CAYPUT01. Next base: position 5,669 of record JBKHCS010000058.1, read on the forward strand.
GAGACCTGATACTTACCGGAACCCCGAGTGGTGTCGGACCAATCGTCGAGGGAGACACCGTAGAGGTGGAGATCGAAGGGATCGGTATTCTCGAGAACCCGGTTCAGAACGAGTAGCGGCCGGCGCTAAGCCTTTTTGCTGAGCTCCTTGACTAAGGCTCGGACGTCCTGGACCGAATCGAGGAAGTACTTCGCATTAGAAATGTCGACGCCGACCTTGACCGAGTAGGCGTCCTCCTCGAGCATCGAGAAGATGTCCTCGTCGGTCCAGTCGTCGCCGAGGGCCATAACGAAGTCCCACTCCTTTAGGTGATACCAGTGGCTCGCGGCGCGGCCCTTGCTCGCGGCGGCGCTCTTTATCTCGAGGTACCGGGAGCTTTCGAGGATCGAGATTTCGTGGTTCGCCGTTAGGTCCAAGAGGGCATCCCGGAGCTCGTTCAGGCGGATGGCCGCGAGCTCCGGCTGGGCCTTGTCGAAGTACCAGAGAAGCGAAAACTCGTGTTCCTCCACCCGAGAGCCGGGGGTCCGGTCCTGGAAGAGGTTGAGCATCGGACGGATAACGTCCTTCCACTCGCTCGAGACCGCCTCTTCGAGGTGCCACTGCCCCTCCCGATCCCTCCGCCAAATCCCGTGACCGGCGATAATATTGACCCGCATGCCCTCGAATCGCTGTTCCAGGTCGTCCCGTTGCCGCCCGCTCACGATTACGACGTCGGTTTCCGGGTGAACCGCGAGTCTTCCGAGGGCTTCCCGGGTTTCTTCGTCCAAGAGTCCCGCCGCTTCCCCATGGCTGGTTAAGGTTCCGTCGAAATCGATAAAGAGAAGCCGGGAGGAGGCGGCGCCGAAGTGCTCGGCGATCTCCCTCCGAAGGGGGGACGTGAGTTTCTTCATCCTGAGCCCCTCGAGGGACTCGACGACGTGGTTCAGCTTGTCGATAAAGTCTCGTGCCCAGTAGTGGATGTCGTACCGCGCAAGGCGCTTGTGCAGCCGCTCGTTCCGTTCGCGCTGCGTTGCTTCCGGCAGGTTCAACGCCTCGTGAATCGCCCTCGCAATGCTCTCGATGTCGTTCGGATTGACGATGAGTGTCTCGGCGAGCTCTCGGGAGGATCCGGCGGTTTCGCTCAAGACGACGACCCCCAGGCGGTCCCTCCGCGCCGCGATGTATTCCTTCGAGATAAGGTTCATGCCGTCCCGAAGGGGCGTTACCAGAAGAACATCGGCTTTCGCGTAGAAGGCCGAGAGATGCTCAAAGGGGGCAGGGCGGTAGTAGTACCAGATGGGGCTCCACCCGAGGGTCCCGAAGGCCCCGTTGGTGGTACTGACCAGCTCGTCGATCTCGCGCTTGAGCTCGGCGTATAGGGGCACCTGGGTTCGCGATGGAGCTGCGATAAGCACCAGGACTACCTTCTCCCGGTACTCCGGATGATCTTCGAGAAACCGGTGGTACGCCCGGATGCGGAGCGGTATGCCCTTCGTGTAGTCCAACCGGTCGACCGAGAGCATCAGCCGGCGGTCTCCCACTTCTTCGACCAGCTTCTCCAGATAGCTTTGAACCTCCGGAAGATCGGTCGCTTCGGTGTACTTCTGATAGTCGATGCCCATGGGGAAGGCGTCGACCTTGATGATCCTGTTGTCATGCTTGATGTTGCCCAGGTCGTGTTCCGCGCCGACGATCCGCCGGGTCGCACTCAAGAAATGTTGTGCGTAATCGTAGGTGTGGAAGCCGATCAGGTCCGACCCGAGCATCCCCTCGAGGAGATCGTAGCGCCAGGGTAGGAGGCGGAAAATTTCGTAGGAGGGGAAGGGGATGTGGAGGAAGAAGCCGATGCGGGCGTGGGGCAGGCTTGCCCGGAGCATGGCGGGGAGCATCATCAAGTGATAGTCGTGAACCCAGATGGTGTCCTCTTCTTCGGCCACGGCGACTACCGCCTCGTGGAACCGTTCGTTTATGCGGCGGTAGGTATCCCAGGTGTAGTTGTCGTACTCGGTGTAGGTCGGAAAGTAGTGGAAGAGGGGCCACACCGTGTTGTTACAAAACCGGAGATAAAAGGCTTCGATTTCTTCGCGGGAGAGATGGATTGCAACGCTCTTGTGCTCATCGAAGAGGGTGGATTCGATCTCCTTTGCGGCTTCGTCGGTCAAGCCTTCCCGGGGAATCCCGCTCCAGCCGACCCAGAGGCTGTCTTCCTGTTCGTGGAGAGAGCTCAAGCCGGTGGCGAGGCCTCCCATGCTCTGCGAATACGAAAAGCCGTCTTTTGTCGGGGTTACGGATGTTGAAAGCCGGTTGGAAACGAGAACTACTTTACCCATATGCTCTCACTATAGCTTCCGAAGGGCTCCGGGGTAAACGCCCGTTTGGGCTATGCCCGGCTTGAAACCGGGTACCGGAAGATCGTATAAAGGCTACCCATGCCTGATTTGACGCCCGACGGAACGACTCTCGGATTTCTCAAGAGCCTCGGCTTTCCCCGACTACGATTTCACCAGCCCTTGAATCACTTTGACTTCACCCGGGGCTCCCGGAGGATCCTCGTTATCGGCCCCATGGGTTCCGGCAAGACCGAGTACTCCTCCCGGGTCTGGCGGGACAGTCAGGTGGCGCTGAAGAAGAGCGACGTCCTCGCCGAGAAGACCTCCGCCGACGGCGCCGACCGTCGTCGAGTTTTCTTTATTCGCTCGGCCCTGGACCGCGTCCGGTTCAAAGGCGCGCCGGAAGATGCCCTGGCGTACCGCGGGGGGTACGTCCGATGCGGAGACTCGATCACGCATATCCACGATTCCTTCGAGCTCGAGGAAACCATCGCCGAGCATCCTGAGGTGGGAACGTGGATCATCGACGAGGCGTCCTTCTACGACGAACGTCTGGCCTACGTCGTGCTCCGGGAATCGGAGCGCAGGAATCTGGTGTTTATCTTCCCGACCCTCATCCTGAACTTCCGGCGGGCCCTCTTTAACGCGACGGCGAGCCTCCTTCTGGAGCTTGCCACCGATGTCTTTCCCTTGAGCGCCTATTGCGAGCACGAAGAGTGCCTTAAGGACTCCTTCTACACCTACCGTTACTACCTCGTCGACGGAAAGGAGTGTCCCGCTCTCTATTTTGACCCGTTGATTATCGTCGGCGGTGATGAGCGGAAGGCCGGCTCGGAGGACCCGAACTACTGCAGCCGGTGCGACGACCATCACGTGCTCCCGGGTAAGGAGTATACCTACCTGACCCTGAAGCCCCTCGGCCTCGAAGCGTCCCGGGGGGACCTCGAGCCCCTCACCGAGGAGTTGCGCAAGATCAAAGAGCAGGAGCCTTCCTCAGGACTCTACCGCAGCTTTGAGGAGCACTACGTCGGTCGGCCGGGATACCAACTCTCCCTCAACGCTCTGAACGTGGACCATATCCCCGAGCGGGCCCTCGTGTTTCTCTACGCAGAGGAGAACCTTCTCTCGGAAGCCCAACTCAGAATCCTCGTCGACCGCTTGGATCTAAACCGCGAGTACCTCGGTAAACGCCTCAGGGACAATCGCCGACCGCTCGAGCTCTGAGCTTTCTTGCTTGACAAGCCCATACCTCGGGGGTACCGTTCGCTCAAGAGCAAAGGAGGCTCCTCACCATGTCATCTTCAAGAAATAGGAATCGCTGGGTACTCTCAATCCTCATCCTCAGCGTCGTTGTCTTCGGTCTGGTTCTCGCCGGGTGCGCCCGGGAGGAAGAGTCCGAAGAAGCCGAATACCGGATCGGAATTGTCTTCGACGTCGGGGGCCGGGGTGACCGGTCGTTCAACGACTCGGCGTACGAAGGGCTCGTGCTGATCGCCGAGGAGTACGACGGGTACATCGCCGACGACCCGGATGACGTCGATTTCGGCACCGAAGTCGAGTTGAAGTATCTCGAGCCGCGGCAAGGTGGTCAGGACCGGGAGCAGCTTCTGCGGGTTCTCGCCGAAGACGGCTACGATCTGCTCTACGGAGTCGGATTCGCCTTTACCGACGCCCTCGGAAAGGTCGCCGCGGACTTCCCGGATACCCACTTTGCGCTGATCGACGGCTATATCCCGGATCTCGAAGCCGACAGCAACATCACCTGTATCGCCTTCGCCGAGCACGAAGGCTCCTTTATGGTCGGCGCTCTCGCGGCGATGTACCTCCAGGATAACGGAGGCGGTCGTTTGGGCTTTATCGGCGGTATGGATATCCCCCTGATCCACAAGTTTCACGGGGGCTTTATGGCCGGGGCCATGTACGTCGACGAAGCCCATCGCCCGGAGGGGGAGATCTTCGGCCAGTACATCGGACAGGATCCGACGGCGTTCAACGATCCCCAGACCGCCGAGAACATCGCCCGGAACATGTACGACGAAGGGGCGGAGATTATCTATCACGCGGCCGGAGGCTCGGGAACCGGGCTCTTCAAGGCGGCCTACGACATGGGCAAGCTGGCGATCGGTGTCGACTCGGACCAGGGCCTCGTCTACGCCGAAGCCGAAAACGCCCAGGAACGGGCGATCGGCGAGCAGATTCTTACCTCGATGCTCAAGCGGGTCGATAACGGCGTCTTCCTCCTCGCCGAGGAGTTTATTCAGGGTGACGGCGACACCGACGGCGGCTACGTCAGCTATGGCCTCGACGACGACGGGGTCGGTTACGCGGTGAACGAGTACAACCGGGAGATCGTCGCTCCGTATCAGGACCGTCTCGACGACCTGAAGGCGCAAGTGGTAGACGGCGACATCGTCGTCCCCGAGAGCGATACCGAGATTCCCGAGTGGCGCGAAGAGACCTTCTAAGCTTTCGCCGGACCTGTCAATCTCTTACCCGCCGGCACGCCGTTCGTGTGCCGGCGGGGGTAGGGGAGTAGACCGGTGTCTCTCCTTACCATGACCGACATCCGTAAGACCTTTCCCGGGGTGGTTGCGAACGATAAGGTCAGCCTGGATCTTCAGGAAGGTGAGGTCCACGCCCTCGTCGGTGAAAACGGCGCGGGAAAGACCACCCTGATGAAGATTCTCTATGGACTCTACAAGCCCGACTCGGGAAACATCGCGGTTCGGGATCAAACCGTCTCGATGGCCGGGCCGAAAGACGCCATCGGTCACGGCATCGGAATGGTCCACCAGCACTTTATGCTGGTGCCGGTGTTTACCGTTCTGGAGAACATCATTCTCGGATCCGAGGCTCTTGCAGAAGGAGGCTCCCGGTTTGCCCGGACCTTTCTCGAAACCCGCAAGGCTCGGAAGCGAATCGTGGAGCTGATGGAGGCCAACGGTCTTTCGGTACCCCTCGACGCCCCGGTGGAGGAGATTCCGGTCGGGCTTCAACAGCGGGTAGAAATTCTAAAGACCCTCTACCGCGGAGCAGATATCCTGGTATTCGACGAACCGACGGCGGTCTTGACACCCCAAGAGGTGGGTGAGCTTTTCGACACATTTCGGGAGCTCTGCAGCCAGGGAAAGGGCATCGTCTTTATCTCGCACAAACTCGACGAGGTGCTTTCGGTGGCCGACCGGATCACCGTTATCCGGAGGGGACAGGTGGTCGAGACTCTCCCGGCCGCGGGGGCGACCAAGCCGAAGATAGCAGAGCTGATGGTCGGAAAACCGGTGCTCTTGAGTGTCGAAAACCCGCCCCGGGAGGAACCCGGAAACGCCGTCCTCGAAGTCCGGGACGTCAGCTATTTTCGGGAGACCGGCGTTCCGGCGCTCTCGGAGATATCCTTCGAGGTCCGGGCCGGGGAGATCTACGGCATTGCCGGGGTGGAAGGCAACGGGCAGAGCGAGCTCTTGAGTATTCTTGCAGACCGGGTCAAGGGGATCTCGGGAGATATATTGCTCGACGGAAAGAGCATAGCCGGCCTCGATATCCGGGACCGCCGGGAGGCGGGCATCGCTCATATTCCGGAGGATCGCCACCGCTTCGGGTTGATACTCCCCTTCAGCCTTGCGGACAACATGGTTCTCGGGCGCCACTACCGGAAGCCCTTCGTCAACGCCCTCTCCTTCGTCCAGCGGGAAGCGGTCAGAGAGTTCGCGCGGAAAGCCATCGAGGACTACGACATCCGCACCCCCTCCTCCGAGGTGCCGGCTCTCGCCCTCTCCGGAGGGAACCAACAAAAGGCGATTATCGCCCGAGAGATGGAGAGCGACCCGAAGCTGCTCCTCGCGAGCCAGCCGACTCGGGGGGTCGATGTCGGCGCTACCGAATTTATCTACAAGCAGTTGGTGGCTGCAAAAGAGGAGGGAAGGGCCGTCCTCTTAGTATCAGCAGACCTTGACGAGATTATGTCCCTCTCCGACCGGATCGGTGTTATCTACAACGGAAAGATAGTCCGGGAGTTCGACGCCCGGAGGGTGACGAAGGAGACCCTCGGTCTTTATATGACCGGTGGAGACACAGACTCATGAACCTTTCGAAGCTCGCTCCCCGGCCGACCCGGTTGCAGCTCCTCGGGCTGGTTGCTCCCATTGTCGGGTTTCTCGCGGCAATCGTCGTTCTTCTTATCATGGTCGTCTTAGTCGGAGAACGGCCCGGAACAGCGCTTTCGGCGATTCAGCGTATTACGATGGGAAATCCCTCCCGTCTCGCGGCGGTTCTCTCCCAGGCCATTCCCCTTTACCTTGCCGGAATAGCCGTGGCCATAGCCTTTCAGGGCGGGGTCTTCAACATCGGCGTCGAAGGGCAGTACTTCTTCGGCGGCCTTGTCGGGGCGATCGCCGGTATCTATTTTCGGCTTCCCGCCTTCCTTCACGTTCCGGTTGTGGTTCTGTTCAGTATGATCGGAGGCGCCCTCTGGGCCTTTGTCCCGGCCCTGCTCAAGGTTACCCGGGGGGTCCACGAGGTTATCACCACGATCATGTTCAATAGCATCGCCATCTATTTGGTGAACTACCTCGTAAACCGGCCTCTGTCGGGGTTCGACGTGGGCGAGAGCCTGGAGCCCCAGACGGCTGCAATTCGGGATACGGCACTCTTCGGCCGATTGAACCACTGGTTCCGTGCCGTCGGGTGGAACGTCGGGGACCATGTCTATCTCGATTACAGCCTCGTCGTCGCGGTGGTCATGGGGATTATTGTCTACCTGCTCATCTACCGGACCCGAACCGGCTTCGAGATTCGGGCCGTGGGAATCGCCCCGTACGCGAGCCGTTACGGCGGTATTCGGGTCGACCGGGTTCGGGTTGTCTCGTTCCTCGCCAGCGGTGCCTTGGCGGGACTGGTAGGGAGCCAGGAGATCTTCGCGATTCGAGGTCATTACACCTTCGAGATCGCCTCGGGGGTCGGTTTCGACGGCATCGCCATCGCCTTGATCGGTCGGAACAATCCGATCGGAATAGTTTTTGCCGCGCTTCTCTTTAGCTTTCTCCGGCAGGCCGGTTACGGCCTGCAACTCTACACCGCGGTGCCGAACTCGATTTCCTACGTCATTACCGGCATCATGATTCTGATAATCGTCGTGGCCAACGAGCTGATGGTCCGATACATCCGGCGGCTGCGACGCCGGGAGGCAGGTTGATGCACGTCCTTCTGATCTTTCTCCTAAGGGGTATCCAAGTCTCGGCGCCGATCGCCTTCGCGGCCCTCGGCGGTGTCTTCTCCGAGCGGGGCGGAGTCGTCAACATCGCCCTCGAGGGCATTATGATCGTCACCACCTTCATGATCGTCTGGGGCTCGACGACCTTCGAGAGCTTCTTCCTCGGAGTCGTTGTAGCGATCCTGGCGGGGATGGCCGTGGCCGTTATCCACGCTGTGGTAACAGTAACATACAAGGTCGACCAGATTGTCAGCGGGGTGGCGATAAACATTCTGGCGATGGGCGTGTCCCGCTTTTTGTCCCAGCGTATCTACGGGCAGGAGACGCAGTCGATCTTCAACTCCTACCTCTACCCCCGCATCTTCGGCGTCAACCTCGTCGCGCTGCTAATTGTCCCCGCGGGCTTTCTCGGCTGGTTCGTCCTCTACCGGACGGTCTTCGGGCTCCGCCTGCGCTCCGTCGGAGAAAACCCCGAGGCGGCGGACACCCTCGGGATATCCGTGACTCGAATGCGGTACATCGGGGTGCTGATTTCCGGCGCGTTTTGCGGCCTTTCCGCGGCGACCCTCTACCCGGCGCAGTGGGTCAGCGGGATGACCGGCGGCCGGGGGTTTATCGCCCTCGCCGCGATGATATTCGGCCGGTGGCACCCCGTCGGGGCCATCCTCGCGGCCCTGCTCTTCGGATTTGCGGACACCTTTAGGGTCATGTTCGAGATGCGCATTCCCATCCCGGGACAATTCGTCCAGATGTTTCCCTACGTCTTGGCGGTCGTGGTTCTCGCCGGCATCGTCGGGAGGGCCCGGGGACCCGCGGCGTCCGGAAAGCCCTACGTGACCGGAGAACAGTAGTGCCGAACGAAGCCTGGTGGCTCGTCCTGCTCCTGGTCAATTTTGGACTTATTCTCGCGGTATTCCGGCTCTTCGGCAGCCGGGGGCTTTACGTCTGGGTCGCGGTTACGGTTATCGCCGCAAACATTCAGGTGGTAAAAACCGTCGAGCTTTTCGGGGTTACGGCGACCCTGGGGAACATCGTCTACGCAAGCTCTTTTTTGATAACGGATATTCTTTCGGAGAACTACGGCGTCGCAGAGGCCCGTCGGGCGGTTTACTACGGGTTTGCTTCGGTTATCGGGTTCACGATTCTGATGCAGATCTCTCTCTTCTTCGAGGCGGCTCCGGTCGACTTCGCCCAGGAGAGTCTGGCGCTTATCTTCGGGTTTCTGCCCCGGATCGTGGTTGCGAGCCTTCTTGCCTACGGCGTCTCCCAATTGCACGACGTCTGGGCCTACGCCTTCTGGAAGCGTCTTCTTCCGGACCGGCGCTACCTTTGGGTCCGGAACAACGCAAGCACCATCGTCAGCCAGCTTATCGACAGCCTGGTATTCGCCACGGTCGCCTTTCTCGGTGTCTTCGACACGCGAACCTTTCTCGAGATTTTGATTACAACCTATCTGTTCAAGGCGATCGTAGCAATGTGTGACACGCCCTGTGTCTACCTTGCTCGCCGGTGGGTCGAGAAGAGGGCGGTCGACGTCTAACGGCGCCGATGCGCCGGGTTATTCCTTCCAGGGGAAGATGGTTCCCTTGAGGGTCCGCCTGCCGAGAATCTCTCGCTCTTCCAGTAGGAGCGCATCCCAGGGTATCCGCCCCCGGGGCGTCTCCGGGTTCTCCTCCAAGTAGTCGTACTTGAGCAGCCGAAGCTTTAGGGCTGCCTGGTGCCACACCATGAGGCCGGCCAATCCGGGAAAGAGAAAGACCGTAAAGACGCTCACTCCTACGATAACGAGGGAACCGAAGAAGAGCGTAATGGTGAACCCGGTGTTATCGAAAAAGAGGAGAAAAGACTTCTTTACCGCCTTGCCGAAGCCACACTGCGTCTGGAGGGACGCCGGAAGGATGTACTGGCTCGAGAGAAACCAGAGGATGGTGCTCCAGAGAAGCAACGCCATGGCCGCACTCCCCAAGAAGGTTCCCATTGCCGCGTAGGTGGGGACGGCAATCCCGAGAAGAAACCAGACGGCGAGGGTTGCGACGCCGAAGAAAAGGCTGACCTTCCAGGTGCGCCGGAAATAGCCCGGGACGGCCGACCAGCTGAGCGGTTCCCGAGTAACGACGGCCTTTGCGAAGGCCGAAGCGACACCCATGTAGAGGAACGCAGATATCACGCCGACTACCAAGAGAAGGTAGGCCAGCGGTATGCTCCTCGGGGCTGCCTCGAATGGAAGGGTCAACGGCACAATCATGACGAAGATAAAGCCGAGGTTGACCAATACCGCCGGCAAGAAATTGTCCCAGAGATCGAAGAAGGCTTTCTTGACAGTAAACCCAATCATTGGCCTAAGTGTTAAGGAAATCCTGCGCTACGACAAGGCAGCCCTGAAGAAACATAAGGAAACCGTCGAGACCTCCCCTTGGAACTCAGCCGTCTTCCCGGTAAGATCGAGAACTCAGGAGGAATTGTGAACGTACCGGCGGATCAGGAGAAGGGAGTAGGCGTGCAATCGAAGCGTGGCGGCCGTGGAATCGGATACCGAAGGATGGGACCGAATCCTTACGAACGCTTCCTGAACACCGAAATGATACTCCGTGACCAGCTGGCGATCGACAGAACAGTTCTTGCCAATGAGCGCACACTCCTCGCCTACATTCGCACGGTTCTCGCCCTCGTCCTGGCCGGCGCCACCGTTATCCGCATCTTCGAAGATCCTTCACTCAATACTCTCGGGTGGACATTGATCGCCGTCGGAGTTTTCGTCGGGGGCATAGGCTTCTGGCGTACCCTCCGGATATCGCGAAGAGTCAAGTCGGCGATGAACGAGCCCCCACAACCCGACGGCGAATCGCGCGCCGATTAGCGCCGCTCCCGGGAGATAGGGTCAGCGTTCGTTTATCCAGGCCAGGCTTTCCTCAGCGACCCGGTCTCGCTCTTCGTCGTTGGTAACGACGTGGCCGCTCGTGCTGAGCTCAAGAATGTCGACCGGACCCCTGATCCGTGCTGTAATGTATCCGGCCACCGAGAGAGGCACCGTTCGGTCCGAGGTGCTTATCACCAAGAGCGTCGGACAGGTGACCAGCGGCAAACGTCGCCGGGCGTAGAGCTGCAAACGCCGAAGATGCCCTGCGGGACGGACCCAGTCGAAGCGCTGATACGCGTCTTCGATCGCCCGGAGGTCCGGGTCCGTGTGCTCGAGGTCGTGGTGCCGGGGAATCCGGCGCAAGAACAGGCCGAGGTAGGGAGTCAGGGGAACGCGCCAATCGTAGAGGGTAAAGGCCGGGGCATAGAGAAGCAGCCCCGCCGGTTGGAACTGCCCGGCGACTGCGGCCGCGATAAGCCCACCCATCGAGAGGCCCCCGACAAAGATCCTCCGATAGCGTCCCGCCAATTCCAAGTACTCGTCTATCCCCCGGCGCAACCAATCCCGGTGGTTCGTCTTGAGGAAATCGTCCCCGTCCGTCCCGTGTCCCGGAAGCCTGGGTACCGATACGGTGTATCCCTCCGAATGAAGCCGTTTTGCAACCGGGAGCATGTCCGAAGAGATTCCGGTAAACCCGTGGATCAGGATTACGGCCGAGCCGTTCGTTCCTTCGAAAAGGAAACTCCGGGCCGGCGGAAGCACGCGGCTATCTGAAGGGGCGTCTTGTTGCTTCATACTCTTCCCAGCTTGAATCCCGCCTAATGCCGTGTCAATACATTTTTCCGGCGTCCGCTCTGGGCCCGGGCGCTACGCCGCTTAGAGCATGTTGTAAGCCGTTCGGTTGGCCCCCACTATTATCTTCATCCATGTCTTCCGTACGTGCACTCTTTGGTGACAACCTTCGGCGAAACCGGGGA
>JBKHCS010000008.1:0-50938 GCA_046541715.1 Spirochaetaceae bacterium
AGAGGGCGCTGATGCGCTCGAAGGCGGTCCGGGCGCTCTCGAAGGAGACCTTCGCCTGGTCGTAGTTCAGCGCGGTGTTATCCACCGGAAAGGTGACGACCACCTGACCCTTTTCGACGTAGTCCCCGATCTGAGCCGGCACACTCTCTACCTCGTCGGAGATAAGCGCCGTCGCCGTCGATTCGGAGGCGCCCGAAAGGGTGGAGGTAAACAACAGGTACGTCCGAAACTCTTGAGGTTCTACCTCCCGGACAGTTACCGGGACGCCCTCTTCCCGGTGGATCTCCTCCATGCTACGGGATTCCTCCCCGGTTCCTCCCCCGCAGCCGGCAAGAAGAGCCGAAGCTCCGGCCAGTAGCAGGCCCCACCCTAGGGCCCTCCGTTTCCGATACATCATCTCTTTTCTTCCTCCCCGCCGATCGTGCCGAAGAATCCCCGGACCACGAACTCAACGAGTTCTTCGATCTGGCCGTCCGTCAACCGGCCCTCTAGGTCTATCGACTGAATAATCCACCCCGAGACAAAGCAAGACGCGGCGACAAGCGCCGTCATGCCGTCGGAAAACCCCAGGATCTCACCCCTGGCTATTATCTCGTCGAAGAAGCGCTCGGCGGCGACGTCGCCTTGGCTGTTGGTTTCCATCCAGGTGACGTTTCCCCGGCGGTTAAGAAAGTCCCGGACGACGATTTCTTGCATCATTCGCCATTCCTGGTCCTCGACCTGCCGGCGGATAAGCCGGCGCATGACCCGTCTGAGACGATCTTGAAGGGAACCGTCGTCGGTCCTGCTGCTCTCCACCAAATGGACGTGATAGCTGTCGATCCGTTGCAGGAGCTCCTCGATGAGGGCTTCTTTGTTCTTGAAGTGCCAGTAGATGGCCCCCCGGGTTACCCCCGCTTCCGAGGCAATATCCGACAACTTCGCGCCGCTGAAGCCCTGTTCGGCAAAGACCCGGACGGCCGCCTTGACGATTCGTTCCTTGGTTTCCTCTGCCTCTTCCTTCGTCCGCTTCACTCAGGTAGACCCTTAACATACATTCGTGAATGTATGTATAATTCGTTAGAAATCGGCTTGTCAACAGAATCCTGTGGAATTCTTGGAATTTTCGACTATGATGACCCATCGTGAAAAGGAAGCATCGAGGTCTCTTCGCCTTTGCCGTTCTGTTTTCGGTTATCGCGGTCGCCCCTCCGGCTCTTCCCGGCGATCCGGTGACGGTTAAGGTCTTCCAAAGCAACGACTGCCCCTACTGCATTCTCGCCCTAGAGTTCCTTCGGGAGATCGAGAGCGTCTGCCCGGAGGTCGAGATCCAAACCCACGATGTCTACCGGGAAAAAGATTACTGGCAGCGTTACACCCGGGAGCACGGTCTCCCGGATGGGGTCTATCCCCTCATGGTAATCGCAGACGAGGGGTTCGTCGGGTTTGTTAGAGGGGAGGGGCCCTTGGAGCGCCACCCGACGGGGAAGGCGTACCTCGGCTACAGTAGCCGGATCGCCCGGGCCATCCGTCGCGCCGGAGCGACGTGCGACCTTTCCGTCTTCGAGGAGCCCCCACAGGCGACAGACGATGGGCGACTCAGCGGACGGAGTCCCGACGCGCAATCGCCGGGGCGGAGCCTCTGGCTGCTCCTGGCCATCCCCCTCTACGCCGCGAGTTACCTCCCCTTGGGCAAGACGCTCCGGGAGGAGCGCCGCCGGACCTGGTGGATCGCCGGTCTGATGGTGGTGAGCCTCGGGGTCCTTGGGTACACGGTCTGGTCTCTTCCGGAGGCCGCTATTCGCGGTTTCGCCGACTCCCTCCCCTTCCCCGGTTTCGTCGCCATCGTGGCCTTCGCCGACGGGTTTAACCCCTGCGCCTTTACCGTTCTGGTAATACTGTTGTCGCTTCTTACGCATCTCCGGCGGCGAGAGGCAATGATGGTCCTCGCCGGGACCTTCGTGGCTACCAGCGCGGTTATGTACGCGGTCTTTATCTTGGCCTTTGCCCTGGTCGGCGGCTGGTTTTTGGCCACCTTCGGGAGCGTGGTACTCCGGCTCCTCGGAGCGCTAGTGGTGGCCGCCGGGACCATCAACCTGGCCGAAGGCCTTGGGCTCCCGGTGCCGGCCTCCTTGAGCCTCTCTCCGGAGCGCAAGACCGCACTTTCGAGACGCGCGGGCAAGATCGTTACGCGGGTGCAGAAGTCCGGCGGAAGGGCGCTCTGGGGAGGGATAGCGGGGACCGCCCTTTTGGCATCCGCGGCCAACTTGGCGGAGTTGGGGTGCACCGCGGTGCTCCCCCTGGTGTTTATCGCCCGGCTCTTCGGGCGCTTCGGCCCGGAAATCGGGGCGCCTCACATCTGGTGGACCGCCGTCTACGCCGGCATCTACGTAGTGCCCCTCGGGGCGGTTGCCGGGGGGTCCGTTCTGCTGCTCCGACGGGGACGCCTCGGCGCCTCCACCGGCCGGGCCCTCAAGATCGCCGGGGGCGTGCTTATGCTGGCCTTCGGGCTGGGAATGCTTCTGCGCCCCGAGTGGCTTGGGGCCTAATCGTCGCAGCCGGCCTCTCCGAGCTTCTTCGCGTCCACCAGGATGATCAGCTGCTCCGGAAGCCCGTTCAGGAGGTTCCGGGGAATGGTAAACCCGTGCTTGTTCGACAAGTCGATGATGCTCTCGAGATGGTCGTAGTCCCAGTTGTGGAAATCGTCGGCGCTACAGCCGGCGTTTACGGTCTGGACAAGCTCGGCAGCGAGGTCGGCGAGATCGTCGTCTTCGGATTGTTCCCGAAGATCGGCAAAGATCTCGTTACTGTTCTTGGTATCCGGAAGATCCCGCTCGAAGGCAAGCCGCAGGGATTCGATGCCTCCCTGGGAAAGCGTTTCCCGGTAGTTAACTCGTAGGGCTTCGGTTGATTCTGCCACGCTCACACTCCTCGATATCCTGCAGAAATATGATTGTCTGCATCAATAATACGCTTTCGAGGGCACTTTTGCCACATTACTCCGGGAGCAGCTCTTCGAGCGCCCGGTACATCACATCGAGGGGAGCGTCTTTCCCGGTGAACCGTTTGAACTGCGGAGCCCCTTGCAGCAGAAGGGGTCGAATTCCCGGAATTCCCACCGCGCCTACTCGCTCGGCCTCCCTCAAAAGAGCCGTCTTCTTCGGTTTCATGATCTCGTCGAGGACGACGGAGCCTTCCCGCAAGAATCCCTGCGGAACCGCCATCCTCCCTTCGAGCCCGTGGCCCCCGAGGGGTACCGCGTTTATGACCACATCGTGGGCCATCCCGGGCTCCAGATCGTCGAAAGTGCCCCCAAGCTCGACTTCCAAATCGCGACACAGCTTTTCCGCCCGGGAAAGGGAGCGGTTAAAGACCACCGGGGAAGCCCCCCGTTTCTTGAGGCCCCAGGCGATGGCCCGGGCGGCGCCGCCGGCTCCCAAGAGGACGACCCGTTTGCCTGCGAGGGGGGTTACTTCCTCTACGGAGTCGCAGACACCGATCCAGTCGGTGTTGAAACCCACGAGCCGTCCCCCGTCGTTCAGGATGCTGTTTACCGCCCCGATCTCCCGAGCCGCGTCGTCGAGGTCGTCCACCAGCCTGACAACCTCTTGCTTGAACGGCTTGGAAACCGAGCATCCTCGGAAGCCGAGGGCCCGAATACCCTCGATAGCCGCCGGAAGGTCGCCGGGTTCCGGCTCCACGGCGACGTAGACCATGTTGATGTCCAGGTGGCGGTACCCCACGTTGTGCATGTACGGCGAGGGAGAATCCCGGTTCGGGTTTGCAACTGAGGCACAGAGAAGCGTCTTGGCGTCGAAGATCGTCATGTCTCGAGAATAACACGAATACCCGGCTCCCTGGCCACGCCGCGAAGCTTTCCGGTATCCTCGAGTGAGGTAAGAGCAGAGCGTGGATCCCCTGGTAGTTCTCGATTCGGTGAGTGTTCGATACGGCATCAAGCTTCTGGTACGAGGGGTGTCCTTATCGATACGCCCCGAGGAACGTTGGGCGATCGTCGGGGGAAACGGGGCGGGGAAGACGGTTCTTACCGAGGCAATCGCCGGTCTCCGCAAGATCTCCGGAGGTTCCATCGACTACCCCGGTCTCCGGGTCCCGGAGCAGGAGATTCAAGTGGTCTCCTTCGAAGCGCAGCGCCGGATCATCGAGGCCGAGCGAAAACGGGACGAGAGCAACCTCCTCCAGGGTGCGGCGGACCCCGGGACAACAGTCCGCCGGTTTCTCGAGACCGCAGCCGGCTCCTTAGACGATCACACCGCCCTTCTCCGGCGATTCGCCCTCGAAGAGGTTCTCGACCGAGGCCTTAAGTTCCTGTCGACCGGGGAGATCCGAAAGACGCTCCTCTGCAGGGCCCTCCTGCTCGAGCCGCGGCTGCTCATCCTCGACGATCCCTTCGACGGCCTCGATATCGCTTCCCGGGAAGAGCTCTCGGGGCTGATAGAGCACCTCGCCGAGGGGAACCACGCGCTACTGGTGGTCCTCGGCCGCCGGGGGGAGATCCCGCCGGGGGTCGATCGCGTCGTCCTGATGGAGGGCGGGAAAGCCCTCTACGTCGGCGAGACGACGGGGATTCCCGCCTCCTTCGGGGAAGCCTCGCCGCCGTCCGAGGTACCCCTTCCGGCCGGGCCCTCCGAGGGGACCTCCGGGCTGGGAGAGCCCGGGCCCGACGGCCCCGGGCCGCTGATTCGGATGGACGGCGTATCGGTTTCCTACGGGGAGAAGCGGGTGTTTCGGGAGATTACCTGGGAGGCCCACCCCGGGGAGGTCTGGCACATTATCGGACCGAACGGCTCGGGGAAGACGACGCTCCTGAGCCTGATCGACGGGAGTAATCCGAAAGCCTACGGCCGGCGGTTCTGGCTCTTCGGCCGTCTCCGGGGCTCCGGCGAGTCGGTCTGGGAGATCAAAGCACGGATCGGCCACGTCTCCGCCGACTTCCACCGGAGCTATCCCCCCCGAACCACCGCTCTTAACACCATCCTTTCAGGATTCAGCGACACCGCGGGGCTCTACGAAGAGCCGTCGGGGCTCCACATCGACACGGCGCGGCAGTGGCTGACGGTACTGAACCTCGCCGACCAGGAGTCGACGCCCTTGGGGCGCCTTTCCTACGGTCAGCAACGGTCCCTCCTGGTCGCTCGGGCCATGGTAAAGATGCCGCCGATACTCATCGCCGACGAACCCACCCAGGGGCTCGACGACGAGCACAGCGAATTGGTGCTGAGTGTGTTGGAACGGATAGGGACCGAGACGGAAGCGCTCGTTCTCTACGTCTCCCACGACCCGACGCAGCGCCTCCGGTGCACCACGCACCGAATGTTCCTCGAACCGGACCCGGCGGGGAGCCGAGCCCGGGTCGAGGTGGTAGCCGGGAGGTAAGGGGCCGGTTGGCCCCGGTAGCCGGGCGGCGAGCTAACCCTTCAGCGCCTGCATCCCCTGCATCGCGGCCCGGAGGGACGCGCCGATTATCTCGATCGGGTGGCTGCGGATTTTCTCGTTGATCTCCCGGAGGTCTATGTTGTCCGTCTCCGCGACGTCGTAGGGCTTGCCGATCACGTTGACGTCGAGCTCCTTCATAAAGTCGCCGAGAAGAGGCACACAGCTGTTCGCGAAGAGGTAACAGCCGTACTCCGCGGTGTCGGAGATAATCCGGTTCATCTCGTAGAGCTTCTTCCGGGAGATCAGGTTGGCGATCAGCGGAACCTCGTGGTGCGACTCGTAGTAGGCGCTCTCCGCCTTGATCCCGCTCTTGACCATCGTCTCGAAGGCAAGCTCGACCCCCGCCTTTACGAAAGCGACCATCAGAACCGCGTTGTCGAAGTACTCCTGCTCGGGTATCTCCTCGGTGCTCGCCGGGGTCTTCTCAAAGTCGGTTTCTCCGGTTTCCTTGCGCCAGGTAAGGAGCTTCACGTCGTCCTTCCCCCAGTCCTCCATCATCGTGGAAGAGAAGGTCCCGTCCATAATCTCGTCGATATGCTTCTCGAAGAGGGGGGTCATGATCTCTTTGAGCTTATCCGCGAGCTCGAAAGCGACGATCTTCGCCGGATTCGGGAGCCGGTCCATCATCAGGGTGATACCCCCGAGCTTGAGAGCCTCGGTGATGGTTTCCCATCCGTACTGCACCAGGCGGGAGGCGTACCCGGGGTCTATACCACCCGCCTTCATCTTGTCGAAACAGAGGAGCGAGCCGGTCTGAAGGAGCCCGCAGAGAATCGTCTGTTCCCCCATCAAGTCCGACTTGACCTCCGCGACGAAAGAGGACTCGAGGACGCCGGCACGGTGGCCGCCGGTACCGTAGGCGTAGGCCTTCGCGATTTCGAGCCCGTCGCCCTCGGGATCGTTCTCGGGATGAACCGCGATAAGTGTCGGGACACCGAAGCCCCGCTTGTACTCCTCCCGGACTTCGGACCCCGGCGCCTTCGGAGCGACCATAATGACGGTAATATCCTTCCGGATGGTCGTTCCCTCTTCGACGATGTTAAAGCCGTGGGAATAGAGGAGCGTCGAGCCCTTCTTCATCAGGGGCATTACCGTGGCGACGACACCGCTGTGTTGCTTGTCCGGGGTAAGGTTTGCGACGAGATCCGCCTGGGGAACCATCTTCTCGATGGTATCGACGGGAAAGCCGTTTTCCGTGGCGTTGATGTAGGATTGCCGCTTCTGCTCGATCGCCGCGGACCGGAGAGCGTAGGCCACCTCCAAGCCGCTGTCCCGGAGGTTGAGCCCCTGGTTCAAGCCCTGAGCCCCGCATCCGAGGATGACGATCCGCTTGCCGGCGAGCTTCTCCACGCCGTTGAATTCCTCCCGGCGCATGAGCCGGCATTTGCCGAGTTGACCGATCTTTTCACGAAACGATAACGAATTGAAATAGTTCACTTCCGCCCTTCCTTGGAGAGAGTAAAAGGACCTTACTCGCAAACCGAGGGCTGTGTCAAACTTGAGAAGATCGGGCTGTTTTGTCGCGCGATCTCAGTCGCGTGGAATCGGTCGCCGAGCCTCTAAAGGAGTCTTACCAGTACTACCAGCAAAATCAGAACGACCAAAAGACCTATGATAAATTCCATCTGAGACTCCTGGGATCGGTCTGCTAGAGGATGCGAATCAATACGACGATAAGAATCAAGAGTACAAGAGCCCCGATAAGAAAACCCATTCAAACCTCCTTAGAGCGCAATACTTAGATTGTCCCCAATGCGTCCCTCTGTGTCAAATCCGCAAGGCAACTTTCTCGTTTCGAACAAGGCGGACCGAGGCGACGACTGCCAGAGCCAGGTAGACGGCCATCCAAGCCCCGGCTATCAACGGCAGGTGGGGCGCCCCGTCACCGAAGACAATCTGCTTTACCGCCAAGCCGACGTTCAGAACCGGCAGATGCGGGAGCCAGGGGCTCAACCGGGAGAGGTCCATAAGGTAGGTGCCGTACCCCGCGGCGGTGGACAGGATCAACAGCGGTACATAAAAGACCTGCGCCTCCTTCGGAGACTTTGCCAGGAGGCTCAGCAGCAATTCGACCGCCGAGAAGCAGAGGGCCAAGGCCACTCCGAATGCCGCCAAGAGCAGAATTCGACCGGGGGGAATCGCGAAGACCATATCGTCGACTCCGAGGAGATCCGGGCTGATCGAGAGGGATATGGCAACGCCGACCCCGAAAGAGAGGGTCCCGAGGATACCCATAACCGATACCGCCCCGAGCTTACCGAGGATCAAGGAGGCGCCCCCGGTAGGGGAGACCAACAGCGTCGAGAGGGTTCCCCGTTCCTTTTCCCCGGCCCCGAGGTCGGCGGCGCTCGGTAGGGGACTGATGCAGGTGGCAACGATCAGCAGAAGCGGCACCAGGAACCCGAGAAAATCGCTTCCGGCCCGCTCCGCCGGATTTCCGAGGGCCCGGCGGTCGAGGTCGACCGGCTCCGCGAGGCTCCCATCGACCCCGTCGATGGGAACGCTCTCCAGGAGGCTACGCCGCAAGGAGACGGTTACCCGGATAACCACATCCTCCACCAAGTCGGCCCCCAGAAGGCTCCGGGGATTCTCCGGAAGGTAGAGCAGGGTTAGCTCGGGGCGCAAGGGGTCGTAGCTTCCGCCGGTGAGGGCGACCTCGGCATCCCCGGCGGTGACGGCCCCCTCCGGGTCCGCCACCGTCTCGACGGCGAGCAGGGGAATCTCCGCCAAGGCGCCGGCCAGGGCGGGGTCGAGGACCCCGGTCGCAACGACGATCGGCGCCTCGGCCGGATCCCTCTGGTTCCGCAGGTTTGTCGCCATCACCCCGAAGACCAAGGGAAAGAGCACCACCGGCACGAGAAGCGAAACCGATACGCTCCGGGCGTCCCGGAATAGGTCGGTGAGCTCCTTTCGGAAAACGACGAAGAGGGTTCTCACCGCCGGGCCTCTCGGGGGGCCTCGCTGTCTTCGACGAGCCGTGTAAAATCGAGCCGAAACGAGTCGAGGGCCCCCGGGTCGTCACGACTCAGGCGCCGGTCGAGGGCCAGGCTTCCCCGGTGGAGTACGACCGCTCGGTCGCAGAGGGAGAGTATTTCGTCCATGTGATGGCTCGAAAAGAGAACGGTCTTGCCCTCCCCGGCCCACCGGCGGACAAAGCGGTGAACGACCGACGCCGCCGAAAGATCCAAGCCGGCGGTCGGCTCGTCGAGGAGGAGCACCGGGGGGTCGTGGACGATGCACCGCCCCAGGGAGGTGCGCTGCTTCATTCCCGTCGAGTAGGTCGAGACCCGCCTGTCGGCGTACTCCTCCATCCCCAAAAGGGATACCAGCTCCCCGGCGCGGGCCCGGGCCTCCCGGCGTTTCATTCCCTGGAGGGCACCGAAGTACTCGATGTTCTCCCGTCCCGTAAGGCGCCCGTAGAGCCCCCCTTGGGATCCGAAGAGAATGCCGATCCTCCGGCGGACCTCAAGGGGGTCTTCGGTTACCTCGTGCCCCATCAGCCGGATGGTCCCCCGGCTCGGCCGGAGGAGCGTCGCGATCATATTGAGGGTCGTGGATTTTCCGGCGCCGTTTTCCCCGAGGATCCCGACGACCACTCCGGGATGGAGATCGAGGGAAAGGTCGGAGACGGCCTCGGGTCCCCCGGGGGTAAACCGTTTGGTGACCGCCCGCAGCGAAATCGTAGGTGCGTCCATCAGCCGCCGATAAAGACCTGGAACGCCGTCATGCCGGCGACCGCGAGAGCGACCATCGTTGCGACCTCGTGCTCTTTGGCGCCCTTGAACGCGTCGGGTACCAGATCAGAGATGACCATCCAGATCATCGCTCCGGCGGCCAAGCCCAATCCGATCGGCAGGAAGGGCTCGAATACCTGAACGAAGACAAAGCTCGGGACGGCGATAAGCGGTTGGGGGAGGCTCGAGACTACGGCCAAGAGAGCCGCCTTCCAGGGCTTTACCCCCCGGGGGATCAGCACCAGGCTTATCGCGACGCCCTCGGGAATGTTGTGGACCGCGATCGACAAGGAGATAAAGAGGCCGAACCCTTCCCGGCCCCCGAAGGCGACGCCGACACCGACCCCTTCGGCAAAGGAGTGGAGGGTCATGATGCCCATGATCATAAGCGCCTTGCGGGCGTCGGCCCCGGCGAGCTCCCCGACGGTGAGGTCCTCCTTGTCTCGGAGGATTCGGTGGCTCAGGCTGATAAACAACAGACCGAGAAGGATTCCGCCGATCGTCCGGGGAGCGCCGTAGTCTAGCCCTTCGTAGATGAGGTTGAAGCTGGCGGCCCCCATGATGCCTGCGGCGATTCCCCCGGCCCACCCGAGGGCCCGCTTGGGGAACGACTCGACGAAGAAGAAGGGAATCGCACCAAGACCGGTGGCGATTGCGGTAATCGAAGCATAGACGAGTACGGTTGTGATTTCGGACACGGGACCCTCCGGTAAGCATACCAAAAAACTTGTCCACCGGCAGCCGGGACTATTACCCTTTAGCTATGCGATTCGCCCCTATGCGATTCGCCCCTCTGCGATTCACGCGCCGGGTAAGACCCCGGTTTGCCGAAGTGCTCTTCTTCGCTTTCGCGCTTCTACTCACCGCATCCTTCGCGGCGGCTGCTGGGGTCGGGGCCGAACCCCTTACCATCGGAACCTTCAATGTCCACTACCTGGCGCCGGGACAAACCGACCTTGCCTGGGAGCGGAGGTCCGAGGCTGTCGCCCGGGCGGTCGAGGGCGGGGTCTGGGCCGGCGACCACTACCCGGTTGCTGTTACTCTAAAATGTCGCTATTCTAAAAAATAAGTGAGCAATACTCCGTAGTGATAATAGCGAACAATATGACGAAACTCTTTCGACCCCGGGCGGGGCTCTGTGCCGCCTTGATGCTCCCACTTCCCGTAATCGTATTTCCTCCCGGCATACATGCGCAGGTTGCGTTCGGCTCTCTTGAGTCCGTGGCCAACTATCCGGTCCCGACTCCTTGGGTAGCCGGAGGTCTCCTTCTGGCGGCGCTCATAGTGGGGCTTCTAGCGGCGGCCGGGTTCCGGATGCGAAAGCCTCCGGCGACGGCCACGGAAGACCTGAGCCTGGTCCTTGGAACGATACAGAAGCTAAACCACATGGCGGCCGACGCCGGGAACGAAGAGGAATTGGCGGGACACGCCTGCGACATTATCGTGGGTACCGGCGCCTGCGAGAAGGCGTGGATATCCCTTACGGACGCCACGGGAACGGTTTGGGCGACGCTCCGGGCTACCCGGGGCACCCTTTCGCCCCCCTCCGCCGGGGAGCCGCACACCCTGAGAGAACCGCTCGAGCACCACGGGCGTCTCTACGGCTACCTGATCCTCGCCCTTCCGCAAGGCGGATCTCTGCGGCCGGGGGCGGCTCAGCTCTTTACCGCGGCGGCCGACGAGATCGCCTACGGCCTCCATGGCCTTTATCTATCCCGGGAGCGGGACCGGCTCCAGGGCCTCCTCGAAGACGCGATGATTATCGTCGAGTCGAGTCCGATGGTCCTCTTCCGGTGGAACGCTCGGGATGGGTGGCCTGTAGACTACGTGAGCGGCAACATCCGCCGTTTCGGCTACGAGCCGGCCGAACTAACCAGTGGGGCAATTGTCTATCGGGACCTCGTCTATCCCGGGGACCGGGACTACCTCGAGAAGAAGGTAGCCCAACACTTCCGGGACGCCCCTGGAAACTTCGTCACCCGGTATCGGGTTGTCCGGGCAGACGGCGCCGTCCGATGGGTCGAAGACCGAACTACGATCTCCGTGGATGAGATCGGCTCGGTAACCAAGCTCGAGGGGATCGTCTTCGACGTGACCGATGAAGTGGAAAGCCGAGAGCGGCTCAAAGCCGCGGTAAAACAGCGGGAGACGCTGCTACAGGAACTGTACCACCGGACCAAGAACAACATGCAGGTCATCGCCTCTATGGTCGCCTTGCGAAACATGTCGGTTACCGATCCCCAGGCACAGGGGATACTGAGAGAGATCGAAAACAAGATCTACGCGATGGCCCTGGTGCACAGCAAGCTCTACCAATCGGGTGACATCTCCCAACTCTCCCTAGACGAATACCTCGCGGAACTGGCGCAGTTGGTTCTTGAGTCCCACGAAGACGCCGCCGAACGAATTACCGTATCGACCGACACCGAACCGGTAAGCTGCCTTATCGATACCGCAGTCCCTTTGGGGTTGGTCGTTGCCGAGCTCCTGACCAATAGCTTGAAGCACGCGTTTCCCGACCGGCGCCCCGGTCGCCTCGCGCTCCGTCTCCGGCGGAGCGACTCCGGCGAGATCATCCTGAAGGTGCGGGACAACGGCGTCGGTTTCCCCGCCGGGGCCTCGCCGACGCAACCGGATACCCTGGGACTCCAAACCGTTCGGCACATCGTCGAGCTGCAACTCGGCGGCTCCCTACGAGCGGAGAGCTCCGACGGTATCCTTTGGCACTTAGCCATTCCCCCTGAAACCTACGACCGAAGGGTGTAGATTCTTAAGAGAACGCCCGTGTCGGAACAAGACATCTCGCCCAGAGCCTCGGTTCTTTTGGTAGAAGACGAGGCGATAGTTGCAGTTACTCTCAAACGCGCCCTCGAGATGGCAGGGTACGCCGTGCCCAAGGTCGTAAGCCGGGGGGCCGAAGTAGCCGCGGCGGTCAAAGAGACGGAACCGGATGCGATTGTCATGGATATACTACTCGCCGACCAGGTAACCGGCATCGAAGCGGCACAGTGTCTTCGGAGCTTCTCGCACGTGCCGATCGTCTTCGTGACGGGGTATCCCCAGGCGGAAATCTTGGAAGAAGTCGGCAGGATCCGGGGGACCCGAATCCTAACCAAGCCCGTCCCAACGTCCTTGGTAATTGAGATTATCGAATCGGAGCTGTCCCGCGTCTAGACGCTAAACCGGACGTGGAGGATATCGCCGTCCGAGACGATATACGTCTTGCCCTCGACCCGGAGTCGCCCCTTCTCCTTAATCGCCTTCTCCGAACCGAGCTCGATTAGATCGTCGTAGGTGAACACCTCCGCCCGGATAAAACCCCGGGCGAGGTCAGAATGGATTGCTCCGGCGGCGTCGACGGCGTTTTCTCCCCGGCGGATTGTCCAGGCCCGGACTTCGTCGGGTCCGACGGTAAAGAAGCTCAAGTACCCGAGGGCGTGGTAGGCGAACTTGGTAAGCCGCTCCCGGGCCGACTCTTCGATCCCCGCTTCCTGCATAAACATCTGCCGTTCTTCCGGATCTTCGAGGGCACCGAGCTCCATCTCGAAGCTCCCGGAAAACTCGATGACCGGGTACTGCTTCTCGAGCTCGGCGACCGTTCCCGGGTTCCTACCGTACTGCTCCTCCCCGGAGTTCAGGACGACGAAGAGCGGCTTCTGCGAGAGAAACTGAAACCCGGCGATAAGCTTCTGGTCCTCCGGGGTCAACTCGACCTGGGAAACGGGGATCCCCTCGGAGAGAGCCTCCTGCAGCCGGGAAAGCACCTTCTGCTCTCCCTGGAGCGCCGGTGTCTTCTTGCCCCGCCGGAGGTCTCCTTCGATCCGCTCGAGGCGCCGCTCGATAACGATCAGGTCGCCGAGAACGAGCTCCCCGGCGACCTTCTCCACATCCCGCCGGGGATCGGCGGCTCCCTGGGTCTCGTCTACAACCGCGTCGGAGAAATTCCTGGCCACCAGAGCCAGGGCGTCGCTTGCCTTTATTAGTCCCATCGCCTCGCCGGAAAAGACACCCTGGGTCGCGGCATCCGCCGTCAACCCGGCAAAGTCGACCACCTCGATGGTGGCGTAGACCGTTTTTTTCGGCGCATACATTTCCGAAAGCCGGTCCACCCGGGAGTCCGCCACGTCAACGATCGCACGGTTCGGCTCGACGTTCCGCCCACCGTAGCTTCCGACCTCCGCAGCCTGACCGGTAAGCGCGTTGAAGATGGTTGTCTTACCCGCTTTTTCGAGACCTATGAGTCCTATGTTCATGATATAAGAGGATCATCGCAGAAATCCCGGCACCGGGCAATTGGGGATCAACTCCCGCGGACCGATTCTACGTACGCCACCGAATCCGCTCGAAGCAGGGATAGAACCTTTCGCGCGACCGGCCCCACCGCGCCGGCCGCCTTTAGGCGAGGGCGGCCCTGCACCGCAGTCAGGTAGTTTGTGGTTTTGGCTTCAGGGAACTCCCGCTGGTGACGGCAGGTCAGCACCTTGGCCCCTTTCAATTCCCCCGGGGCGGCCGAGGGGGGATGCAGGAGTATCATGAAGTTTTCGGCTCCGGGAGACATGCCGTCGGCGGAGGAGCCCCCGGTGAGAACGAGGTAGTCGTCGAAATAGAGGGGAATACCTCGATGGATGCGGAAGAAGTCGAAGATCCCGTACCCCCGGAGGACGCCGAGGTCGGTCCCGGTAAAGAGGGGCGCATCGACCGGACGAATCTCGCCGTTGAAGTAAAGATAGGCCGGACCCTCCACGGGTCTCATCCTGCCAAAGCGAGGTCGAGAGCCCGGCGGGTAACCGGCTTGTGGAGATAGCGAACCGTGCAATCTGCCAACCGCGCCGGCACGTCTCCTTCAAAATCGTAGGCGCTGGCAAAGATGATGCACGGCGCGCAATCGGGGCAGCATGCCCGACAAATCTCATCGGCCGCCTCGATACCGGAGATCGAACCGGCGAGACGAATGTCCATCACAATAAGATCCGGCTTGAGGCTCCGGGCGAGCTTTACGGCTTCCTCCCCGGTGCCGGTCTCGCCTGCGACGGTGTAGCCCATCTTGCGCATCATGACGCCGAGATGACGCCTTATGAGCACCTCGTCCTCGACGAGTAAGACTGCTCTCTGTTCCATGGTTTCTATCCTCATTCTACCCCACTCGGGGCAGCCTCACACGAATATGGGCTCCGTTGTCGTTCCATGTTGCCAATTCGGCCCCAAGCTCGTCGCAAAGGGCGTGAACGACGAAGTAACCGAGAGAAACTTCGGGATCCGGGACCGGTTCTTCGTGGAATCCCGGCCCGTAGTCCCGAACCTCCAGGGCGAGGCGCTTCTCTTCGTCGGCTCCGAAAGAGACTTCCAGCCGGAGCGCGCCGGATTCACTCTGAGCGTGCTTCAAGGCGTTCGCCACCAACTCGTGGAGGATCAGACCGAGGGGCTTCACGATGTCGATGTCGAGCTCGGTATTGTCGATATTCAGCTTTACGTCGGTGCCGGCCGAATCCATCGGCTCGACGGTCTGGAGAATGTAGTCGATAAGCTCCTCGCCGTATTCCCGGAAAGGTACCCCGGTAAGGTTCTCCGACTTGTAGAGCCGTTTGTGAATCAAGGCAATCGCATGAATGCGGCTCCTGACCCCGGATAGAATCTCGTCCGCCCGCCTCGGCGTTGCCTTCTCCTGCTCGAAGGAGAGAAGGCTGTCGATGACCGCCAAGTTGTTCTTTACCCGGTGGTGAATCTCCCGGAGGAGGAGCTCCTTGTCCGCCAAGGCTTTCTTGAGCTCCTGTTGAGTCCTCTGCATCTCGGTGATGTCGATGCCGACGCCTCCTGTAAAGGAGTGTCCCCCACTGTCCCGAAAGCGAAAGACGCGGGTCGAGAACATCCGGGCCTCTCCGTCGACGGAAACCTCGTGCTTCCGAATAGCGACCCCTTCTCCGTTGTCCTCCGGCGAGGGTCCCAACTCCGGGACCCCGAAGCTCTGCCGGTCCGGATCCCCGAAAACCCGACGGAACTCGGGGTTTGCGTAGACAAAGGCACCGGAGGAGTCCCGGACGTAGTTTATGCTCGGGCTGTTGTTCATAAAGGCGGATAGCCGGGCTTCGGTATCCCGGAGTTGACTCTCTATACGGTTTCGCAGAAGCAACCCGCCGAGGACCGTAAGCGCCTGCTCGGCGACCCGGGAATGCCACGCCGTGGGCTCCTCGGTTAGATGAAACTCGACTTCGCCGACGTCCTTGCTACCGACTTTGATCGGAAGCCGAAGTGGGTGCGAGGAGGAGGCTTCCTTCCGGTTGGGGCCGGTCGCCTTCCGACGAGGTCTCGCCGTTGCGGCGCCTCCCTGGGGGCCCTCGCAGAACGACAGGCGAAAAACCGTCGGCGGTAACTCACTGTCGCCTTGGGAGTGAATCCGGGCCTCAGATGCCCCGAGAGAACTCGAGAGCTCGCAGACCGCGCCCCGGATTATGGCGGTCTCGCCGTCCGCGGCCAGAGCGATTTGCCGGACCCGGCGAATGAGCTCGGTGATTCTTCGGCTCTCCCGTTCCTGCACAAGTTGCTCCCGGACCGACGCCTGCCTCTCTTGGAGCCGCAGGATATACCGGTAGACGATCAGCCCCGCCACGACAAAGAGAGCCAGAATGAAGAACGTGTAATCCAACTGGCTCTCCCAATCGGCCATCAGCACCGACCGGTCGAAGTAGACCGTGACCCGTAAGGGAAAGGAGCGGAGCTGAGTCGTGCCGCCGAGATAGCGAGGGGAGGCCGCGATCGATACTCCGCCGGGCCCCCGGGTGCCTTCGGGCCCCTCGAAACCGTCGAAGCGCATCGGTAACTCCGCGTGATCGACGTCCCCCCAATGGAGCAGGAAATCCCCTTCGGCGTTCGTCAACACGACGTGGGAGACTGCCGTGGGAAAGAGGTGAGGGATTGCCTGGTAGAAATAGGCCTGAGGAACCGTGGCGATTACCAGGCCCTCGAACCCGTCATCGCCGAGGACGCTTCGGGTCACCCGGATACGATCGGTGCCCTCGCCAAGGGTGACCGACGTCTCGACCCAGGCGTCCCGGTGGAGGGAAAGGAGGTCACGAGAAATGTTTCCGGACATCTCGATCGGCGTCTCCGGCACGCCGACGAGAAAGGCGCCCTCGGCGTCGTAGTATTCGAGGGTTTCTATCTGCGGGACGAAGAGCATCTGACGCCGCATATACTCCCGGAGCTCCTCGCCGCTCCGACCGTCCGTTGCCTCTCGCGCGACAACGTCAGTGGAGATATTGAGGGCACCGAGGACACCGTGGACGTATTCGCCGAAGGATTGGGCGGAAACGACGACCCGCTCCCGGGCCGAGAGATGGACCGATTGATACCCGGCGATCAGACCGAAGGCCGCGACTCCGGCGATGGACAGGACAAGAACGAGAAAGAGTGTACGGCTTTGACCTGACTGCCTTCGGGCCCTCCTCGGTTTCATGCTGTTACCGGGAGCCGACCAGGAGGCGAAGGACGCTCGGCGGTATGCCCAAGGCGTGGGCGATGCGGTCCTGCTCCCGGAGGAGTCGCAGACGGGTTGCCTCCAGCTCCTCGGCCTTCGGCTCGACGACCTCGATCCCGTTCCGCTCTAGAACCAGCCGGGCTTCCGCCTGGGCGGAAATGGCCGCCTGCCTCTGCGTATCGACCATCGACTCCCAAACCTCCCGAATCGTCCGCCGGTCCTCGGAAGAGAGCCGGTTCCAGAAGGTGCGACGCATCAACGGAACGTACTGGGCGAAGTACTGGTGGTCCTCGAAGGCGTAGCGGATTCCGTACTCCCAGAGGCGCCCACTCCGGGCCGTCTCGTAGGTGGTCAGGACGCCGTCGAGGCGTTTCTGCTGCACGTAGAAGGGTAGATCGTTCCAGGGGATCGAGACCGGCAGAGCGCCGAGAGTCCGGATCCGGAGCTCGTTTCCGAGCCCCCCGGCCACCCGGATTCGCAAATCTTCGATCTCTTGGTGGGAGCTAACGCGTCGGCCGGAAAAAAACAGATGCGCGTGCCCAAGGTCGAGCCACCGCCCAAGGACCACGACGTTTAGGCTTTCCTCCATCCGTCGGCTTATCTCCGCCCCGAGAGGACCGTCGGAAAGGGCATGGATAACCTCGGGGCTCTGGGCGAAACACGCCGGCAGAAGAAATGCGGCAACCGAACGTTCGTACGGATCGATCTGCCAGGTGCCCGGCACGGCTATCTCCGCGTTGCCGGCGGACAGAGCGGCCAAGACGTCCCGGTCCCGAAAGAGTTGTCCCGAGTGATAGAACTCGATCGCGTAACGGTCTCCGAGGCGGGCTTTTAGTTCCGCGGCGAAGTGTCGGACCGCCTCCGTCTGGACGTGCCCCGGGTAGTTTTCGACGGAGATTCGGATCCGCGGTTTCTCCACGGCCGCCACCGGCTCCGGAATGCCGGCGAACAGAAGGAGGAGTACGGCTAGAAAGGCTGGGACGGTCCGGAGGATACTTCTTCCACTCAACATCTCTAATAAAAGAGATTAACATATAAGTATTAAAAAGTCAATTTGTCTCCGGGGCCGCCTCCCAGGTGTCTCCGAGGCAGGCCCCGACGAGGCGCGCCGAGCGAACCCACGGATGCTCCAGGGGAACGAGCTTCTTCTGTCCCGCGACTTCTTCGAGGGGGACGGTTTCGGTGCCGTCGCCCCGGGCCGCGACCAGGACCCCGTACTCCTCCCGGTTGAGCACTTCCGCGCAGGCGGTTCCGAGGCGCGTCGCGAGGACCCGGTCCGCCGCCGAGGGCGTTCCCCCTCTCTGGAGGTGGCCGAGGATGGTCAACCGTGACTCGAGACCCGTAAGCTCCTCGAGCTGCTCGGTCAGCCGAACGGTGTGGCTGACATGGTGCTGATGGAACTCGTCGAGCTCCGCAGAGGCCTTTTTCCGGTCCGATTTCTTAGTCGCCTCGGTCTTCGCCTGCACCAGCTCGGCGACCTTCGCTGCCTGGCTCTTCGACATGGCGCCTTCGGCCACCGCGACAATGCTGAAGTACTTACCGGCCCGGGTCCGAGCGAGGAGCGCCTCGGTAATAACGTCCATGTCGTAGGGTATCTCGGGAATAAGAATGACGTCGGCACCCCCGGCGATTCCGGCGCCGAGAGCCAGCCAACCGGCCCGGTGCCCCATAATCTCGACGACGATAACCCGGTGGTGACTCGTCGCCGTCGAGTGAAGACGGTCCACGGCCTCGGTCGCGATCGTGAGGGCGGTGTCGAATCCGAAGGTCACGTCTGTCCGGGCGACGTCGTTATCGATGGTCTTCGGAAGGGTTACGACGTTGAGCCCCGCTCGCTTGAGGTGGAGGGCGTTCTTTTGGGTTCCCCCGCCACCGATACAGACGAGGGCGTCGAGGTGGTGCTTCTCGTAGTTCTCGACGACCGCTTCGGTCATGTCCCGCACCTTGCCCCCGAGGTTCATCTTGTGGGGCTTTTCCCGGCTGGTTCCGAGAATGGTTCCGCCGTCGGTTAGGATTCCGGAAAGGACTCGGCTCTCGAGGATCATGGTCCTGTCCTGGACGAGCCCCTTGAATCCGTCCCGGAAGCCGATAAAGTTCATGTCGAAGTAGGCCTGGCCCCCTCGACCGACACCCCTGATCGCCGCGTTGAGTCCCGGACAATCGCCGCCGCTGGTCAATATCCCGATCTGTCTTTTCATCGCGTCCCCCGACAAAGAAGTATAACGGGGCCCGACGGTAGTATCATAGACGGGGCGTTCCGGGTTACCATACGCACCATGAACGCGCATCGTCTCTCCGCCGTAATGGTGTTGTTTCTGCTCGTGGCAGGCGCCGCCGCCGGTCAAACGCGGTTTCCGACCATCCGCGAAGCGGCGACCGAGATCGACTTTGTCGGGGGCCGCGGCATCGGAGAAGGCTCCGTCGCCCGGAGCTTTGACGCCTTCTGGTTCGAATTGCAGGAGGGTGCCCGCATCTCTATGGAAATCCTCGTCACCGAGGAACGGGAGGGCGTTCGCTTCACCGACGACGACTCGATGCTCTTCCTTTTCGACTCCCGGGGAAAACTCCTGGCGTCGGACGACGACGGAGGGCCCGGGTCGACCTCCCGAATCGACGAGATACGCCTCGAGGGAGGTAACCGCTACTACGCCGTCGTCACGACCTTTCCGAACGAGCCGGAAACCTCGCCGGGAGGTGTCTTCGATACCCTGGGAGACCTCGGAAGCAGCGACATCTCCTTCGAGCTCCATATTCGGAAACTCGCCGACGGCGAGACGGGAAAACGCTTGATGGGAACCCTTACCAGCGGTGCCCGGGGAATGGAGATTCTCCAGGAGGCACGGTCCTTCGAAATGGATGGCAACCAAGGGGTTGCCGAGGGAATCGTCCGGGCGGGTCACGAAGTCTTTTTCTTCGACGTCGGCGAGGATTCGTCGGTTTCGTTGGAGGTCGTCGTTACCGAGGTCTACCAAGGGAGCGAGTACCGGGACGACGACTCCATGCTCTTTCTCTTCGACGAGCGGGGGCACCTGATCGCCGAAGACGACGACGGCGCTCTAGGAAACGCTTCGGCGCTCCGAGTGAACCTCGCCGGCCCGGGACGCTACTATGTAGCCGTCACCACCTACGACAACACCCCGGAGCTCGACGAGTCGGATAAGCTCGTCCGGTTTCCCGGGACCGGGGAGAGCAGTATTCGCTTCCTTCTCCGGCTCCGCGTCAGATAACCGGTTGCCCCTGGGATAACCGAACGATAACAAGTCGCCGGACGATAACCGGGCTCTCTCCGTATCAGACGGGCGTCCTACACCCGGGCGCCTCGGTCTCCGGCATTCTATTCCGTGCTTCCCCGGGGGATAATTTCGTCTGAGAAGGGTCCCTTGCGTTGTCTTCCCATCTTGATGCTCATCCGCGGATGGAGCGCCAGGGAGCCGTGGGTCGTCGCCAGGGCGAGGGCGAGATGGATGACGAAGGCCGGCACGAAGGAGCCGCTGTAGAGGGTAAGCCCGCAAAGGAGAATCCCGAAGGGGAAGGAGGCTATCCCTTCCTGGAGGTTCTTTACCAGGTGCGTCGTGACGTAGAGACTCACGTTCACAGCGATTGCCAGGGGCACCCCAAGAGGCACGAGGGAATAGAGCAAGAGCCCCCGGAACATGAACTCGTAGGCGAGAAGGTAGAGCGTCCAGGAGAGCGCGTTCGCCAGAACCGTTGCGCCGGACCACTCGGCGAGGCGGATCATCGGGTATTCCGCGGTTACCTGTCGACGCCGCGGGTTGGTCAGGGCCACCAGGACGGCCACGCCGGAGAGGAGGACCATCGCGCCGATGGAGATCCAGTCTCCCGGAAGAGCCGCGCCGAGGCCGGTAAGGGAAACACCGAAGAGACGGGGAATCAGAATCACGGGAATGACCCCGTAGAGAAAAAACAACACCAAACGGTTCGAGACGACCCGAAGGGTCTCGGCGTGCCGGGGCGGGGCGTTGCGCCGCCATATCCTTCCGAGAATCCGGCTTTCCATGACGGCTGTGACCACCAGAAAAGAGAAGGTGAAGTAGAAAAGTAGAAAACTCGCCAGGGTGACGCTCTCTCCTATTCCCATCGGTGCTATTCCTCCAAATATCCGTTTCGTTGAAGCCAAGCAAAGGAATCGGCGACGGCCTGTCGAACGTCGGTCTTAGGAAGCCCCAGGACTGTTTTGGCGGTGGTCGCGTCGTAGAAGTTCTCGTCGCAGGCTATCTTGGCCATCGTGAATGAGATTCCCGGCGGGCGGCGAAAGAAGGCACCGATACCGCTGTTGAGGGCCCCGAAGGCCAGAATACCGGCCTTTGGAACCCGGTGCCCGAACCCCGGCCTACCGACCACCTCCGCGATGGTCTGAAAGAGGGGCCCGTAGTGCATATTTTCTCCGGCGAGGATGTAGCTTTCCCCGACCTCTCCCTTCTCGAGGGCGTTGGCCCCGGCGACGGCGACATTCCGGACGTCTACGATGTTCCGTCCCCCCGGCGGGAGCGGCGGAATACCCTTCTTGGCCACCTGGAGAATCATTCGGCCGGGGCCGGGGCGCGAGTCGAAGGGACCCATCATGAACGTCGGGCAGAGGACCACCGCCGGAAGGCCTTTTTCGGAGACCGCCGCCAGGACCCTCCGGTGGGCCCGGCGCTTGCTGTCAATGTAGCCGAGACCGTAGTCGGGCCCTTCGAAGAGCCCCTCCTCCCGCCGGGGATGCTCGGCGCTCCCCGGGGGGAAGCTGTTCGCCGTCCCGATGTGGACCAGACGCCGGACCCCCGCTTCGAGGGCGCCGTCTATCATGTTTTGCGTGGAAACGATGTTAAAGGCGTCTCTCCGGGGAGATCTCGAGGGCCAGGTCGAGGTGTCCGCCGCGGCGTGAATGGCCGCGTCGATCCCTTCGAAGGCCGCAACGGTCTCCCGGCGGTACCGGAGATCGACGATCTTGCGCTCCAACGGCAGTCCGTCGAGGGTCCCGACGTGGCGTCCCGGCTGCAGAGCGGCGACGACCGTATGCTTCCGTGCTATCAACTCCCTGACGAGGTTCGAACCAAGGAACCCGTCGGCCCCGGTGACCAAGACTTTCACACGCACAACCCGTCCTTCTGTGAAATAAGTAGCCAGGATATACCAGAGCACGACAAAACCCAAGACGCGGAAGCCCGGCATGGTATACTCCGGGGTAGCAGAGGGAGACAAGATGAAGAGTGTGGTTAAGCTCGCGGTTCTCATTGGGCTCTTGGTAGTGGGATTGGGTCGGATCGGCGCGGTCGGGGCCGCCGAGGAGCCCTTAGGCGCGTCCCGGGACGACGGTTCCTTGAGTCTGGCGTCGGTGGATCTTTACACCGGCGGCGTCGGTCTCTTTCGTTTCGAAGGGGACCTCGAGGCCGGCGAAACCGTCGAGCTCCGCCTCCCCCGGGAGCACGTCCCGGACGTCCTCAAGAGCCTCCTGATACAGGGGGCCGACGGAAGCGCGGTCCCGGTGCTCTCCTTCGACACCGCCGACCGGATCGAGCGACGACTCCAAGGGAACTTTCTCGACCTCTCGGGGTCCCCGGACCGAGCCGCTCTTCTCCAACGGCTCCGGGGAGAGCGGGTCTCGCTGATCGGGCCGGCGAGCGCAACAGGGAGGATCGTGGCCTTAGAGGAACGCCCCGTCGACGAGGGGCGCCGGGAGCTTTTTTTGACCCTCTTCGGGGAAGATGGACTGCAGGAGGTCTCCCTGGCCGACGTGGACCGCATCGTCTTCGCAGACGAGAACCTCAATTCCGAGTTCGAGGGATTGCTCCGGGTTCTTCGGGAGGCTCGGATCGATCAGGAGCGGGTCCTCCGGCTCCGCGTCGGGTCGGGGTACGCCGGCCCGGTAACGGTAAGCTACCTCCACGAAGCGCCGGTCTGGAAGACCTCCTACCGGTTGGTTCTCGGGAGCACCGGGGAGTACCGGCTCCAAGCCTGGGGCCATGTCGATAACACGACGGCGATCCCCTGGCGGAACGTCGAGGTGACGCTGGTCTCGAGTCGGCCGGTGGCGTTTCGGATGGATCTGTTGACCCCCCTCCACGCGGACCGGCCGACCCTCGCGCCGCCCCAGGCAACGGTTCTTGCGCCTCGCACCTTCTCGGAAATGGAGGCGGCGCCGGCACCGGCACCGGCACCGGAAGCCGAAGCCTATCCAAGCAGAAGGGCCTTCGACGAGGCGCTGGGGGAAGCCGAGACTCCCGGCGCCGCCGGAGCGACCGCCTCGGCCATTCCGACTGCGGTCCGGTACCGCATCGTCGCCGAGGTGGAGCTGCCCCCGGGCTCCGGCGCAATGCTGCCGATCTTCGATACCCGCATCCCCGGCCGCCGGGTCTCCCTCTATCGCCGGGATGACGGGACAACCCCGAGGGCCGGGGTCGAAGTAACGAACGAAACGGGTCTCGCGCTCCTTGCGGGTCCCGTAACGGTCCTCGAGAGCGGCTCGTTTGTCGGCGATGCGCTGACCTCCGACCTCGCGGCCGGGGAGAGCACAATTCTGACCTACGCCCTCGACTCGGATACCACCGTACTTACCGAGGCTCAGAGCGAACCGGAAACCATCTCCTCCGTGCGGATCGCCGACGGAATGCTGATTGCCCGCCGGCTACGCTCGCTGAGAACCGTTTATCGCTACGAGCACCATGGAGAGCGCCTGGGGACCCTCGTTATCGAGCATCCGAAGCAGCCGGGGTGGGAGGTCGTCGGTGGGCCGGGCCCTGCCTCGGAGAGCGAATCCTTTCTCCGGTTCGAGGTGCCTCTGACCGGGGTCTCGGACCGGCTGGAGATTGTCGAAGAGCAACCGGTGTCCACGTCGGTGGCCCTCGATCGCCTAACGACGGATCAGATCTCCTTCTACCTCAGTCGCCCGGTCATCGACGCCGAGACCGCCGACACCCTCCGCGGGCTCTCGGAAATCTTGACCCGCCTGTCTGAGACCGACCGGGAGCTCGGGACGACGAGCCGCGAAATTGACGCGCTGTTCCGGGATCAAGAGCGGATTCGGAGCAACCTCGAAGCGGTTCCCGAAGGGTCGGACCTTGCCGACCGCTACCTTTCGAACCTACGGAGGCAAGAGGACCAGATAGAGGCCCTCCGGAACCGTCAGGCAGCCCTGGAGGAACGTCGGAACGAGCTGGAATCCCGCCTCGCCCGTCTGGTACGGGGGGCCGGCCGGTAGCCGACCGACCCCTTACGCCGGGGTCCGGAATTCGTGCATTTCTCACCTTTTTTGCCTACAATAGGTACGTATTATGGGTTCCTATGCAATAAAAGATGTAATGGGCGTCTCGGGCAGCGCCGTCGAATTGCCTCGCGGCGGTTTTGTCGTTACCACGCCGGTGGGCCGGATCCAGGTGGGAGCCCCCCCGGCAACCATTAAAGACACCATCGTTACCGAAGAGTCGGTGCCCCAGACCTTCGTCCTTCCGCTGGAGCTCTTTAACTGGCAGAAGGGCATCAATGTTGCCGATATGGAGTTTCCGATCTACTTCAACTTCTTTATCAAGCAACGGAAGACCACCGTGATTTGTACCGAAGAGCAGGGGCGTCGCCTCACGGTCGCGATGACCGAAGCGGTCTTCGGGCCGAAGAGCGTCGATCTAAACAACGACGCGTTTCACGCCGACGACGACGTCTTTGTCCCGGATATCCGGGGAGAGCTCGCCTTCTTCCGGAGGGGGCTGAAGCTTTCGGATATGATGGAGGTGAAGACCTTCGACAAGAGACACCGCATACACCTCGACGGGGTCACCATATCCAGAACGGAAGACGATACGTTTCGGTTCGCCGCCGGCGGAAAGACCTTCGCCGAAGTACCGGCAAAGGTGCAGTACACCCCGCAGTACGACATCGGCGAGCAGCTTCCGGAGCCCTTTATTCCGCCCCGCTTCGGGGTAACCTGCCTCGGACCGAGCAACGGCTTCGACCCGAAGGACAACACGTCGGGGTTTATCATCTGGCTAAACGGAAACGGGATTATGATCGATCCTCCGGTTAACTCGACCGAGTGGCTCGTCCGATCCAATGTAAACCCGAAGTTTATCGACAGCATTATCCTGACCCACTGCCACGCGGACCACGACGCCGGAACCTTTCAGAAGATTCTCGAGGAATCCCGGGTGACGATCTACACGACCCCGACGATCATGCGGAGCTTCTTGACCAAGTACGCGGCCTTTTCCGGGGAGTCCTTCGAATACCTGCAGAAGCTGTTTTCCTTTCATCCGGTCTACATCGGCCGCTCTTTCTACCTCCATGGGGGCCAGTTCTACATCAACTACGCGGTCCATTCGATTCCCACGATGGGTTTCCGCCTTACCTTTCAGGGGAAGACGTTCGTCTATTCCTCGGATCACCAGGGAGACCCGGCGGTCCAACAGCGGCTGAAGGACGAGGGGCTCATCTCCAAAGAGCGCTTGGAGGAGCTCCGGCGCTTTCCCTGGGACTCGGACGTTATCTACCACGAGGCGGGGATCCCTCCGTTGCACACCCCGGTCTCGTATCTGAACTCCCTTCCGAAGTCGGTCCAGAAGAAGATTGTGGTCTATCACATCGCGGCGAAGGACTTCCCGACAAAGAAAGAGACCGCCCTCTCCCGGGCGACCTTCGGCATCGAGAACACCCTCTACTTCGACGTAAAGGCGCCGGCCTACGAGGAGGCCTACCGTTCCCTCGACGTTCTCAAACACCTCGACTTCTTTACCTCCCTCCCGGTAACCAAGGTGCAACAGTTCTTGACCATCGTCGAGAGCAAGCAGTTCAAACGGGGAGAGAAGATTATCGAGAAGGGGCACAAAGGCGAATACTTCTTTATCATCCGGTCGGGAAACGCCCGGGTCGACACGGATCAACTGTTGCGGAGCAAGTATCTCGGTGCCTACGAGTACTTCGGGGAGGTTTCCCTCTTGACCGGAGCCCTCCGGAGCGCCGACATCGTCGCCGTTACCGACGTCGAGGCCTACGCGATCTCGAAGAGCCGCTTTATCAACTTTATCGCCGGTACCGAGTTCGAACGGGTCCTCCAGCGGCTCATCCGGAATCGGAGCGAGGAGACCTGGAATCTTCTGGTCACCAGCCCCTTCTTCTCCTCCCTGACGGATTACCAGCGCATGTGGCTCGAGTCGGTTCTGGTTCCTGAAGAACGAGACGGGGCGGGGCTTATCGTCCGGGAGGGGGAACAGCTTCCGGGGGTCTACATTATCCGCTCGGGAGCCGTCGAGGTGTCGAAGAAGAGCAAGACTGTGACTACCCTAAAGGAGGGGCAGGTAATCGGGATGATGAACCGGATACAGCGGGGGCTCCCGGCCGACTTCACCTTCCGGCATCGGGGGCCCTTGAGCGTCTTTCACATCTCCCTCGAGGACACCCAGGAGTTCTTAAGCCGGAATCCCGGAACCGCGATGCGCCTCTCCTACGGCTTCTAATACGGATTCTGATACGCCGCGGAGATTAGCGATTCTATTCGGGAGCTTGCCGGGAAAAGAAGCGCCGGAGGCCTTCGGCATCGGAGGACTGTGCCTCCTCGAGACTTCCTTCGAAGACAACCCTCCCCTGGTCGAGAAAGACAATCCGGTCGGCAATCGTCGAGATGCTTGCAAGCTCGTGGGTTACCACCACGAAGGTTGTGGACAGCCGGTCCCGAAGCGAGAGAATCAGCTGGTCGAGAGCCGCGCTGGTAACCGGGTCGAGCCCCGCCGAGGGCTCGTCGAGAAAGACGATTTCCGGATCGAGGATAAGGGACCGGGCGAGGGCCGCCCGCTTCTTCATACCCCCGGATAGCTCCGCCGGCAGCTTCTCCTGAACGCCCCTGAGGTTGACCAGATCAAGCTTGACATCCACCATCCGGCGCCGAACGTCCCCTGGGAGCTTGGTGTGCTGCTCTAAGGCTATCGAGATGTTGTCTTCGATATTCATGGAATTGAGCAGCGCGCCGTTTTGGAAGAGGACACCCACCCGGAGGAGCTGCTCTTGCCACTCCAGCTCGTCGAGGCTTCCGACGTCCCGGTCGAAGAGAAAGATGTGGCCCCGGCGTGCCTCCACCAATCCGAGGACCGCTTTGAGGAGCGTGGTCTTACCGCAGCCGCTCTCCCCGACGATGCAGACGATCTCCTCGGGATAAACCGAGCAACTCGCCCCGGAGAGAACCTCGGTCTCGCCGTAGGCGACCGAAATGCTCTGAACACGTAGGAGGGGACCGGAGCTCATGGGCGAGGAGACCTCATGACGGCAGGTAGAAAAAGCTAAAGAAGACGTCGGTCAGGATGACGACGAATATCGACGCCACGACCGAGACGGTGGTCATCCTCCCGACGCCCTCGGCACCCCCCGTGGCCTTGAACCCGTAATGGCTCCCGATGATGACGATGTGCCAGGCGAAAACCGTGCTTTTGATGATCGCGATGGTCAAGTCTTCGATATCGACCGCATCGATCATGTTCCAAAAGAAGGAAGCCGGAGAGACTTCGAGATAGACAGCCCCGATAATAACGCCCCCGAGCATCGACATCGCGATGGAAAGGGCCACCAGAATCGGCATGGCGATGGTAATCGCGTGGAACTTGGGCACCACGACGTAGCGCACCGGGTCGAGTCCCATGACCCGAAGGGCGTCGAGCTCCTCGGAGACCTTCATGGTCGCAATCTCCGCCGCGATTGCCGAACCGCTGCGCCCGGCGACCAGGATGGCCGTCATCATCGGTCCCATCTCCCTAACGACCGCAAGGGACAACAGCATGGCGACGAAGACATTCGCCCCGAACTGCTCGAGCTGGGCTGCGGACTGGAGCGCCAAAATAAGTCCGAGAATCAGCGAGAGCAGGGCAACGATCCCCACGGCGTTCACCCCGATATCGATGAGTTGCCGCACGAGGGCGCCCCGGCGCTGCCCCCGGCGGTCGAAGACGCCGTGAATCGACCAGACAATGATATCCGCCGAGAGCTGGAAGTAGGTGCCGGCTTCCCGATAGGCAGCGATAAGGAGCTCGGTAACCCGGGCGAAGAGGTTGTACCGCTCTCCCGGCGCCTTTTCGGCCTCCCCTCCCCCTTCGAAGAGGGCAAGGAGCCGCTCGATCTCGGGCTTCGCTCCTATTACGGGGAGTGCGCTCCCGGAGCCCGAGGCACGGCGAATCAGGTCGAGGAGGGCCACCCCGGAGCTATCCGCCTCGGTAACCTCCGAGAGGTCTATTCTGCGAACACCCGAGAGGGACAGAATCGAGTCGTGGAGCTTCGGAACTTCCCGTTTGGTCAGGGAGCCTCGGAGCTTCAGCGTTCCGTCCGGCTGGGTGACAAAGTCCGTCACGGCGAAGCGGCTTCTATTTCGGCGACGAATCGATCGATCGCCCGGGAGAGGCGCCGGTTTACCGTCACCACGAACTCGGTAACCGATTCGGAAATCTCGTCCTCGGTAGCGCTCCGCGTCCGGGCTACGACCTTCCCTTCCGAATCGACGAGGAGCATCTCGATGTCGAGGAGTGCCACGGGCGGTCCGGAGCAGCAGCGGTACTCGAGAACGTCGATGTACGTCTGAACCAAGTAGGGATCCCGGACTCCCCGGACCGTCCGGCCGACCTGCCGGAAGAGATTCTCCCGGCGAATTCGGTCGTAAAGGGCGTCTCGAACCGCGTCCGATGGACCGACGACCCAGAGATCACGGGTCAGCAAGAGGACCTCCGGCGCTTCGGGGCGTTGGACGATTTGCCGCCGGTCGTAGAGGGGGGCTACGGTTGGGTCCTCGACGATGAGGGCGGCGTCAAAGAGCGCCTCCGCCGGGTCGACCTCCGGCTCGGCCGCCGTCGTTCCGGAGGAGCTACCGCCCTCGGCGACGTAGTCTATCAAGAAGTAGCGTGTGGGAGCATCGCTGGAGAAGAGGCACCCCGAAAGCGTAAGAACTAACGGAAAAAGAAGGCTAGCGAACCAGCCGCGATGGATTGTCGCTGATGAGCATCGCAAAATTGTTTAGGTACTCCAGTGTTTCTTCGAGGAGAGAGATTGAATCGAGAAGCCCCCGCTCGCTCTCGATAACCATATGTTCGATATTCCGGAGGCTGCTTTCGGCCTGCACCACGGTCCGGTTGAGTCCCGCTACCAGCTCGGTGAGGGAATCCTCCTCCCCCTGGCCTCCGAGGGCCCGGCTGAGAGCCAGACTCGCCGTCTCGAGGTTCCGGGCCGCTAAGTTGATGTCCCCAAGCGTCTTTTCGAAGTCGTCCCGGTTCCCGGCGATTATCTGGTCGGTATTCCGGACGATCCGGGCGATCGAGCTCCGGTTGTCACTCAGAATGCCGGCGGCGTTCTCGAGAAACGCCGCGACGTTATCCCGGTTTTCCTCGTTCAAGAGGAGCGCGATACTCTCGACGATGTTCTGCGCCGGTTCCCCGAGCTCGGTTAGACTGTCCAGAACCGATTGGCTCTCGGGAATCCGGCTCCCGGGAGAAAGCTGGTCCGCCGCGTCAGTTCCGCCGACCAGATTTATCTGCCGGGTCCCGGTAATGCCGACGGGATACATCCGGGCCCGGACGTCGGCTTTGACCGGGACGTCCTGCTGGATCGAAAGGGTCACGATAATCCGCTCGACGCTCTCCTCGGCAAAGCCTATTTCTTCGACGGCCCCGACGACGATACCGTTATACCGGACCTGGCTTCCGACTTGAAGGCCGGTAACCGACCCGGCGGAGAACTCGACGTAGTAGGTATCCCGGGCTTCGAAGAGCTCGCTCCCGGCGATAAGTAGAAAGAAGGTTATCAATACCGCAGCGCCGAGGACCAGAAAGATCCCGAGGCGAATCCGTTGACGACGACCGACTGCCATGCTCGGTTATTCTACTACAAGGGTCCCCGGTGGTGCTATGCGTGCTCCATGAGATTCGCGAACTCGCCAAGGGGCATCCGAAGGACGGCGTCGGCGATCCTATCCAATGGCGTCTCCGACAGCGTTACGATTCCGAGCCAGGCGCCGGCTTCCTTCGCCGTCGCCGGGAGGGTCGCCGCCGGTTGGACGACCAGGGTAGAGCCGAGAGCAAGCATGGTGTCACACGCTTCCGAGAGCTCGACGGCTTTGCGCAGGACGCTTTCCTCGAGGGCCTGCCCGAAGGAGATGGTGTTCGGCTTGAGGAGGCCACCGCAGTCGGGGCACCGGGGGGCTGTCTGTTGCCTCTCGAGGAGCTCCAACGCCGCGTCCGTCGGAAGGAGAGCCCCGCATCCGAGACAGACCGTCTCCCGGGTGTTGCCGTGGATATTCACGATGGAGCTAGCCGGGATCCCCGAGAGCTCGTGGAGGCCGTCGATATTCTGCGTAATAACGCCTAGAAGGCGCCCTTCGTCGTAGAAACGCCGGACCAGACGGTGCCCGGCGTTCGGCTTCGCCGCCACCAGAGCCGGCCAGAGCTCCTGCTTTCTCCGCCAGTAGAGCAACCGCTTTTCTTCGCTCTCGATGAACTCGTCGAAGTAGACAGGCCTAAACCGGTCCCAGATCCCCCCTTGGCTTCGGTAGTCCGGAATGCCGGAATCAGTGCTGATTCCCGCCCCGGTAAAGACGACGATGCGATGAGAGACCTCCACGCGGCGGCGGAAAGATTCTATGTCCACGACGCAGGGAACCGTTCGAGCATACACCGATGGTACCCAAAGAGGTACCCCTGCGGCTATCCACCACGGAAGTCTTCCGGACAGAACGTTCTCCTTGGCGTTGACAGAGTACCCGGGGTGGCTTAGAATTCGGCGTACACCGTACAAGGAGTGTCTTTATGAAGGTCAAGATCGACCCAGATCTGTGCACGGCGTGCGAACTCTGCACGACAAGCGTGCCGGAAGTATTTGAAATGGGCGACGAAGTCGCCGAAGTTATCGTCGACGAGGTCCCTGCCGACAAGGAAGAGGCCACAAGGGAGGCGGTCGAAGACTGCCCCGTCGACGCTATCAGCATCGTATAGGGTATCCGGGGCTGCGGCCCCGGCATCCTTTTTCTTGCAAATCCATCATCCATTCGTTACATATAGGGCATGCGTCCTCTGGTTCGAGTCGGTAGCATCCTCGGAGTACTCCTGCTATCCGGGTGCTCGATCAACGCAATCGCCACCCGGGCGGTGGCTCGGGCGCTGAGCGGCGGCGACGAGCCGTCGGTTTTCGTAACCGATAACGATCCGGAGCTTATCGCCGACGCCCTCCCCCTGGCCCTCAAGATCTACGATACCCTCATTCTCGAGCGCCCGGAGGACGCAGAGCTGCTCTTAGCCGGGGGCAGCGCCTACATTAGCTACGCGAACGCCTTTCTTCAGGCCCCCGCCGGGATGCTTCCGCCGGAAGAGTTCGAGAAGCGGGAGCTTTTGATTCGCCGGGCGAAGAACCTCTACCTCCGGGGGCGGGACTACGCGATCCGGGGACTCGAGGCGCGGCACCCTGAAGCCCACGGAATCCTCGAAGGGGATCTGGACTCCGTCGTCGCAGTTGTCGGCAAGGAGGACGTACCCTACCTGTACTGGATATCCGCCGGGTGGCTCGGGGCCTTTTCCGCCGAGCCCTTCGACATGAACCTGAACGCCTCGGTCGGCCGGGCCGCCACGCTAATACTCCGGGCCTACGAGGTGGACCCCGATTTCGACGACGGCGCGATCGACGAGCTCCTGCTCTCCTATTACGCCTCCGTCCCGGAAGGATTGGGGGGGAGCCGTGAGCGGGCGACCTTCCATTACGAGCGGGCGGTCGGCCTCGCCGACGGTAAGAAGGCGTCCCCCCACGTTTCCTACGCGGTGAGCGTCCTGATACCCCAGCAGAAACTCCGAGAGTTTAGGGATAAGATGGACCTTGCCCTGGCGGTGGACGCCGAAGCCTACCCCGAATACCGATTGGTCAACACCATCAAGCAGCGGGAGGCCGCCTGGTACCTAGAAAACCTCGACCGCTTTTTCTTGGTAGACCTCGAGGAGGAAGACGCGTGAAGAGATGTCGCTTGACTCTCGTTATGATAGTACTGTTCGTGCTGTTGGGGGGGATCGCCTCGGCCCAGCAGATCAAGATCGCGAGTCCCGCGCCGGAGTCGAGCCCCTGGGGCGAGGCGCTAAACCGGGTGGCCGCCGACTGGGCGCGGATCTCAAACGGCCGGGTGCGCCTCCAGGTGTTTCACAACGGCATCGCCGGCAACGAATCCGACGTGTTGCGCAAGATGCGGATCGGCCAGGTCCACGCCGCGGTTATTACCAGCGGTGCCCTGTCCAATTTGGCCGACGAGCTGCTTACGGTAAGTATGCCGATGCTTATCCGTTCCGACGAGGAATTGGACTACGTCTTCGAGCGAATCCGGCCGCAGATAGAGAATGCGGTCCGGGCGAACCGCTTCGAGGTCCTCGGCTGGTCGAAGGCGGGATGGATACGCTTTTTTGCCTCCGATCCGGTTCCCTCCCCGGAAGCCCTCAAGGGGCTAAAGCTCGCCTCGAGCGCGGACAACGAGGAGCTACTTCAAGCCTTCCGGTTGATGGGATACCAAGTGATCCCGATGACTGAGACGGAGCTGCTAACGGCGCTGAACAGCGGCCGGGTTGAGTCGTTTTACGGCAGCCCCATTGCCGCCGCCGGTTTTCAATGGTTTGCCCGGGCGCCGTACATGCTCGAGCTCCGGGTAGCCCCCTTTCTCGGCAGCTTCGTCATGATCGAGAATATGTGGCGCCGGGTTCCCGATGACTTGAAGCCCGAGCTTATCGCCTCGGTGGAGCGCCAAATCGCACGCCTGGATTCTCAAGTCCGGCAGCTGGAGGAGGAGGCAATCGAGACGATGCGGCAGTACGGCCTCGAGATTACCGAGCTCTCGGAAAGTGAGGAACGGCGCTGGTTCTCCGAATTCGATAGGAGCTCCCAGGTCACCGTGGGTACCGTCTTCGACGAGGAGCTCTACTCCACCATCAGCCGCTACCTCGACGAATACCGCCGGCAGTAGATTTTGACGTATCTCCGTCGTCTAGAAAACGCCGTTGGAGCCGGCTCCCTTCTGCTCTTGGCGTTTTTCCCGATCCTCGAGATAGTCCTTCGGTCGCTCCTCAAGACCGGAATACTCGGGCAGAGCGGTTACCTTACCCATCTGGTGCTGATTGTCGGGTTTATCGGCGGAACGATCGCCGCCCGGGAGGGGCGCCATCTCTCGATGGCGAGCGGAATGGACCATCTGTGGCCGGGCATCAAGCGGCCGACGGAGGTGGTCGTCGGAGTTATCGCAACTACCGTCCTCGTCGCCCTGACCTGGAGCTCGGCTTCCTTTGTCTTGATAGGATTCACTCCGGATCAACGGGTAGGTGTTGTTCCCCTGCAACTCTTCGTCGTGGTCGTGCCGATCGCCTTCGGGGTTATGGCGTTCCGGATATGCCGGCCGCTCCGGGAGTCCCGGAAACGGCTCCCCCTTGCCGTTTTCGCCGTACTCTTCGGAACCTTTCTCGGATTCGCGGCGATCGCCAATTCGAGCTACATCCTCCTGCCCGAGGTCCCCCGGATTGTCGACGACCTCTACAACCTATGGTTTTCCCTCCTGCCGCCGGTCATGCTCCCCCTCGTGGTGCTCTTGGTGGTTTCCGCCTTTCTCGGCACGCCGCTCTTCGTCGTTCTCGCCGGTGTGGCGCTTCTTCTGTTCGTTCGGGTCGGTGGATCTCTCGAGACCATCCCGAACGAGGGATACGCAATGCTTACCGGATCGACTATTCCTGCGATTC
Organism: Spirochaetaceae bacterium; assembly: GCA_046541715.1. GTDB lineage: Bacteria > Spirochaetota > Spirochaetia > DSM-27196 > PWMO01 > CAYPUT01. The sequence goes on from JBKHCS010000008.1 coordinate 33,348, forward strand.
CCCTCTTTACGTTAACCGGCTACTTGCTATCCGAAGGTCGCGCCGGGGACCGTCTGGTGCAATTCTTCCGAGCGTTTTTCGGCTGGCTCCCCGGGGGACTGGCGATCGCCGCGATTCTCGCGTCGGTCTTCTTTACCTCGTTTACCGGCGCCTCGGGAGTTACCATCCTGGCCCTCGGTGGGCTTCTCTTTACGATACTCCACACCAACGGCGGACAGTCCGAACCCTTTACCGTCGGGCTCTTGACCTCCTCGAGCAACATCGGACTTCTCTTTCCTCCGAGCCTGGCGATTATTCTCTACGGGACTATTGCCCAGATAAACATCTTCCACCTCTTTATCGCCGGAATCCTTCCGGGAATGCTTTTGGTCTTGGTCTTTGGCGCAACGGGCATCGTGGTCTCCCTGCGGAGGGGGATCAAGCGGTCGCCCTTTCACCCGATGGACGCCGTGGCCTCCATCCGGGAGGCGTTCTGGGAGCTTCTTCTTCCGGTCGTCGTCGTGGTCTCCTTCTTCTCCGGGTTTGCCGGGCTCGTCGAGACTGCGGCCCTCGCGGTTCTCTACGCGATTATCGTCGAGGTGTTTATCCGGAAGGAGGTTCCGTTCCGGGGGCTCCCCGGCGTTGCCCTCAAATGCGTCACGGTAACCGGGGGCGTTTTGGTGATTCTGGCGGCGGCCCGGGGCCTATCGTTCTATATTATCGACGCGCAGATTCCGATTCTCCTCCGGAACTGGGTCGCGGACCACATCTCTTCCCGGATCGCTTTTCTGCTCCTTCTTAACCTGGCCCTCCTGATTACCGGCTGTTTTATGGACATCTTCTCCGCGATCCTGATTGTGGCGCCTTTGGTGATACCCTTAGGAGCCCTCTTCGGCGTCGACCCGGTCCACCTCGGAATCGTCTTTATCGCCAACTTGGGTCTCGGGTTTATCACCCCTCCGGTGGGCCTCGATCTCTTCCTCTCGTCGTACCGTTTCGGAAAGGAGCTCCCGCAGATCTACCGTCGGGTGGCCCCCTTCTTTCTTCTCGAGCTTTCTGTCGTCTTGATCATTACCTACGTTCCGTTTCTCTCGACGATCATCCTGAGAATCGTAGGGTAGCCGCTGAGGTATGCTGATAAATGGCTCCCGAGCGTATATACTTCCCTCGTATGGCGGAACAAGGAGCCAAGCTCGCTCAGCACATCGATAGAATGGTCGCGTCGGTCGAGCGGCTCCAAGATGCCTTGGCTCCTCTGTGGAAGCGCCATGCACGACCCAAGGACGCCCAGGACGCGGGCATTCCGGTTCCCCTCGACCGGGAAGGCCGGATTCGCACTCCCGTTCGGAAGCTGGGGGCCCTTCTGGGGAACTCCGAATCCCTCGAGGGATTTTTGTTTGCGAGCCTGGTCTATCCATCGCTTTCGCCCCCGGACTGGCGCTCGCACCTGGAAACCAAAGGGCGGGTCGAAGTAACCCTTGCCGGTCCCGAAGGTAACTTAGTCCCAGTGTCCCTCCGGCGGTCCGCCGCCCCACACGCAGAGCGGGAAAACGGCTGCTGGACGGTCGTGGTAGACGATCGCTCGGCCCAGGGCCGCCTGCGCCACGAGCTCGCCGCAGTCCGGGAGAACTATGCGACCCTGGCGGACACGGTAACCGAGGCGATTATCCAGATAGACCACAGCTTTATCGTCTCCTTCAGCAACAACTCCGCCAAAACGATTTTCGGTTACGAGGCAGAGGAGCTCTTGGGTCAGGATCTCGGCATCCTGTTTCCCGAGACGCGGGTATCGAACTATCGCTCTCAAATCGAAAAGTACTTCTTTATCGATGCCGGAGACCGCCGGGGGAGCGGCCTCGGGAACTCGATCGAGATGCTCGGCCGGAGGAAGAACGGCGACGTTTTTCCCCTCGAGATATCCTTGGGAAACTCAAAGGGGGTCGGGGATAGCCGGATCCTAACGTGTATCCTCCGGGACATTACCCTAAGGAAGAACGACGAGCGGAAGCTGCGCTTTCTCGCGTATCACGACCAACTGACCGCTCTGGGTAACCGGGACCGCCTGAGCCAGAGCCTGGCTCAACTGATCGCCGAAATCCAACGGCAACCGGATAGGCAGGCCGCGCTCTTGTTCCTGGATCTGGACGGCTTTAAGAAGGTGAACGACAGCCTCGGTCACGAAATGGGAGACGCCATCCTGAAGGAGACGGCAAAGAGACTTACGAACTGCCTCCGGCAGGACGATCAGATCTACCGTTTTCAGGTCAGGGATATCTTCCGCCTCGGGGGTGATGAGTTTACGGTCCTTCTGCCCTTTATCCGCAAGCCGGAGGATGCGGCGATCGTCGCCCGGCGGATTATCGACAAGATTCTTCAGCCCTACGAGATGGCTGGGTACGGCCCGGTAACGAACATCAGCATGGGGGTAAGCGTCGGTATCGCCCTGGTCCCGGAGGACGGCATGGACCAGAACTCCATCCTCCGGAACGCCGACGCCGCTATGTACAAAGCGAAGGAGACCGGGAATCACTACGCCTTCTTCCACAAGGAGATGAACAACAAAGCCCTCGAGCGCCTCGTGTTCGAAGAGGGGCTCCGGCGGAGCCTCGAGAATAACGACTTCGAGCTCCACTACCAGCCGGTCTTTACCGACACCGGAAAGGTAGTCGGACTCGAAGCACTGTTGCGATGGCAGGATCCCGACGGGAACCCGGTTCCCCCGGACCGTTTCGTCCCCGTCGCCGAGGATTCAGGCCTAATCGCGGCGATCGGGAAGCTCGTGCTGGAAACCGCCTGCTTTCACCTCCGGCATCTCCACAACAGCGGACACTCGGATCTCTTTGTCGCGGTAAACCTCTCGGCGAAACAGCTCGAACAGCGCGATCTCCCGAAGATGGTCCTGCAGATCCTAAAGAAGACGGGACTCGAGGCACATCACCTCGTTCTCGAGCTTACCGAAACCGCGATTATGAAGGCGCCGGAACAGGCAATCCAGGTACTCCGGGCGCTGAGCAAGGCGAGTCCCGGCCTGGGTCTTGCCGTCGACGACTTTGGGACGGGCTACAGCTCCCTGAGCTATCTGAGTCAGTTCCCCGTCGATATTCTGAAGATCGACCGCGACTTCGTAATCAACATGTCCAAAGCGTCGAACAAGAAGATCGTCAACAGTATCGTGAGCCTCGGGCACTCCCTCGAGATGAAGATAATCGCCGAAGGTGTGGAAACCGAGGAGCAGCTCACCCATCTCGTCGACCGGGAATGCGACCTTTACCAAGGCTATTACTTCGCCAAACCACTCCCGTTCTCGGAGGTAGCTGCCTTAATGGTTTCCCGCCAAATGTGAGAGCTCACCTTTTCCGCACTACATGCGAACACCTGTTTCGTTTCCGGCCATAAGAGTTTAGAATGTCGATGGAGGCTCACATGGACGCTTCTGAGTGCACCGGACGTCCCGTTGGTAATCGTCTTGGTGATGATTGTTTCGGGGTGGACAATCTTTACCAAGGCCGGCAAACCGGGCCGGCGCGGGGGTTCCTACGCCTTTCGTGACTCCCGGACAATACCCACCGCCTCGGTTATCAGGGCGCCGACGGTGGAGAAGTCGCCCTCGGCGATGGCCTTCGTCGGGACGATCCAACTACCGCCGCACGCCAGAATGGCTGGGATCTTGAGGTAGTCGGCGAGGTTATCCTTGGAGATTCCGCCGGTGGGGATAAACCGGACCATGCCGTAGGGTGCCGCGAGGGCCTTGATCATCGCGATGCCCCCGGAGACCTCGGCGGGAAAGAACTTGACCGTTGTTATGCCGAGGTCCAGGGCGCTCTCGACCCCCGTCGGGTTGTTGATCCCCGGCGTAATGGGAATACCCCGCTCGAGGCAGAACTCGACCACCTTGTGGTTGAACCCCGGGGTGACGACAAAGGATGCCCCGGCGTCCAGCGCCGCCTTGGCGTTGTCCACCGTCAAGACCGTTCCTGCCCCAACCAGTACCGAGGGAACCTTCTTGGTCATCGCCCGGATCGACGCCTCGGCGGCGTCGGTCCGGAATGTAACCTCTGCGACGGGAAGCCCCGCTTCCGCAAGGGTCTCCGCGAGAGGAACCGCCTTGTCCGCGTCTTCCAACTTGATAACCGGGACCAACCCAGCCTCGCCGAGGCGAGAAAGCACATCTGCCATTACCGTCTCCTACCGTTCCACCCGGGCGCTCTTCCCGGCGACAAGCTTTTCGACCTCCCGGAGGGACGCCATCGAGGTGTCTCCCGGGGTCGTCATGGCGAGGGCGCCGTGGGCGGCGCCGTAGTTGATGCATTCGTCCGGGGTCTTCCCGGTCAAGAACCCGTAAATAAGACCCGAGGCAAAGCTGTCGCCCCCACCGACCCGGTCGAAGATTTCGAGGTTCGGGCGATGCTCCGCCTCGAAGAAGTCTCCGTCGTAGTAAAGGATTGCCCCCCAATCGTTGACCGTTGCGCTCTTGACGTCCCGGAGGGTCGTCGCCACTGCCTTGAAGTTGGGGTACTCCTTTACGACCGATTCGATCATCCCCTTGAACTTATCGACCTCGAGACCGACGACATCCTCGTCGAGCCCCGGAACGCTGAATCCGAGGGCCTTGGTGAAGTCCTCTTCGTTCCCGATCATAACGTCGACGTAGCTCGCGATCTCGCGGTTGACCTCCTGCGCCTTCTCGGGGCCGCCGTTTGCCTTCCAGAGGGACGCCCGGTAGTTGAGGTCGTAGCTAATGATCGTCCCGTTTGCCTTCGCCGCCTTCATCGCGTCGATGGTTACCTCGGGGGTGGTTTCCGAGAGCGCCGCGAAGATGCCCCCGCAGTGGAACCACCTAACTCCCTCATTCTTGAAGATCTTGTCCCAGTCGACGTCGCCTCGCTTCAGCTTTGATGCCGCGCTGTTCGCCCGGTCGGAGACACCGAGGGCGGCCCGAACGCCGTACCCCCGCTCGGTAAAATTGAGACCGAGGCGAACGTCTCGGCCGATACCGTCGTAGGGGAACCAGACGATGTGGGAGGTGTCGACGCCGCCCTGATTGATAAAATCCAGGAGCAGGAGTCCCACGTCGTTCTCCGGGATCGCGGTGACGACCGCGGTATCCATCTCGAAGCACTTCTTGAGGCCCCGAGCTACGTTGTACTCCCCGCCCCCTTCCCAGACCTGAAAGGTCCGGGCCGTCTTGATCCGGGAATTCCCCGGATCGAGGCGGAGCATTATCTCACCGAGAGATAGCTCGTCCCATCGACATTGAGCCTTGGGCTTTATGGTCAAACCTGCCATGAGAGACCTCCGATTATCTGATGCGCTGCGAATTTGTACATTACGACCACTCCTACTCCCTGTCAACCTTGGGTACACTCTAGGCATGGATGCTTCCCTTCTCTACTACCAAGACGCGTATCGTACCCGGTTTTCCGCCGAGGTGCTGTCGGTGGAGGACAGAGACGGCAAGAGCTGGGCCGTCTTGGACCGGACCGCCTTCTATCCCGAAGGGGGCGGGCAGCCCGGGGACCGGGGCCGGATCGGTGAGGCGGCGGTCCTCGGCACCCGGAAGGAGGGCGGCACGGTTCTGCATCTTCTGGACCGGCGCCTCTCCCCGGGCCGGTTCGAATGCGAGATCGACTGGGATTACCGATTCGACTACATGCAGCAGCATACGGGGCAGCATATCGTCTCCGGATGCCTCTACCGGAACCACCGGATATCGACGGTGGCAATCCACCTTGGGGAGGGGATTACAACGATAGAGACCGACCTGCCGGAGATAGACGACACGGTACTCGAAGCGGTCGAGGAGGAGTCGAACGATCTTATCCGGAGGCATCTTCCGGTTTCGACCGAATGGCGAAACGAAGAGGACATTCCGCCGGGGGAGCTTCGCCGGGCTCCGACGCAACACGGGACTATACGCATTGTCTCCATCGGCGACTTCGACCGGGTCGCCTGCGGGGGCGTCCATACCGCAACCACCGCCGAGGTAGGGTTAATCAAGCTTGCCGCAACCGAAACCGTTCGGGGCCGGATTCGGACCATCTGGAAGATGGGGAACCGGGCTTACGGGGACTACCGGATGAAGCACCGGACGGTAAGCGCCCTGGGGACGCTGCTTTCCTGTCCCCCGGAGGAGGTCCTCGACCGGACTCGGCAACTCGAGGAGAGGCTCCGTTCGGCGGAGTACCGCCGGAGGGAGTTTGAGCTGGAGTTGACCCGCCGCCGGGCGGAAGAGCTCGCCGAGAGAGCCGAGCCTTTGGAAAGGGCCGAGGGACCGGCCGACGGGGAGATTCGCGTTCTCGGCGCCGTGGTGGAGGACCCGCATGTCGATTTCTCCGAGCTGATGAAGCTCCTTTCGGAGAAAGGAGGGCTGGTTGCGGTAATCGTCTGTCCCGGAGAAAGGAGCGTTCAATGGGGAATTGCCGACGGTGGGGCAAGCGTTATCGACGGAGATCGGCTCCGGGAGGAGCTTCTTGCTCCTTTCTCGGCGAAGGGCGGGGGAAAGGCGCCTATCTGGCGGGGGATGCTCCCCCGGCGAGAGGACGGCGAGTCCTTCGTGGAACGGGGAGTGGAGGTTTTTTTTGGTAAATCGCGATAACGCCCGATATAATTGGGTAAGGGAGTCTATACGTGGCACAAAAGACAAGCATCAAACGGACGGCCCGGGAGCTCCTCGACGCGATTCGACGCATCACCGAGGTCAACGACATCAACATCCTCCTAGAGCGAGTTCTCCGGGAGGCGAGGCTCTTCGCCGGTGCCGATGCCGGAACGCTCTATCTCCGGGAGGGTGACCAGCTCTACTTCAGCTATATCGAAAACGACACCCTCTTTCCGGAGGGTTCCACGTCCAACGCAAAGGACAAATACGTCTACTCGAATAATTCAGTGGGCATAGACCGGCAGTCCTTGGCGGGGTACGTCGCTTCGACCGGAGAGCCCTTGATGATCGACGACGTCTACGACATCCAAAGCTCCGTAAGCTACTCCTTTAACCCCTATTACGACAAGGTAACCAACTATAAGACGACCTCCATTCTGGTGGTCCCCCTCGTGCTCGCGGGAAACAGGACCGTCGGCGTCCTCCAGCTGATCAACAAGAAGGACGCGACGGGGAAAACCGTTTCGTTTACCGCCGACGATCGAATCTTTATCACCTACTTTGCCCAGCACGCGGCAAGCGCGATCAAGCGGGCGGATCTCTCCCGGCAGATGATTATGCGCATGGTCGAGATGGCGGAGATCCGGGACCCCCACGAGTCGATGCAGCACGCCCGGCGGGTCGGGGACTACTCCCTCGAGCTCTACGACCGGTGGGCCCAGGCCCACGGGGTTCCGTTAAACGAGCGGATCTTCAAGAAAGACATCTTCCGCACCGCGGCCGTTCTCCACGACGTCGGGAAGGTTGCACTCACCGACCGGCTGCTCCACAAGAAGGAGGAATTCTCGAAGGAGGACAAGGTCGAAATGTACCGCCACACCATTTACGGCGCCCGGCTCTTCCGGAACAAGGAGTCGGTCTGGGACCGGATTGCCTACGAGGTGGTTCTGAACCATCACGAACGTTGGAACGGCAGTGGCTATCCGGGACACGTCAAAGACCTCTATCACGGCAGCATTACCCTGGGAAAGGGTAAGCAGGGGAAGGAAATCCCCCTATCCGCCCGGATCGTCGCAGTGGCCGACGTGTTCGATGCCCTTATCTCCCGCCGGAGCTATAAGGAATCCTGGAACGTCGAATCAGCTCTGACCTACATTCGGAAGCAAGCCGGAAAGCTCTTCGATCCGGAGCTCGTGCAGCATTTTCTCGCTATCCAGGACGTCCTAGAAGCTATCATCGACAAGCACGCGGAGGGTTGACTTCTATCTTAATTAGAGTTAAAATCTCTATTTAAGATGAAGAAGTTAATATGGGTGGCGAGCCGGGGCCTCGCGCTCTTCCTCCTCGGAGCCGCCATCCCGGTGGCCGCCAAGGTGCTCCATAACACGTTGATTGCCGACGCGGTCGTCCTGCTTCTCCTCGCCGTCGTGTCTTTGCTTATCGCCCTCAGTCTCTACCGTCAGAGGGAATACCGCAGGTCTATCGAGGCCGCAAACCGACAAGCGGAACAGGCAAGCCTCGCGAAGGGACAGTTTCTCGCGAATATGAGCCACGAAATCCGTACCCCGATGAACGGGGTTATCGGCATGCTGGAGCTTCTGCTCGAAACGCCCCTCACCTCGGAGCAACGGGAGTTTGCCCAGATTGCACAGGATTCCGGACGTTCGCTCATCGGGGTAATCAACGACATCCTCGACTTTTCGAAGGTCGAGGCCGGAAAGCTGGACTTCGAGACCATCGACTTCGACCTCCGGGATCTAATCGAGGACGTGGCAGGCATTATGGGCTTGCGCGCCTTCGAAAAAGGGATAGAGTTTGCCTACTACATCGGCGAGCTCGTTCCTCACGCCCTAAGGGGAGATCCCGGGCGACTCCGTCAGGTCATCAACAACATCGTCGGCAATGCCATAAAGTTTACCGAGGTTGGAGAAGTCTACCTGGAGGTCGACGCCCTCCGGCAATCGGGTCAGATGGTTGAGCTCCGGTTCGTGGTTCAGGACACCGGTATCGGTATTCCGCCGGAACAGCGGGACCGGCTGTTTGAGTCCTTCTTTCAGGTCGACAGCTCGTCGACCAGGCGGTTCGGCGGAACGGGGCTGGGGCTAACCATCGCACACCAACTCGTGAAGATGATGAACGGCTCCATCCATGTAGAAAGCACGGTGGGTGTCGGTTCCTCGTTTACCTTCACGGTGGAGTTGGAGAAACAGGAAGCCCTCCCCGGAATCTATTCGGAGAGTATCGGAATGCTCGAAGGCAAACGGGTTCTGGTTGTGGACGACAATCAGACAAACAGAAAGGTTCTGCGGTATTACCTCCGGGAGTGGAATTGCGAGATTCTCGAGGCGGCGACACCGACAGCGGGTCTCGAGCTCGCCGCCCAGGCGTCGGTTTACGGGAGCATCGACATCGCGATTCTTGACTTCCAGATGCCCGGGATGGACGGCCGGGAGCTCGCGAGAATCCTCCGGGACCGCCCGGATATCGAGGTGGAATCGATTCTCCTCGCGACCTCCCAGGCAACCCGGGGGGAGGCGGAAGCGGCCCTCCTGGCGGGAATCGATAGCTACCTGACCAAGCCGATTCGCAAGTCGGAGCTGCAGAAGTGTCTCCTCCGGCTGGTCACCGGCTCCTTTCGCAACGGCGACAAAGAGGGAACCGCCGTCGACTCCGCCGCTCCGACGCCCGGGCCTCGGCACCGCCGAAAACCGGTAGAGATTCTCGTCGCCGAGGACGACCGGATAAACCAACGAGTAACCCAGCGCCTCTTGGAGAACCTGGGCTACGTTCCGGAGATTGTCGCGAACGGCCGCCTGGCCCTCGAGCGGGCCTTGGTCAAGCGCTTCGACCTTATTCTTATGGACGTTCAGATGCCGGAAATGGACGGTATTACCGCGGTGCGACAACTCCGGGAGGCCGAGGAAAAGGCCGGGACCCACACCCCGGTGATCGCCCTGACCGCCCGGGCGATGAAGGGCGACCTCGACGCCTGCCTGGAGGCAGGTATGGACGACTACATCGCCAAGCCGGTGCGTCCGGATCAGTTGGGCACGATGATCGAGGCTCTGCTCCCCGCCTACCCGTCAGTTCCTACCGCTCCCCCATCTCTTCGATCGTCGTATTGAGGGCGTATTCCAGGTCGAGAAGCGCGGCGGTGTAGTTGGACTTTTCTTGGAGAAGCTGCAACCGGGCGTCCTGGAGATCCTGCTCGGCGTTCCGGACTTCGAGAAGCTCCCGGCTGCCGACGTTGTACGCCTCGAGGGCAAGCTCGTAGGCCCGCTCCGCCAACTCCACGTTAAGCTCTTGCACTCCGAGCGAGACCCGGGTCGTTTCCAGACGGTTCGCAAGGCTTCGGATCTCTATTTCCGCCCGCTGGGTCGCCAGCACCAGCTGGTTCTGGAGCTTCGCGAGGTTCGTGCGCTCGTCGGAAATCCGGACCTGGGCTTGGGAACCCGGAACAAGCCCGTCGAGGGGCTGGATGATCGAGATGGTAAAGGCCCCTTGGGGCTGAACCCAGTCGTTTTCGAGGTCCGCGAACCAGGGGTCCCCGAAAGGATCGTTGACGAAGGTCGGATCGGCGACGTAGCCGAGGGAGAGGATCGGATAGAGGGCGGCGGTCTCGGCCCGGACAACCCCTTCCTGAATCCGTACCGCTTGCCGAAGCTCCTGGAGGTCCGTCCGGTCCATCAGATTCTCGGCGATCAGGCGGTCGGGATCGAGGGAGACAATCTCCGGCTCGATCGTCCCCTCGAGGATGATCTCGGTTTCGATATCGAGGCCGAGAAGCTGAGCGAAACCGAGCTTTGCCTCTTCGAAGGCCAGCCGGGAGTTCCCGACCACCGGGCGCCGGGATTCCAGGGCGACTCGGGCGCTTAAGAGGGTGAACTCGTCGGCGACGCCGTTCTCGAAATTGATCTGGGTTCGCTCGAACTGCTCCCGGGCGATCTCCACCGCCTCTTCGGCGATTTCGATCTGCCCCTCCAAGACGATCAGGTTGTAGAAGGCCTTTCGAACGTCCCGCTCGAGCAGCTTTCTCGCGTCTTCGAGCGCGATAACACCCCGCTGGTAGTCGAGGATCGCCAATCGGATGCCCTCGAAGAGCTGCAGGGTAATGTTCAATTCTGCGCTCAAGCGCCCTTGGATGCCCCATCGGGGAGACGGTCCGCCACCGGCCGGATCCGTCTGCTCCTCGTTATACCGAAGCAGGGTCCCCGAGACACTGGTTTCGGGGAGGAACCGGTTCCAGACGCTGTTCTTCTGCCGGCGTGATATCTCCACATCGAGGCGCTCGTTCTCGAGGGAGAGGTTGTTTCGGAGGGCAAGCTCCACCGCCTGATCGACGGTCACTACGCGAGCTTCTTGAGTCTGGCCGACCGCAACGCCAACGACAAGGACAAAGACCGCGCTAAAAGCCACGCGTCTACACTGCATCTTATACCTCCCGGATCTGGATAGAGATATCGCCACACGGGACGCCGGAGTCAAGGGAAACCGGGCATCCGAAAGAAGTGCCGAATAAAAAAAGTGACGAACGGAGAGGACGCAGACCTCACAAAACCTTAATATAACAGCGGTACCTTTCTCTGCCGGCCGTTCCCAAGATTGGAATGCCCGACGCCACATGCTCGTAGTGAGGAGGAATCGACTATGAAGCGCACAGTATGGGCCTTAATGGCCGTCGTTGTCGCTACCGCCCTGGTCTTGGTCTCATGCAAACCGGCCGAACCGGAGCTCGGGAGCGAGGAGAATCCGATTGTCTGGGCCCTGGTACCGTCGGGCGAGACCCAGGAGATTGTCGCGGGTGCCGACGAGCTCGTCGCGATGCTGGAAGAGGAGACCGGGCTCTATTTCGAGTCCATTGTCGCCACCGACTACTCCGGCGTTATCGAAGCTCTTGCAAGCGATCCGCCGGCCGCCCACATGGCCGCCCTGAACACCTTCGGCGCCATTCTCGCCGCCGAGCGCGGAGTGGCGGAGGTTGCCCTGGTCGCCGTTCGCCGGGGTCGCGCGTTCTACGACGGACAGATCGTCGCCGCCGCGGACTCGGGGATTACCTCCCTTGCAGACCTCGAGGGAAGGACCTTCGCCCGCCCGGACCCCAATTCGACCAGCGGTTGGATCGTTCCGCAGATAGTCCTCGCGGCTGCCGGGGTCGATCCGTCTTCCGACCTGGAAGTTCTCGACGCGGGTAGCCATCCTGCGGTGATCTCCGCAGTCTATTCGGGCAGCGCCGACGCCGGCTCCAGCTACATCGATGCCCGGACGGCCATCCAAGACGACAACCCCGACGTCATGGATAAGGTCGTAGTCGTCGAAGAGTTCGGCCCGATTCCGAACGACGGAATCCAATTCTCTACCGAGATGGATCCGGAAATGGTCGAGACCATTACCCAAGCCTTTCTGGACATCGCGGCAACCGAAGAGGGCGCCGCAGCGATGGATTCGGTCTACAGTTGGAACGAGGTCGTCCGACAAGGCGACGATTTCTACGATCCCTTCCGGCAGATCCTCGAAGCCAGCGGCTTCGATATCGAATCCTTTATCGAATAGATAGGATACCAACAGCGGGCACGGCTCCGGGTAACCCGAGGCCGTGCCTTTTGTGTCTTTGACCGAGCAGCCGGTGAGGCCCGGACAGCATGCTGGAAATACGAAACCTTACCAAAGTTTATCCCGACGGCACCGAGGCTCTTACGGACGTCTCCTTTACCGTCGACCCCGGGGAGTTTCTGGTGGTCATCGGGCTATCCGGGTCCGGGAAATCGACGCTTCTCAGGTGCATCAACCGTCTGGTCGATCCGACGGCGGGACAGATAGTCTGGGACGGTAAAAACATAGAGCGGGCGGAGTCGACGGAGCTGCGCAAGGTCCGCCGAGAAATCGGAATGATCTTTCAGCACTTCAACCTGGTAAACCGGTTGAGCGTAACGCAAAACGTCCTGTCCGGGCGATTGGGTTACGCGAACCCCTGGAAGAGCATGATGTATCGCTTTCCCCAAGAGGATCGGCAGATGGCCGTCCGGGCCCTCGAACGCGTGGGGCTTTCGGTGCAGGCCAACAAGCGCGCGAGCGAGCTTTCCGGGGGCCAGCGCCAGCGCGTCGGCATCGCCCGGGCCCTGATGCAAAACCCTCGGATGATCCTCGCCGACGAACCGGTTGCGAGTCTCGATCCGGTTCTGGCGCATACCATCCTGGGCTACCTGGAGAAGCTGAACCAGGAGGACGGGATCACGATTATCTGCAGCCTTCACTACCTCGACCTGGTCCAACGCTACGCGACCCGGGTAATCGGGCTTCGGGACGGACGGATCGTCTACGAAGGCTCCCGGGAGGATATCCGAGGCATGACCGACGAGCAGTTCAAGCAGATCTACGGCGAAGAAGCCGAGCGCATCAGCGCCGGGATAACGTGATGTTCGGGCCCCGGCACGTCTCTTCTCGACGAAAAATACCATCGTTGGTCGCGGTTCTCCTCTCCGGCGCGCTGCCGGGACTTGGTCAGGTCGTCTTGGGGCAGTTGCAGAGAGGCCTGTTGATGATCGCCGGCTTCTTGAGCGCCGCCGGCATCTTTGTCTGGCGCATAGCAGATCTCGGCCGCCGAGTCGAAGGTTTCTGGCCCACCGTCGAGCGGGCGTTTCAACGCAACGGCGGTTTCTTCGGCGCAGTCGCCGCCGGATTCGTGATCCTCTGGATTCTTACGATGATCGATGCCTATCGCGGCAGCCGGGACGATCGCCGGGGACGGCCCTTCCCCTTCCTGGTCTTGATCCTCGTCTACTTCCTCCTCGGCTGGCAGGTAAGCGACATCGACGTCGGGCGAGCCGTCGCGGAGTTTCCAGAAGCGATACCGCCGCTCTCCCGGGTTCTCTGGCCCTGGGAAGCCGCCGTGGAGTACGAAGAAGAGCGGATAACCGCCGAGTCCCGGGTGCTGATCGGAGACCCGGAGGAGCACGAGCCCCCTCCGGCCCCCGAGGAGACCCCCGGGGAACCTTACGTCCGGACGGATCCGACCTACGGCGAGCTGGCGACCCAGGATCTCGAGAACCTGCGCCAGATTCCCGGGTCGGAACTCGAAGTAGTCGGTCGCGGCTTCGAGCCGAATACCCGCCTTCAACTCTGGTGGATCGACGAGATCAACAACTCCTTTCGCCTCCGGAAGGAGGGGGAATTCATCTCCGTGATGACCGACGATGAGGGTGGCTTCGAGACCACCGTCACGATGCCCTACCCGATCCTTCAACCCGACCGTCGGCAAGGCCCGGTCTATCACCGGATCGAAGCGCGACAAACCTTCCAGGGGGAAGCACGGGCCAGCGAAGCGCTCCGGATAACCATCAGCCGAATGGTCGAAACAATCATCATGGGAATGATGGCGACCCTCTTCGGCATCGTCTTTTCGATTCCCGTTAGTTTCTTGGCGGCTCGAAACATTATGTCCGCTTCGTGGCTGACGATGGCGATTTACTACCTCACGCGAACCATTCTGAATATCATCCGGTCCATCGAGCCGCTCATCTGGGCGCTAATCGCCGTCGTCTGGGTCGGTCTCGGGCCGTTTGCCGGTATCGTAGCGCTTACGGTGCATTCGATCGCGGCCCTCGGCAAGCTCTACTCCGAGGCGATCGAGGGTATCGACCACGGCCCGATAGAGGCAATCCAGGCGACCGGCGCGAACCCGCTTCAGACCATCGCCTTCGGAGTCATCCCCCAAATGATCTCCCCCTTCATCTCCTTTTCCATCTACCGATGGGACATCAACGTTCGGATGTCGACGGTAATCGGTCTCGTCGGCGGCGGCGGCGTCGGTTTTATTCTGGTGCAGTACATCCGGCTTCTCGACTACCGGGCCGCCGGTATCGCCGTCTGGTTTATTGCGATAACGGTCGCGCTCTTGGACTACGTCAGCGCGGAAATTCGAGACCGGTTGATGTAGGGTGCCGGTGGTGGTGGCCTATTCCTTGATAACCGCGGTGTCCGCCCAGATCGCCAGCCAACTCTACAAGGTCTTAACGGCGTCGATCCGCCACCGACGTCTGGAGCTTAAGCCCTTCGTCCATACCGGTGGAATGCCCAGCGCCCATTCGGCCTTTGTGACGGCCTTGACGGTCTCCGTCGGCCTCTCCTCCGGTTTCGACTCGGATGCCTTTGCCGTCTCGGCGGTATTTTCCCTTATCATCATCTACGATGCCCTGCGCCTCCGGGGGGAGGTAGCCCGCCACGCGACTATTCTGACCCGCCTGGTTCGAGATGCGGGTTCCGGAGAGGATCTCTTAGCCGGCCGGCCGCTGAACGAAGCGGCGGGCCACTCCCTCGGGGAGATTGTGGCGGGCTTTGTCTTCGGGATCGCCTGGGCGCTGGGGGTTTGGCATTTCGGGGCTTCGGCTCTCGGGGCTTAAAAGACCCGGTAGGGCTCTACTTCTTCGATCTGGAGGTGGACCGCCACTTCCGCCCGGTAGGTTCCGTCCACAATCCGGATCCGCGGTGGGCCCGCGAGGACGACCGTTCCCCGGATCTCTCGGGGCCGGGCATAGATCCGCTCCCGGAGGTAGTCCCGGATCGCAAGACGGACTCCCGCCTCGATGGCCGCAATACGGTTCTCCACCCCACCCCATATCTCCGCCTCGCCGACGGCCGTCGGCGTCGGGAGGGCGTTACTCTGCCAGGCGAGAAGACGTTGCCGCTGAAAGTCCTCGAGATAGTAGAAGAACCGCCCCCGGATAAGGCTTGCGTCGGTCTCGATCTCCCGGGTCTTGAGGCGAGGGTCCCCCGGAACGATCTCGGCCCGGAGGGACAATTCGAACCCGGTCGGCTGCTCCCGCTCCGACTCCCCGGGTTGGTAGACAAAGTCGAACCCGTAGATCATTCCGGCGACGATGTAGGCCGCCTCGGAGAGGAGCTGCCGCCCCAACTCATCCTGCTCGAGGTGCCGGGGAATCGCGTCGAAACCGAGGGGGTTCCGCTCGATGGTCAGGGAGATGTCGAGATACTCCAGGTCCGCCTGGGGGGTGGTCAGAGCCGCAAGGAAGAACAGCATGGGTGCGACGGTCATGGTGTCTAGAGTATCGGCCGAGGTCGGCCGGCCCCTGAGCGGCGCCTACCGCAGCTCGTCGAGGAAGACCCGAATCGGGTTTATCTCCAACCGAAGGGTAAAGTAGAGAAACCCGAAGAGGAAGCCGGCGAGGTGGGTCAAATGGGCGATGCCGCCGGCGGCTCCCCGCATCTGGGAGAATAGCTCGAGAGCGGTATACCCGAGGACCAGGATCGGCGCCCGGATCGGGATTATACCGAAGAGATAGATCATCGCCGTTGGGAAGAGAGTCGCGAAGGCGAGGAGAACCGCAAATACGGCTCCCGAGGCACCGAGCAGAAAGACCATCATATTGCCCGTAAGGATGTAGAAGGCCAGAGAGAAGAGGCCGGCGAGAAAACCGGTCAACAGGTAGTAGAGGAGAAACTCGTTGCTTCCCCATCGGCGCTCGACCTGGGTTCCGAAGAAGAAGAGGCCGAGCATGTTGAAGAAAAGGTGAGAGACACCGGCGTGGGCGAACATGTAGGTGAAGGGCTGCCACCAATAGTTTTCTGCGACCACGAAGACCGGGTTCATGGCAAGGTAGCGGATGCTCTGGGGAGCCGCACGTTGGAACAAGAAGACCAGGACGTTTATTCCGATAAGGAAGAAGGCAGCATTGTACTGCCTGTAGGGCAACGGGCGTTTGAGTATCGAACGATTATTCACCGCTTCAAGGTACGGGACCGGGTAATCCCGGTCAAGCTTGCCGGAGGCGGCGGATCAAACTATCCTAAGGGACAATGCAGGATCCAATCGACTACCGTGACGCCGGGCCGAAGAAGGCGCCGAGTGTCGTCTTTCTCCACGGACTCTTTTTTGATTCCTTTATGTGGGCTCCCCACATCGAAACCCTGAGCCACGACTACTATTGCGTGGCGATGGATCTCGAAGCGCCGGGGGCCGACGGGGGGCACCGCCCCTTTACGGTGGAGACCTTAGTAAACCGACTCGAGAGGGTGGTTAAGAAGAGCAAGGCGAAAAAGCCGGTCCTCTGCGGTCATGGCCTCGGAGGGTACGTCGCCCTCCGGGCCCTCGAACGCAAGCCGGAAGGGTACTCAGGGATAATTCTCTGCGATGCCCACCCCGGTGCGCCGTCAAATCCCGAGCTGCTCTACTGGGCCGGAATTCTCGACCAGCTCTACGAAACGGATGCGCAGGCGGTCGTCAAACAGCTCTTTACCGACCTCTTTGCCGAGTCCTCCCGGGAGGAGGACGGCTCCCCCTTCGACGACCTTCTGGCGAAGGCCGTCGCCCGGGATTCCGCCCTGGCGGTGGGTCAGATAGTGGCAACCATGAGCCGAACCGATACCAGCGAATCTCTCGAAGCGTCCCGGGTTCCGAAGCTTCTGGTGACCGGCCAGGACGACAGGTTCGCCCCCCCTGAGGCGATGATCGACCTGGGCTTGCGGATATCCGGGGCCCAATTCGTTCGGGTTCCGGATACCGGTCACGCCGCTCCGGTCGAGCATCCCACCCTGGTGTTGAAGGCCCTAAACCGTTTTCTGAACGAGGTCTACAACACCCGGCCGGCCTAACCGTGGCGAAATCCCGGCGAAGCCCCCGGAGCCGGCCGGATCACTACAGCGACGCAGCGAAGAAGGAAGGCTACGCCGCCCGGTCGGTGTACAAGCTTTCCGAGCTCGACGGCAAGCACCGAATTCTCCGCCCCGGGGCCCGGGTTCTGGACCTCGGAGCGGCTCCGGGAAGCTGGAGCCAGTACGCCTCCCGGGCCGTCGGATCCCGGGGCCTGGTGGTCGCCGTGGATTTCGACCGTTTGGAGGCCCTCGGGCCGCTCCAGAACGTCGTCGCCGTCGAAGGAGATTTTACCGAGGGGGCCACGGTCGGCGCCCTCGAGGAGTACGCCCCCTTTGACGTCGTCTTAAGCGATGCCGCCCCCTCGACGACGGGAAACCGGACCGTCGATACCGCCCGGTCCACCGCCCT
>JBKHCS010000201.1:0-2959 GCA_046541715.1 Spirochaetaceae bacterium
ATGGAGCGTCTCGGTTACGTCTACAACCGTTCGGCGGCGAGCCTGCGAAAACAGACCTCCGGGGCGGTGGCCATGGTGGTTCCGGATCTGCGGAACCCCTTCTATGCCGCGCTTGCGGTCGAGGTCGAGCGGTACATCGAAAACGAAAACTTGATTCTTTTCCTCTCGAGCACCGGTGAATCGCCGTCCAAACAGCGCCGGACCATCGAGTCAATGCTCGAATACGGGGTCGATGGTTTTATTCTGTCCCCTGCGGCAGCCACCGAGGCCGAAGATCTCGCGGACTTGGTCACAGGACCCACACCTTTCGTTTTGGCAACCCGGTGGACTGCGGGCGTTGCCGCGGATTACGTCGGGTACGACAACGACAAGGGCGCGGAGAGCGCCGTCGCCCACTTCCTCTCTCTGGGGCACCGGCGCGTGGCCTTTATGGCCGGCCAAACCAAGAGCTCCGCAGGGCAAGAACGGCTCCAGGGATACCTCCGGGCCCACCAAAAGGCCGGTGTCCCGGTGGACGAGAGTCTCATCTATTCCCACCCGATTACCGCGGCCGCGGCGTATCAGGGTATTCAGAAACTGCTCCGGATCCCAGATCCTCCGACCGCGGTGTTCTGCTTCAACGATTTCGTCGCCCATGGGGTTCTCTTCGGACTCTGGGAGGCCGGCGTGTTACCGGGGCAAGACGTAGCGGTCGCCGGGTTCGACAATCTGGACGAGGCCCAACACTGGCGCCCGCCGTTGACGACCGTAGATTATCGCCGGGACATCTTGGGGAGCACCGCGGCGCGCTTGTTGATGGAGCGGTTAAAGAACCCGAGCCTACCGATTCGGACGGTCATCTACGAGCCGACTTTGGTAGTCAGGGAGTCTTCCGGAAAGCCCCGCTAAAGAACCGAAGGGACTCCTTCGTCGGTGTTATAAGAGTTTCTTTAAGGAGATATCGATTTGCCGAGAAGCAAGGTGATTACAGCAGAAGAAGCGGCTGCGCTGGTGGAAAGCGGTTCCACCCTCGCAATATCAGGTTCCGGTGGCGGTCTCGGGGAACCGACGGCTCTGATGCGGGCCCTCGGGGAGCGATTCGCAAGCCATGGCATCCCGAAGGAGCTGACCCTCTGCCACGCCACGGGACTCGGGGATCAAGACACCATCGGGAACGACCTCTTGGCCTACGAGGGTCTCGTCCGGCGGGACATCGCGGGGCACCTTGGGATGGCGCCGAAGATGGCGAAGCTGATTTCAGAGAACAAGCTTGAAGCGTACAACTTTCCCCAGGGGGTTCTCTGTCACATGTACGCCGCCGTGGCGGGGAATAAGCCGGGGGTCATAACCAAGGTCGGACTGGGGACCTATATCGACCCCCGCCTCGAAGGCGGAAAGATGAACGAGGTGACCACCGAGGACTTGGTTCGTGTCGTCGAGTTCGACGGCGAGGAGTGGCTCTATTGGAGGCGCTTCCACTTCGACGTCGCGTTTATCCGGGGAACCACGGCCGACGAGTTGGGCAACATCTCCTTCGAAGAGGAAGGGGCCCTCCTCGAGGGTATCCACGTGGCCCAGGCGGTACGCAACTGCGGCGGGATCGTCGTCGCCCAGGTCAAGTACCTCGCGGAAGCCGGGAGCCTCGACCCGATGCAGGTTCGCATTCCCGGCATTTACGTAGACCACATCGTCGTCGATCCGAAGCAAAAGCAGACGACCCTCGACGAGTTTAACCCGGCGTTCAACGGCCGGGTCCGGGTGCCGATGGCTTCTATCAAGCCGCGGCCCCTCGACGCGAAGAAGGTTATCTCCCGCAGGGCGGCGGAAGAGCTCTTCGAGGGCGCCGTGGTAAACCTCGGGTTCGGAGTTCCCGACGGCATCGCCGCGGTGGCCGCCGAAGAGGGGATCCTCGACCAATTCACCCTGACGGTGGAACAGGGAGCCGTCGGTGGGCAACCGGCAGGGGGTGTCATCTTCGGCGTCGCGTATAACCCTCAGGCGATCATCAGCGAGGTCGATCAGTTCAGTTTCTACGACGGCGGAGGTCTCGATGTTGCCTTCCTCGGGATGGCCCAGACAGACCGCCACGGCAACGTCAACACCAGCAAGCTCGGCTCTCGTCTGACAGGGTGCGGCGGCTTCATAAACATCACTCAGAACGCCAAAAAGGTCGTCTTCTGCGGAACCTTTACGACCAAGGGCTTTCAGGCTACCGTGGGCAACGGGAAGATCGTCGTCGACCAGGAGGGAGAGATCAACAAGTTCGTCGACCACGTCGACCAGGTAACTTTTAGCGGGGAGTACGCCGGTAAGAAGGAGCAGTCGGTCCTCTACGTAACCGAACGGGCCGTTTTCGAGCTTACCTCCGACGGGACCCTTCGGCTTATCGAGATAGCCCCTGGAATCGACCTGGAGAAGGATATTCTCCAACGGATGAGCTTCGCACCGGAAATCGCCGATCCTTTAGCCCAGATGAATTCGAGGTTCTTTCAATGAAAACGACCGTTGCTTTGGAGATCGACGGGGCCCTTGCCCGACTCATCCTCCGACCGGACCCGGAGAACAAGCCGAACACCCTCGATCTTGACGTCATCGAGGCCATCGACGGCATTCTCGATTCCGTTGCCGCCGATCCCGAGCTCCGGCTTCTCCTCGTCGAGAGCGCGTCGCCGAAGTACTTCGTCGTCGGGGCGAACCTCAAGGCGCTTCAGGAAATCGACGCGGAGAGTATCCGACCGTGGATCCTCCGGGGTCACGAGGTCTTCGACCGCTTTCAGAAGCTCGACATACCGGTGATCGCCGTTGTTCGTGGGTACGCCTACGGCGGCGGGCTCGAGCTCGCCCTTGCCTGCGACATGATCTACGCCTCGGATAACGCCCGGTTTGCCCTCCCGGAAGCGGGCCTCGGCTTCGTTCCCGGCTGGGGGGGAACCCAACGGCTTCCCCGGCGTATCGGGGCCTCCCGGGCAAAGCGCATCAT